>JAZQJA010000042.1:0-142179 GCA_045541455.1 Eubacteriales bacterium
GTACAAGCTTCTGTTGTAACAGTAAAGCCCTGAGGAACAGGAAGACCGAGTTTCGTCATTTCAGCGAGGTTGGCGCCTTTACCGCCGAGAAGATTTCTCATTGAGGCATCGCCCTCTTTGAACAGATAAACGAACTTTTTAGACATGTTTATTTACCTCCAAAATAAAATATACAAATTTATGTTTTAAGCCACAAATAATTATAACATAAATTTAGAATTAAACAATATATTTTTTAAAAAAACAAAATTATTTATCAAATTCGACAAAATTGTTGGCATTAATTGTGCACGGTAGGTAAAAATCGCCAAAGTTTATAAAAATGTAAATTTGCAAACTCAATCACTTGTGTTTGAGAACGCAGGGCATTTTAAATATTTTCAGACAAAACAAAAAAGTTTGTGATAAAATAACAAAAATAAATAAGTATTTTTGTCAATAAAGCATAAAACGCATGACAAAAAATCGCCTTAAATTTTGTTCTTTATTCACTATTTGTGCAATTTGACATACTTATAAAGGTTAAAGCTTTTGGTATTTTATACGCACCGAAATTCAGCTATTTGACTTACAAAGATATATTTTATATAATAGCAAAAACTAATGTTAACAAAATTTACAGATTTAAAACAAAAAACGGACAGATTTTTTGTAAAGTTAACAATAAAAAGTTTGACAATTGGTATATTATAATATATACTATAATTACCTTTAGACTATTGTAAATTTATTTTGAGGTGAAATATTATGAAAAACAGAATTTTGTCATTACTTTTGACAGTATTCATGGTGCTTTCTCTCTTCTCGGTATTTTGCATACCGGTAAATGCAGACAGCATTACATGGTTGTACACCCCTGTTGTGTATATCGGTGGTGGTGATTATTACAACATTATCTGGAAAAATAATGTGACCGGCCTTGGTTATGTAACTTATACATATGAAGGCAAAAAATACACAGTATATGACCAGAGAAACGGTGTAGTTCGTACAACCGACAACACCCACGTTGTACGTGTTTCCAAAAAACATTTGGATGCAGCCGGTTCATATACAGCTTTCGCGGCTCCCGTTACATCCCGTAAAGGCTATGACATTCAGGCAGGAATACCTATACAGCACAGCAGCAACTTTGTTGGCTATAAAGGTCAGCAAGAGGTTAAAGTTGGTTTTATGACTGACACCCATCTAGTTCCTACAGACTCTAACCGTTATAACGGTATGTTAAATAGCATCAAAAAAGTTTCCGATACATATTTTAAGAGTGCAGACCTTGTAGTTCTTGGTGGTGACATAGCCGACTACATGAGTACAGAAGCCTCGTTTAACGCTGTCCTTAATGCAGGTGTTAACGCTTCAAGTGGCGGTACAAAACCGGTAATCTACTTGCGTGGTAACCATGAAAACCGTGGTATCTGGGCACAAAAACTTGATGATTATTTTGTATTTGATACAAACGCTCTTTATACTCGTTTTAGTTATGGTCCCGTTTCCTTTATCGCAGGTGATATTGGTGAGGATAAAGTAGACGGACATATTGAGTACGGTGAGCAGACCGATATGGAACATTACAAGGCAGAACAGTTGCTTTGGCTTGAAAATATCGGTGGTTACGATGAAGGTGCAAAATATAAGGTAGCTATCAGCCACTCTCCTCAGTGGACAGGTGTATATTTCACAGAAGAAGTTTTAACATCTCTCTTTTCTTATGGTACAGACCTTCTTGTTTCAGGTCACTACCACAGCCAAAAACTTTATCGTGTAGGTACATATAACCTTGCTACAAAATATCCGCTTCTCCTTTGCGGCGGTTACGGCACAGGAAATACTGCAGATAATAACTATACTGACACCCGTGCAACACTTTTAACTTTTGTAGATGATCAAATTAAAATTAAAGCATTTACAATTTCAGGCGATATCTTTTATGAAGATGCAATTTCTGCTAAAGAAAACGGTTCTTCTGTAACGCCTGCAAAAACTGCAGTTGTTGAAGAACAAAAAGAAGAAGTTAAAGAAGTGGAAGAAGATGTTGCTACAGAAGAAATTGTAGAAGAAAATGTAACTTCTCCTGCAGTGGCAGGTGTTTCAACAGCTTCAATTAAAGGCGCGGCAGCAGCCACAGCTGTTAATATTATTACAGATCCTGTAGTATTTGATTGCGGCGCTTACTATTCAGTAATCTGGCAAACTACACCTGACAGCAATGTAAATGTAGCGGCTTATGTTGATGTTACATCATCAAACGGAACCGAACGTTTCCTCAGCTATGCTGCTGGTATGGTTCGTACACACGATACCACTCACTCAGTTAAAATTCCCAAAGAAGATCTACAGGGTAATAACTACATTATTAAAAACCGTGTAATTACAAGATATTCAGGTTCGGGTTATAAAAACTCATCAACCGGTACTGCTTACGGTCCTTGGACTGATGGTGTTTCCATTAAGTTTGATGGTAAGGCAACAAATAACCAAAAGAAATATACAATTTTGGCGGTTGGCAATTTAGATGGTGATGTTGAAGGTGCAGATTCAATTAAAACAGCAGCAAAAACAACACCTGATATGATTGTTGCTCTTGGTAATATTGTAAAATCTCTTAATACCGAAGAAGAATTCAATACATATTTAAATATAATGAGTACAATCTCATTTGGCGGTAAAGTTCCTGTTTTATTCCTTCGCGGTGAAGGTGAAACTACCGGTGAATTTGCAAACAGATTGTGGAGATACATTCGTGTAACTACATCTGAGGCAATTAACGGTAATTTCTATTCTAACTCGGCATTCGGCGATCTTTCGATCATCGGTCTTGACACCGGTGCAGAAAAACCTGATAATGATGCATCATATAACGGTTATGCCGCATTTGATGATATACGTAAAGAGCAGGTTAATTGGCTTGCAAATACTATTCCTGAAATTTTCCCCGGCAAATACAACATTGTTTTTGCCCATGCAGATGACCTTACTAATAACTGCGGTGTTAACCTTACAAAATCTTTTGCAGGTCTTGACGTTAACCTTGTAGTTACCGGCGAAAGCGGAAATACATCATTTACCGAAGGTGGATCAAGATACGCATCTGCAACTTGCGGTGCACCTACAGGTGACGGTGCTAAGGGTATGCTTATTACTTGTACAAACGATAAAATCGAAGTAGAAAAGGTTGCAGATTCAATTTCAAGTATCGGTAGTGTTGATACAACAAAACAGAATGTTGATGTTCAGAAGGGCGAAGAAGAATCTGGAAATGAAGAAACCGACCCTGATGATAACAAAAAACCAAACGGTAACGGTACAACATCAGGTGATGATACAACCAGCGGTAACGGTACAACATCAGGTGATGATACAACATCTGGTAATAACGGCACAACCGGCGGTAACGGTACAACCGGCGGTAACGGTACAACAACTGTTGTTCCCGGTGAGTTTGAAGGTTTAGATACCGATTACTATGTAAGAGAAGTTCCTGAAGGTTGGTACAAAGACTATGCTAATGTAGGTACATTTGAAACAGTTACAACTGTTAAATCAAACGGCAAGATGACAGAGGCAGAGTTTATTGGTATTGTTGCTCGTGTTGCAGCTATCGACCTTTCACTCTTTGGTGATGATGCAGCATATTGGGCAAACACAGAGGAAATTTACACAGCAACGCTTGGTGCAACTGTAGTAACTGACAGTGTAATCGCATCTGTACTTGAAAATCTTTTCAAAGCATAATTTAAAAATTATAAATAAAAAGGAATGTCTCACAGACATTCCTTTTTTTCATATTATATTATTAGAGCGTAACTGCTCTATATATAGGGTAACAGTGTTACTCTAAAGAAAGAAGGATATTTAAATAATGGATTATAAAAATGATATAGCACCTCGCTGCGAACAAAATTGTGCAGACGGCTGTGAAAAAGAATGTGCAGTTTATACAGCAGTTAGTGTGCCGGTTGAAATAACCCCTACAGCAAAAGTTGGAGATATTAGCGTTTTTTGTGGCGGTGACCCCGAAATAGATGTAGATACCAAAGGTTGCACCTACAAAGTAACAATTACTCAAAAAATTCTAATAAAAATCCCTGTAACTTATTGTGTGAAAACTAAAGCTTTTGACTGCGATAAAAAATAAAACTTGGAAGCTATTGCTTCCAAGTTTTTTGCTTTATTTTATCTCTATTTTAGGTTCGGATGTTGCACTTATACCGAGAGCCTTGTATATTTTTTCGTCAATTTGTGACAAAATAACAGTGAAATGCGCGTCACAATTACGTAACTTCTCAAGCTGACTCATTGCTTTTCGTGCATCCTCGCTTCCGGTCGAACTAATACTAAGAGCCACCAACACCTCATCAGAATGTAATCTTGGGTTTTTATGATGTAAGTGATTGACTTTAAGGTCACAAATAGGTTCAAGTGCCAAAGGACTGATAATATCTTTTTCCGGAGCAATGCCCGCAAGTTTTTTGAGTGCATTTAAAAGTAATGCTGCAGAAGCACCAAGCAATGAAGATGTTTTTCCGGTTACTATACTACCGTCGGGTAATTCCAGTGCACCTGCGGGCGCATTTGTTAGTTTTGCCCTGTCAATTGCGGCATCAATAACAGGCCGTATATTTTGAGTAACACATGCTTGATTTAACAGCAACTTCATTTTTTCGGTTTGTGAGCCGTCGGTGCCCAATCTTTTCTCATTTACTGCAGTTTGATAATATCTTCTTAGGATTTCCCGTTTTGATGCGTTGCTAACTATATCATTATCAGTTATGCAATAACCCGCCATATTTACACCCATATCAGTAGGAGAGTGGTAGGGGGATGTGCCTTGAATTTGTTTTAGCATTGCACGAAGAACAGGGAAGATTTCTACATCTCTATTGTAATTAACTGTCGTTACACCGTATTTTTCAAGGTGAAACGGGTCGATCATATTCAAGTCGTCAAGGTCTATCGTTGCTGCCTCGTATGCTATATTAACAGGGTGTTTTAATGGCAAATTCCAAACGGGGAAGGTTTCAAACTTTGCATAACCCGCTTTAATTCCACGGTGATATTCATGATATAATTGTGAAAGACAAGTCGCCATTTTACCACTTCCGGGCCCTGGTGCTGTAACAACCACAAGCGGACGGATGGTTTCGATATAATCATTTTTGCCGTAGCCTTGTTCACTTACAATTTTGTCAACATCAGAAGGATAACCCGGAATTGAATAATGCACAAAACTTGCAACATTAATGTCTTCAAGCCTGCGTCTGAAAGAATCTGCACCTGATTGTCCTGCATAACGAGTAATTACAACGCTGCCAACATATAGTCCGATTTCTCTGAATAATCTGATAAGCCTTAATACATCTTCATCATAAGTAATGCCAAGGTCACCACGTACTTTATTCTTTTCTATATCATCAGCATTAATTGCGATTATAATTTCAGCCTCATCGCGAAGGTTTAAAAGCATTCTGAGTTTGCTGTCTGGTTCAAAACCTGGTAAAACGCGTGCTGCATGGTAATCGTCAAACAGTTTTCCGCCAAACTCTAAGTATAGCTTGCCGCCAAATTGGTCAATGCGTTTGCGAATTTGTTCTGACTGAAGTTGTATATATTTGTCGTTGTCAAACCCCTTTTTCACAATTTAAACCTTCCTTTTAAAATATCCTTGTATATGATACTACATTTTTAACATTGTTGCAATAAAAAAATCCGCATTTAGCGGATTTTTTTATTTTTAAACATTTTTTACCCAACCGTAAGTATCTTCAATTTTACCGTTTTGTATACCTACAATTGTATCATAAAGGAATTGTGAAACTTTACCTATTTTACCGTTATTAATTTCAATCTTCTCGTCACCTACAATAAGTTGACCGATTGGAGATATAACAGCTGCAGTACCCGTTCCAAAAGCTTCTTCAAGTTTACCTTCATGTGCAGCATTTACAACTTCGTCAAGAGATAATCTGCGCTCAGAAACTTTGTAGCCGTTGTTTTTTAGAGCTTCAATACATGACATTCTTGTAATACCGCTAAGAATTGATCCTTCAAGAGAAGGAGTTATTACTTCTCCGTCAATTTTGAAAAATACATTCATAGTACCAACTTCTTCAATGTATTTTCTTTCGATGCCGTCAAGCCATAAAACTTGAGTGTATCCCTTCTTTTCAGCCTCATCTTGTGCTTTCAGTGATGCAGAATAGTTACCTGCTGTTTTGGTAAATCCCATACCGCCCTTAACAGCACGAACATATTTTTGCTCAACATAAATTTTAACAGGGTTTATGCCTTCTTTATAATATGATCCAACAGGCGACATAATAACGATAAACATAAGATGCTTAGCAGGATGTACGCCAAGGGCTGCATCGGCTGCAATGATAAACGGACGGATATAAAGTGCTGTATTTTCTCCGTCGGGAATCCAATCCTTGTCTATTTCTACAAGCTTTCTTACTGCTTCTACAGCAAAACTTTCATCAATAAGCGGAATACAAAGTCTTTCGTTTGATACATTAAGTCTTTCCATATTCTTTTCAGGTCTGAATAGTGCGGCGCCTCCGTTTTCTCTGCGGTAAGCTTTCATACCTTCAAAAACCTCTTGACCATAATGTAAACACATAGCCGACGGGTCAAGCTGTAATGGACCGTAAGGTACAATTCTGGGGTCAACCCAGCCTTTACCTTCGTAGTAATCCATAATAAACATGTGGTCAGTAAAATATTTGCCAAAACCAAGCGCCTCAACGGGTGGCTTTTCTTTTTTGTTTTTAGTAAGAGTAACCTTAATTTCCTGCATAATTTTCACCTTCATTATATATTTTCAAGAATTTTTTCGGTTATCTGTACGGTGGTAAGAGGGGTAACACCGCTTGTTC
Organism: Eubacteriales bacterium; assembly: GCA_045541455.1. GTDB lineage: Bacteria > Bacillota > Clostridia > Oscillospirales > QAKW01 > RGIG9041. The sequence goes on from JAZQJA010000042.1 coordinate 6,876, forward strand.
CCACAATATCAGCCGTGCGGTAGCCGTCGTTTAATACCTTATCAACTGCATTTTCAATTTCATTTGCCTCTGCTTCAAGATTAAATGAAAAACGAAGCATCATTGCAGCAGAAAGTATAGTAGCAATTGGGTTTGCAAGTCCGGTTCCTGCAATGTCAGGAGCCGAGCCATGTATAGGTTCGTAAAGACCGCGTTTTGTTTCACCAAGCGAAGCAGAAGCCAGCATACCAATCGAGCCTGTAATCTGAGATGACTCGTCTGATAAAATATCTCCAAACATATTTGATGTTACAACTACATCAAACTGTTGCGGATTCTTAATAAGTTGCATTGCAGCATTGTCAACAAGCATATCGCTTACAGTTACATCGGGATATTCCTTTGCAACTCTGTGCACAACCTCTCTCCAAAGTCGTGAACTTTCAAGCACATTAGCTTTATCAATGCTGATGACATTTTTGTTTCTGAGTCTTGCCGAGTCAAATGCAACACGGGCAATACGTTCAACTTCCATTTCACTGTAACATTCAGTGTCGTAAGCTTCGGGCCCATATTCACCCTCTCTGCGTCCCCTTTCACCAAAATAAATACCGCCGGTAAGTTCACGTATCATTAGTAAATCAAAACCCTTTGCGGCAACCTCTTCGCGCAACGGACAAGCTTCCTTTAGGGCAGGGTATAACTTAGCAGGGCGCAAATTGGTGTAAAGACCAAGTGCTGCACGAATGCCAAGCAAGGCTTTTTCAGGGCGAACATCACCAGGCAAACTGTCCCATTTCGGTCCGCCTACAGCACCAAGTAAAACACTGTCACTTGCAAGACAGCCGTCAATTGTCTCTTGCGGCAACGGCTTTCCAACAGCGTCGTATGCACTTCCGCCTATTAAGTATTCATTAAAATCAAAACTGTGTCCGTATTTCTGTCCCACTTTTGTAAGAACTTTTACAGCACTGTCAACAATTTCGGGACCGATACCGTCACCCTTTAGCAGAGCGATGTTGTATTTCACTTTAAATCCTTCTTTCTTATTTCAAAATGCCTTTTTTGACAGACTCAACAAGTCCGCCGCTGAGAATAATATTTTGTATAAACTGTGGAAATGGGTGGGTTTTATATTGCTTATTACTAGTTTTGTTATAAATAATACCGGCATCAAGGTCGGCATCAATAATATCTCCCTCATTTATTTCATCTACAGCTTCAGGACATTCAAGAATGGCAAGACCTATGTTGATTGAGTTGCGATAAAAAATTCGAGCAAAGCTTTTTGCAATAACAAGCGAGATTCCACTTTCTTTAATTGCAATCGGTGCGTGTTCTCTCGACGAGCCGCATCCAAAGTTCCAGCCTGCAACCATAATATCTCCGCTTTTTACACGCTTTGTAAAGGTAGTATCAAGGTCTTCCATACAGTGAGATGCAAGTTCTTTTTTGTCAATAGTGTTAAGATATCTGGCAGGTATAATAACATCAGTGTCAACATTATCACCGTATTTAATTACGCTTCCTTCAAATCTCATTGTTACATTACCTCCTTAGCTTGAGAAATCTTGCCTGTGATAGCACTAGCTGCGGCAACCTCAGGGCTTGCAAGGTAAACTTCTGATTCGGGGTGGCCCATTCTGCCGACAAAATTTCGGTTTGTTGTGGCAACTGCACGTTCGCCTTTTGCAAGAATACCCATGTGTCCGCCAAGACAAGGACCGCAGGTCGGTGTTGAAACAGCAGCACCGCATTCAATAAAGGTTTTAATAAGACCCATCTCCAGTGCTTGCAGATAAATTTTCTGTGTAGCGGGGATAATGATACAACGCACACCGTCTGCCACCTTTTTACCGCGCATAATTTCTTCTGCTGCGATAAGATCTTCAAGGCGTCCGTTTGTGCAAGAACCAATAACTACTTGGTCAATTTTTATATCATCTTTAATTTCATCAACGGTATGCGTGTTTTCAGGAAGATGTGGAAAAGCAACAGTCGGTTTAATTTCGGATAAGTCAATAATATATTCTTTTTCATAAACAGCATCCGGATCAGCTTTAAAAATTTTCGGCTCGCGGGTACTGTGCGCTTTTACATATTCGATGGTTTTGTCGTCAACCTCAAATATTCCGTTTTTACCGCCCGCTTCAATGGCCATATTTGCCATACACAGCCTGTCACTCATCGAAAGTGAATGGACACCTTCACCCACAAACTCCATTGAACGATACAAAGCACCGTCAACACCTATCATACCGATTATATGTAAAATTACATCTTTGCCCGATACATATTTTTGAAGTTTGCCTTTGAGTTCAAACTTAATTGCAGGGGGGACTTTAAACCACGCTTTGCCGGTTGCCATACCGCAAGCCATATCGGTCGAACCAATACCTGTTGAAAAAGCACCAAGCGCGCCGTAAGTACAGGTGTGAGAGTCAGCACCAATTACAACATCACCCGAAACAACAAGTCCCTTTTCGGGTAACAGTGCGTGTTCTATGCCCATTTGTCCAACATCATAAAAATGTTCAATATCTTTTTCACCGCAAAACTGACGGCACATTTTACACTGTTCTGCCGCTTTTATATCTTTGTTAGGAGCAAAGTGGTCCATAACCATAGTAACTTTTTTGCCGTCAAAAACGCTGTCAACACCAAGCTTGTTGTATTCAGCAATAGCAACGGGAGAAGTTATGTCATTTCCAAGCACAAGGTCAAGATCTGCAATTATAAGCTGACCTGCTTCAACCTTGTCAAGCCCTGCGTGACAAGCAAGGATTTTTTGCGTCATTGTCATTCCCATATATTAATCTCCATTCTGTTTACTGCATAAGCTGATTTATAGCAGATAGATAAGCTTCAATACTTGCTTCAATTATGTCTGTAGAAAGTCCGCGACCGTTAAATGATTGCGCGTCACTGCGCAGTTTTAATATAACTTCGCCCAAAGTATCTTTGCCTTCCGAAACTGCATTGATAATAAACTTATCAAGAGTATGGTCGGGCGGCAATACAATTTTATCAATAGCGGCATAAAGCGAGTCAATCGAACCGTCGCCAAGAGCAGTAGACTCAATAAATTCGTCGTCTTTTTTAAGGCAAATCGTTGCCGAAACACCAGCTTTGCCCATAGTCTGAACGTCAAACTTAATAAATTTGTACTTACCTACCTGCTCGGTCGCAACAGTATTATTGTTAATAAGCGCTTCAATATCGCCGTCAGTAACACTTTTTTTGATGTCACAAAGGTCTTTGAATTTAGTAAATGCAACAGCAATTTCTTCGTCTGTAAGTGTATAACCCAGTTCTGTAAGTCTTGTTGTAAATGCGTGCTTACCTGAGTGTTTTCCAAGTATCATCTGGTTTGTCTGAACGCCTACCGATTCGGGAGTGAGTATCTCATAAGTTTCTTTCTTTGCAAGTACACCATGCTGATGTATACCCGACTCGTGTGCAAACGCATTAGCACCGACAATAGGTTTATTTAACGGTGCATTTTGACCGATGATTTTGTAGATAAGATTGCTTGTACGATAAATCTGTTTTGTGTCAATGCCTGTTACGGCGTTGTAAAGGTGAGGGCGAGTATGCATTGCCATAACAACCTCTTCCAGAGCGGTGTTTCCGGCACGTTCTCCTAAACCGTTTACAGTACACTCTATTTGTAATGCACCGCCCAAAACGCCTGCAAGCGAGTTTGCAACCGCCATACCCAGATCGTTGTGACAATGCACTGAAAATTCAACTTTATCGCTGTTTGGAACATTTTTTATAAGATACTCAATGCGTGCACGCATTTCGTCAGGTGTAGTATAACCGACAGTATCGGGAATGTTAAGCACCTTTGCTCCGTTTTTAATGGCAACATCGCAAACCTTAACAAGAAAGTCCAAATCGCTTCGTGTTGCGTCCTCTGCCGAGAACTCGATGTTATTACATTTCGAGGCGGCGTATTGCACCATTTTAGCGGTGTTTTCCAAAACCTCGTCTTCTGTCATTTTGAGTTTATATTGCATATGTAACGGCGAAGTCGCAATAAAAACATGAATTCTTGGGTCGTTTGCGCCTTTAACCGCTTCATAAGCTGCATCAATGTCACCAATTCTGCATCTTGCAAGCGAGGCTACAGTGCAGTCTTTAACAGTTTCGGCAATTGTTTTAACCGATTTAAAGTCACCGGGTGACGAAATTGCAAAACCAGCTTCAATAATATCAACTTTAAGTCTTTCAAGGTGCTTTGCAACCTCGATTTTTTCTTTAAGGTTCATACTGCAACCGGGAGATTGCTCGCCGTCGCGTAAAGTAGTGTCAAAAATCTTAATTCTCTTTTCCATTGAGATAAAAACCTTTCTACTTGATTATAGCGCCTTTGTCTGCGCTGGAAACCATTTTGGAATACCGTTTAAGGTATCCTTTAAGGTCGGTTTTAACTTTGAGAGTAGTGTTTGCTTTGCGCTTTTCAAGCTCGCTTTCACTAACCTCAAGTTCGATAGAATAATTAGGTATGTCAATGGCTATAATATCGCCGTTTTCAACATAGGCAATATTGCCGCCGTTAACTGCTTCTGGCGATACATGACCGATAGCCGCACCGCGTGTTGCACCCGAAAAACGTCCATCGGTAATAAGTGCAACCTCTTTGTCCAGTCCCATACCTGCAATTGCAGAGGTAGGGGAGAGCATCTCACGCATACCCGGTCCGCCGGCAGGTCCTTCGTAACGGATAACTACAACATCACCCGGCTTAATTTTACCTTCGTAAATAACTTTAATGGCTTCTTCTTCACTATCAAACACTTTGGCTGGGCCTTTGTGCTTAAGCATTTCAGGTGCTACAGCACTTCTCTTAACAATGGCACCGTCTTTGGCAAGCGAGCCAAACAAAACTGCAAGGCCGCCTGTTTTTGTGTAGGGATTGTCAATTTTACGTATAACTTCCGGATTTTTTGAGCGTGCACCGGCAATGTTTTCTTTAACGGTTTTTCCTGTAACAGTCATTAAAGAATCGTCTATTAGTCCTTTGTCGCATAGTTCTCCCATTACAGCGCGCACACCGCCTGCCGCTTGTAAATCTTGCATGTGATGGTGTCCTGCAGGTGCAAGGTGACAAAGATTAGGTGTTTTTTCACTTATTTCGTTTATCATATGCAGGTCAAAATTCACTCCGGCCTCATTTGCAATTGCTGCAAGGTGTAAAGCGGAATTTGTCGAACAGCCTAACGCCATATCAACAGTAAGTGCATTTTTGAAAGATTCTTTTGTTATAATATCAAGAGGACGGATGTTATTTTCAATAAGTTTTAAAATTTGTTCACCTGCGGTTTTGGCAAGTCTTAGCCTTGCAGCGTGAACCGCGGGAACAGAACCGTTGCCCGGTAAGGCAATACCAAGCGCCTCAGATAGACAGTTCATTGAGTTTGCTGTAAACATACCCGAGCACGAGCCGCAACCTGGGCAGGCATTTTCTTCAAAATAGTTTAAACGTTCATCATCAATTGTGCCGTTTTTATATGCCCCTACAGCCTCAAATACTGAATTTAAGTCCATAGGCACGCCCTCATCAGAGCAATTGGAGAGCATCGGACCACCCGAAATGAATATTGACGGAATGTTTACTCTGCACGCCGCCATAAGCATACCGGGTACAATTTTGTCACAGTTGGGTATAAAAACAAGACCGTCAAATGCGTGAGCCTTTGCCATACATTCAACGCTGTCGGCAATGATTTCACGGGTTACGAGTGAATATTTCATTCCTTCGTGTCCCATTGCAATTCCATCGCAAACACCTATAGTGTTAAACTCCATTGGTGTTCCGCCTGCCGCAAGTACACCGTCTTTTACCGCACGAGCAATGTTTTGTAGGTGTATGTGACCTGGAATTACTTCGTTAAAAGAATTTACAATACCAATAAGAGGTTTTCTTATTTGGCTTTCAGTGTATCCCATTGCCTTGAGCAAAGAGCGCTGTGGCGCCCTCTCTGCTCCCGATTTCATCTTGTCGCTGTTCATTGTGATGCTCTCCTTGAAAAATCAAATTAAAATTACTTGTTCCAGCTGTAAAGTTTGCGGATTTCTTTGCCGACAGTTTCCGATGGATGCTCTGAAGCAAGCTTTCTCATAGCTTTAAAGTGAGCCTGACCGCCTGCAGGTGACATATCGAGCAAGAATTCTTTAGCAAACGAACCGTCTTGAATATCTGAAAGAATTTGCTTCATAGCTTTCTTTGTATCTTCTGTAATAATCTTTTTACCTGTTATGTAATCACCGTATTCAGCAGTGTTTGAGATTGAATATCTCATACCCGCAAAACCTGCCTGGTATATAAGGTCAACAATAAGTTTCATTTCGTGGATACATTCAAAATAAGCATTTCTCTCATCATAACCTGCTTCAACAAGTGTTTCAAACCCTGCCTGCATAAGTGCACAAACACCGCCGCAAAGAACAGCCTGTTCGCCAAAAAGGTCTGTTTCTGTTTCTGTTCTGAAAGTTGTTTCAAGAACACCTGCTCTTGCACCACCTATAGCAAGTGCATAAGCCAATGCTTTATCAAGAGCCTTACCTGTAGCATCTTGATGAACAGCAACGAGGCATGGAACACCTTTGCCTGCAACGTATTCACTTCTTACAGTATGGCCGGGGCCCTTTGGAGCAATCATTGTAACGTCAACGTTTGCGGGCGGAACAATCTGTCCGAAGTGAATGTTAAAGCCGTGAGCAAACATAAGCATATTGCCTTCTTCAAGGTTGGGCTCAACATCTTTTTTATACATAGCTGCTTGAAGTTCGTCATTAATAAGAATCATAATGATGTCTGCTTTTTTAGCAGCCTCTGCAGCAGTGTAAACTTCAAAGCCTGCTTCTTGCGCTTTTGCCCAAGACTTTGAACCTTCATAAAGGCCGATAATAACGTGACAGCCTGACTCTTTAGCATTAAGTGCGTGTGCGTGTCCTTGGCTTCCGTAGCCGATAACTGCGATAGTTTTGTCATTTAAGAGATTTAGGTTACAATCCTGTTCGTAATACATTTTTGCCATGGTAATATTCTCCTTTAAAAATAAAAATCATAAATTATTTAATGCCCATTAAAGCACTAATCTTTGTTTCTTCCAAGAGTATATATATACTCCATATCCTTGTCGCGAAGACAGCCAATCCCGCGTTCAAGCGCTACAGCACCCGTTCTGCAAAGTTCGAGTATTCCAAACGGTTGCATAATTCGAATAAATGCATCAAGTTTCGAACTTTCACCGGTAAGTACAATAACCATTGAGTCAAGGCCGTAATCAATTATGTTTGCACGGAAGACGTTGGCAGTGGTAATAATATCCTGTCTTGTTTCCTGCGAACAGTCAATTTTAACAAGTGCAAGTTCGCGTACAACCGATGTTTCGGCTTCCATCTCGCAAATTTCAAGCACCTCGTTTAATTTGCTAAGTTGTTTAATAATCTGATTTCTTGTGTAGTCGTCACCCTGCATAACTACAGTTATACGGGAAACCCCCTCGGTTTCTGTCTGACTTACTGTCAGCGAGTCGATGTTAAAGCCCCTGCGTGAGAACATTGCGGATACTCTTGTCAGTACACCGAAACGGTTTGACACGCGCAGTGCTATTACAAACTGTTTTTTCATAATGCTCTCCTTAATCTATCTTAATTTCACTTTTGTTTACTATAATATCATCTATAGATCCACCGGGAGGTGTCATCGGTAAAACAAATTCATCTTTGTCAATTCTGCAGTCAATTACTGCGGGGACACCTTTTTCAAATGCGGTTTTAAATGCAATATCAAATTCCTCAATTGTTGTTGCACAGTATCCGTCGGCACCAAACGCTTTTGCAAGTGCCGAAAAGTCGGTTTTTCTGTCAAGCACGGTGTTTGAATAATGCTTGTTATAAAATAGTGTCTGCCATTGTCTTACCATACCGAGCACGCCGTTGTTCATAATTACAGTAATAACGGGCACGCCGTACGAAACTGCGGTTGCAAGTTCATTTAAATTCATTCCAAAACTTCCGTCGCCTGTGACAAGTACAGTCTTTTTACCGGTACCGTATGCCGCACCTATTGCAGCACCCAGTCCAAATCCCATTGTACCCAGTCCGCCGCTTGTAATTAATGTTCGGGGCTCTTTAAATTTATATCTTTGAGCAACCCACATTTGATGCTGTCCAACATCAGTTGCAATTGGCGTATTTGCATCAGTATATTTACAAATGGTATCAATGACTGCAAACGGTGCCATTTTTCCGTCTGTTACAGCCTTTGACTCTGTCTTTTTCTTGAATTGTTCTACCTGTTCAAGCCAATCGGGATGTTCGGTTTTGCAAACAGCATCAACAAGTCTTGACAAAGCGTCTTTGATATCACCTACAATACCAAGTGAAACGGTAATGTTTTTATCAATCTCACCCGGTTCAATGTCAATGTGAATTATATTAGCGCCTTTGGCAAACTTTGATTTGTTACCTGTTGCTCTGTCACTAAATCTTACACCGCAAGCTATTATAAGGTCGGCACTTGCAATAGCTTTTGACGAAGCGTATAGGCCGTGCATACCCTGCATACCAAGTGCATATTTGCTGTCACTGGATATTGCAGAAAGTCCCATCATCGAACATCCAACAGGTGCGTCAATTTTATTGGCAAGCTCTGTGATTTCTTTTGAAGCTTGTGCAGTTACAACACCGCCGCCACAGTAAATGCATGGGCGTTTTGCCAAAGATATAAGTTTTGCCGCTTCCTCAATGTCACTTCCCTTAGCAGTTAAAAGCGGCTTTTTAGCCACTTTACCGGATGGCGACCATTCAGTTTTGCTTATCTGAACATCTTTGGGTACGTCAATAAGTACCGGTCCCGGACGACCCGACTTTGCAATTTGAAAAGCCTCTTTGATTGTAGGTCCTAAATCTTTTATGTCTTTAACTATGTAGTTGTGCTTAGTTATGGGTATTGTGATACCCATAATATCAACCTCTTGAAAACTATCCCGACCTATAAGATCAACCGGCACATTTCCCGTAATTGCCACCATAGGTGTTGAGTCAAGGTAAGCAGTTGCAATACCGGTTACAAGGTTTGTAGCACCGGGGCCGGATGTTGCAATAACAACACCGACTTTACCGGTTGAGCGTGCATAACCGTCAGCAGCGTGCGATGCGCCTTGTTCATGCGCTGTTAATATATGGTTTATTCTGTCAGAATTTTTGTAAAGTTCATCGTAAATGTTAAGAACCTGACCACCCGGATATCCGAACACAGTGTCACAGCCCTCATCAATTAACGCTTCAACAATAATTTGTGCGCCTGAAAGTTCCATCTCAAACTCCTTTATAAAATAAATTAAGCCTGCGGTTGTTTCACCACAGGCTTGATTGCTGTTATCTACACCGCCACCCTTTGAAATAAGGGTTTATGCGGTTGCGTTGAGCCTATTACTAAAACAACCCGAAAAAGCATTATCACCAAGTAGGGTAATAATGTTGACGACAAGTATTAGTAGATTGTTTAATAACTTGCTCATTTGTAACTCCAAAATAAATATTAAAAATATAATAACATATTAGTTATCAATTTGCAATACCTAATACAACAATTTTTTATATTTATTATACATTATAAATATAAAACGCATTTTCTATGAATAATTATGCAAATCGACGTACTTTTACGGCATATTATTAAAAACAGGTATAATAAATTCTTTTTCGTCTTCAAGGGTTCCCGCCGCTATATATGCCGAGTATTTAAGATTAGCATCTTTTGCAGGGGCTGCAATATCAGTCATATACTGATGCCAACTGTAGTCGGGTATAAAACAAAACTTCATAAAATAAATTGTTGGTTGGCCATTTGAAATATACCACTCGTTAATCCAGGCAGCGCCTTCAATTAAAGCACGTCGCTTTGAGGTCCAATTCTCCGCTTTTGCTTTAGCAGCTCCGCCATTGTTGGGGTCAAGGTCATAGGCGCCTATGCCAAAGAAATTGTAGTATCCCGCATATCCTGCAACAGAACCTGTAGCAAGTTTGCTTGTCCCCCTGCCCGATTCGAGAGCGGCACGCGCAGCAATAAAGTAAGGTGAAAGACCTGTAGATTTTGCGGCATCCATTATGTATTGCGCAATTTCGTCGTTGTCCCATATACCTTTAATTCCCGCAACAGAATAGTTTATACTTTCGTTGTATGTGGATTTTTCAAACATAAATATGTTTTTGCTGTCAAAGAAATTACGTGGGTCAACGCGATAAGCAACCTCTTGAGCACTAAATTTGCCGACTTGTGAATTTACATAACTATTAAAATCAACATTTGTTTTTACAAAAGTGAATTTCCAGTTTGGATGTGCTGTTTTTAATGCCTCAATTTTTTCTCTGTATGATTCAGGCATGGTTGTTTCTGTATATGCAAAATCGGTATACGAAACAGTTTCGGGTAAGTGCGAAATAACAATGGTAATATCCTTTTTAAGACCGCCAAGTTCAATACTTAAAGTAACTATGTTTCTACCCGAGACCAACGGTAACGGCTTGTTAAGTTCTGCTGCAATAATTTTACTGTTTCCCGGTTGCTTAACGCTTATTTTAATGCTGGCTGCAGGAGGAGAATACATAACATCGGTAATCATTTTATCGTCAAGCGTTTTAATTCTTGCGGTGTAGTAATCCTCTGTTTCCAAAAAAACAGGGCTGAGTTCAAAACCGTAAGTGCCAATGTCGAGCATTGTTATTTCTGTATGTTCAAAAACAAAAGCGTATTCTTTTCCGCTGGCATCTCCATTGTACGAATAAATGCCGATAGCATAGGCATTTTCAAGGCCGTACAGCGAAATGATGCCCGTTTCGTTAGGCTTGTACACATACTGACCGAGAACGGTTTTATTCTCGTCATATACAACTACATTAATGTCGGTGTCAGCCTTTGTAAAGCGCATTACCGACTTGTTTATATTTTGTAAAACAAGCGGTGGTAAAACATAATAGTCCTCATCACCGTAATAATCAAATTTATTTGAAGCTTCGGTGTTAAGGTCGGTATAACCCATCTGCCACATCCATTCATTGTTGTCTGATGACAGTTTTATAGAATAGGGGGCAATGTTTTCAGAATAAGAGCCAGTAAGTTTAAGGTAGTATTTTGCAGCGGCTTTGCCTTTATACTGTATTTCAATGTTGCTGTTTGAATTGTTAACACCGTTTGTAATCGGTTGCATTTTACTGTCAAGCAACGTATATTCAACCCTGCCGGACAAATCACCAATATTAATGCTGACAAATTCGTTTGCCGATACAAAAGAAAAATACATTGTTTCTAGTTCACTTGTAAATGCGGCATAATATGTATTTGAGCGTTCAATACGGTGCGGAGTTGCGGTTGAATGACCCAGTATACCATGGTCAAGGATAATTTCAAACGAATTTTCAGCCAAAACGGTTTGCCCGCCTTTTAGGGTATATGTGTTATCTTTAAGTGAAACAAATTCTTTTACTTGACCCTCGTGTAGTAACAACGAACGTGAGCCCGAATAGTTTTTTGAAATATCAGGAACTATCGACACCTGCTCTTTTGTAAAGTCGGTTGTTACAATGTTTTCTGACATTTTAAAATATGTAGGCTTGTCCGGTTGCTTTTGCTCACGGTAGGTTGATAACTGGTCTTTTTTATAAAAGAAACTCATCTCCGAATTAGTAACATAGGTCGGCTCGTCGTAATATTCCAAATCGCCCGCCTCGTCTAAAACAATAATTTCCTTTTTTGGTAATGCCACAATAACCAAAGCGGCAATAATAATGCATGGTACTACAATAAGTAAAGTTTTAAAAAGTTTTATTATAACCGCCCCTTTCGACATTATTCTATTATTTTATTATATCTTATATTAAAAATCAATAGTATTTTAATGTCAGCAAAAATTAACAAAATATAAAATTTAAATTAATCGTTGTAAATGCATCAGAAGTATTGTATAATTATTAATTATCAATATTGGAGAGGACAATAAAATGAAAAAGAAGATTACAGCTTTTACTGCTTTGCTTGTTGTTTTAGTATTACTTGCGGGCTGTGCAAAATCATCAGAAAGACCGTTTAATTACGACCTTTCAAAATATATTACACTTGGTAAGTATGTAGGTATAGAATATACCTATTCCGTTGAAGATGTTACAGCTGAAGCTGTTGAGAAGTTTATAAACGCCGAACTTAAAGAAAAAGGCTATGGCGAAGAAAAAGAAATCACCAACCGTGCAGTTGAAAACGGTGACATTGTAAATATCGACTTTGAAGGAAAACTCAACGGCGAGGCTTTTGAAGGCGGCTCAAGTAAAGGACACGACCTTACTATCGGAAGCGGAACATTTATTGAAGGCTTTGAAGATGGCCTTGTGGGTGCTAAAATCGGTGATACACGCGACTTAAACCTCAAATTCCCCGAAGATTACGGCAAAGAAGAACTTAACGGTAAAGCGGTTGTGTTTACTGTAACTGTAAATTCAATAAAAGCTACAGTTTATCCCGAAATTACAGATGAGATTTTAAAAGAACTGGGCGATTATGCAAATATCGAAGCATATAACGATTATGCTAAGGCTCAAGTTAAAGAAAATAATGAGCAAACCGCTAAAAATAAAAAAGAATCTGAGATCTGGTCAAAAATTGTAAATGATGTTAAAGTTATCGAACTTCCGCAAAAAGAAATAGATAATTATAAGGAATTACTTTTAGAGTCTTATGAGCAAACCGCTCAAAATAACTATGGAATGTCTTATGAAGAACTGTTAAAGCAGCTTAACAACCAGACACTTGAGGATATCGACCCTCAGCTTACTGAACAAGCACAACAGGCTACTAAAGAGTATATGACGATAGTTGCAATTGCTCGTGATCAAGGTCTTGACCTGACCGAAGAGGAATATCAAGAGCAGGCAGACACCTATGCAAAATCCAGCGGTTATCCCACAACCGAGGAGTTTTTAGAGGCAATAGACCAAGGTCAATTTTATCTTAGCCTGCTTATCGAAAGAGTAATGGATTTTGTAGTTGAAAACGCTGTAGAGGTAAAATAGATGAAATATATAGTAATGCTTGGTGACGGCATGGCGGACTATCCTGTGCCGGCGCTTGACGGTAAAACACCGCTTGAGGTGGCAAATACACCTAATATGGATTTTCTTGCAAAAAACGGCGCTGTAGGTCTTGCAAAAACAGTTCCTGACGGTATGTCACCCGGCTCTGACACCGCAAACCTTTCAGTGATGGGTTATGACCCCGAAATTTATTATACAGGCCGTTCACCGCTTGAGGCGGTTAGCATTGGCATCGACCTTGGTGCGAGTGATGTGACATTCCGTTGCAACCTTGTAACGCTGTCTGATACCGAAAATTTTGAGGATGCAACAATGGTTGACTATTCGGCAGGAGAAATCACAACAGCTGAGTCAACGGAACTTATAAATTATCTTAATGAATATTTTAAAACAGAGGCTATTAACCTCTATGCAGGTGTAAGTTACCGCCATTGTCTTGTAATTAAAGATGGTAAAACCGGCGGTATACATACTCCTCCGCATGATATTTCATTAAAGCCTATTAAGGATCATTTGCCAAAGGGTGAAAACGCACAACTGTTGCTTGAAATGATGAAAAAATCGCGAGAACTTCTGCGTGATCATCCTATTAATAAAGAACGAATTGCAAATGGCAAAAACCCTGCTAATTCCTGCTGGTTTTGGGGCGAGGGTACAAAGCCTGCTGTTACATCTTTTGAAGAAAAATTCGGTATTAAAGGTGGCGTGATTTCAGCAGTTGACCTTATTAAAGGTATTGGTATATGTGCAGGTCACGAATGTATAGAAGTTGATGGTGCAACAGGAAACTGGGACACCAATTTTGCAGGCAAAGCGCATGCTGCCGTTGAATTTCTTGACAAAGGTAATGATTATATTTATATTCATGTAGAGGCTGCTGATGAATGCGGACATCATGCAGATGTCAAACATAAAATTGAGTCTATAGAGCTTATCGACCGTGATATTTTAGGTTACATAATACCGGAAATGCAAAAGAGGGGTGAGCCTTTTACAATTTTGCTTATGCCCGACCATCCAACACCCATAACACTTATGACTCACGTGTCTGACCCTGTTCCGTTTGTATTGTATAGCAGTGATAAAAAACTTTTACCAAATGCTGCGGCATATACCGAGGCCTACGCAAAAGCAACGGATCTATATGTAGATAAGGCATGCACTCTTGTAAATTCAATGATAAATCAAAAAATCTAATATATTTCCACTGTCTTTATAAGCACCCCAAACAACTTTGGGGTGCTTATCGTTTTGTTAGGGCTTATATTTTTTATCCCTTTTGCCGATAATATAAAAAAACTAAAAAGGGAATTAAAATGAAATTTACAAATAATTACGAAGCAAATGTAAAAATGTTTCGCGATGCATTTGACAGGGCGGCACCATTTAAAATTAAAGAGATTAAAAACAAATATAACCCCGACCTAAAAATTGCTATCGCAATTATTAACTGTATGATTAATAATGATGTTGTTGACCGTGACATTATCATTCCGCTGGCAAATAACCCTGTTTCCGAATCGATTGAGCAGTCAGAAATGAGCGCAATTTGCACTCACAGCACTGAGTTTCAAACCGATGCAGATTTGGCGTTTATAAGTGTTGCATCGGGTGATTGCGCAGTTATTATTGGAGATAACGATTCAGTTGTAATAATTGATACAAAAGGGTTTAGTCAACGCTCGGTAGATGCCCCCGAAATTGAACTTTCGGTTGCAGGCCCATCTGAAGGTTTTAATGAAAATATTATGACAAATCTCGGTCTTGTAAAACGCCGTATTTCAACACCACGCTTCAAAAGCGAGTTTATGTCAATTGGAAAGCAGTCTAATATCAAATATTGTATCTGCTATATTGAAGGCATTGTAAAACCCGAACTTGTAAAACGGCTTAAAGAACGCCTCGAACAAATAGATATTGATGCAATAGGCGACACTAATTACCTTGCAGAACTTATCCGGGATAATAAGAGTTCGTTTATAAAAACTTACGGAAAAACTAACCGTCCTGATGTTTTTTGTGCAAAAATGCTTGAGGGCAGGGTGGGCATAATTTTAAACGGCTCGCCAACAGCACTCACTTTACCGTATTTGTTTATCGAAAACTTTCAAAACCCTGACGATTACTATATAAACTGTTGGTATGCTAATGTCGGAAGGGTTTTGCGTCTTTTGGGCTTTTATCTTTCTTTTTTAATTCCGTCTGTCTATATTTCAGTGTTACTTCATCACCAATCAATGATCCCACCTGAATGGCTGTATAGTATAAGCGCTTCTCAAAACGGTGTTCCAATACCGTCACTGCTTGAAATGCTTTTGCTGTTTGGCGTTTTTGAAATACTTCGCGAAACCGGTGCACGAATGCCATCAAGCATAGGACTTGCTTTAAATATTGTTGGTGCAATAATTTTAGGTCAGGCTGCGGTAGATGCTAAACTTGTGTCGGCACCTATGGTTATCGTTGTTGCTTTTTCGGGTGTTATGGGACTTATGGTATATGACCTTAAGGGCGCAGTGTTTTATGTACGTGCCGCTTTAATTGTGCTTGGTGCATTGGCAGGACTTCCCGGTGTACTTATTGGTTTTGCTTTGTTTATGCTTCTCTTATTCAGTATGTCGTCAATGGGTGTACCTATAATGTATACCTACTCGACTTTGTCGCGTTACGGCAAATCCGATACTTTCTTTAGAGCACCAATAGAAAAAATGAATTTCCGCCAACCTGAATTTACTGATAATATTAAAAGGCAGGGCAGGGTATGAAAAAAATAATTTCAGTTGCGTTTTGTGTAATTTCAACTTTATGTATAATCGTGTTTGCAACATTCGGTGAGTATTCTGAAATTTCAAATTATGATATTGTAAGCGGTATTGCAATTGATTTGCAAGACGATAAATGGACTGTGACTTGTGAAATTTGTGTTCCTTCATCTGATAACGATTTTGCAAGTTCGGTAACTTATGTTACAGGAACAGGCTATACCCTTGACAATGCATTTTCAAACGCTGCCTTAAAAAGCGCAAACGAACTGTATACCGACTCAACAGGCCTTTATCTTATAAGCGACACGGCGAAAGGAAACAACTGCCTTTACGAATATCTTAAGGGTGATACCGTTAATCTTCGTGCAGTAGCGGTCTGGACAGAATGTCCTGCTAAAGATATTTTTAAATCCGACGATAGTGAAAATGAACGGTCTAAAAGTCTTGCAATTGCAAAGAAAATCAAGACTTATTGTCGTAAAAATAATGCCAAAACTCCCGGTATAATCGAACTGTTAAAGGATAGTGATTATGTGTTTGTGAGTGAGCAAAAAACACCGGAAAGGACGGGGTTACGAGATGAATAAGTATACTTCTTTAGGTATAACACTCTGTGTGTCACTTGGCGGTCTTACAATCTCTCTTTTAAAACGCACTGATTTTTTAATGTATGTTATTTTAATAGCACTTAGTGTTGTATCAATGCTTTTCTACTCACTGATTTTACGTCGTGGCGCTCTGCCCGAAAAGGCGTTTCGTGGTTCAAAATATATGCTTGCAATATCCGCGGTAATTTCAAGTGCGACATCTGTTGCACTTGCGTGCTCTCTTATAACCGATACCGCTGTTATGCATAAAAGTTTCTTGCCCCAACTTGTAGCAATAACAATCCTTTTTTCTTTGGCGATTGCAATTTCAAAAGACAGCGCTGCATCAAAAAGCGCTGTTGTGCTGTCATTTTTTGCAGTAGGTGTTTTAGCTATTTTGATGCTTTTGTGCTTTGTTGAAACAGATTTTTCTCCAATAACCGCAGGCTCTTTAAATATTCATCTGCTGTTACCTCTTTCTGCTTTTTCCATTTTTGATATTGTGTTTATTTTGCCTCTGATAAATAAAAATGACGGCAGTATGCTTTTACTTGGAAATACCCTCTCTCAAATTTATATGACGGCACTTACTCTTGTTGCCGTTTCAGTACTGTCTGGATCTCTTTTTAATTCGGCACAAATGCCTCTTATGCGTCTGTGGCAGTCCACTTATATAGCTTCGTTTTTAAGTCGGTTTGAAATTGTTGCCATTTGCGCTTTTTTTATTCTTTGTGCATTTAAGTCAGGACTGGTTTTAAAGTATTCTTTTAATGCTTTTGGTAAAACCTGCGCAGTTTGGATAGTTATATTACTTATCACTTGCTGTATAGGTATATTACTTTACAGTGGTTTGGTTTACCTTTCTGCAATCCTGTCTTGCATTAGCGGTGTGATTTTGCCTTTGATTTCTCTCCTAAGAATAAAAAGATATTGATTTATAAATTAATATATATTATAATATAATTTAAAATTATATTTTTATGAGGAATCTTAAATGTCAGAAAAAATTGATATATATGAAAACGGCAATGGTGTTTTAAGTTATCCGTTGCTTGCAACCCGCGGGCTAGTCGTTATGCCGGGTACATCAGTAAGCTTTGATGTCGGAAGAAAAATTTCTATTCGTGCAGTTGAAAATGCAATGCGTTTGGGAAGACTGCTTGTTTTGTCATCGCAAAAAGACATTGCAAAGGATGAACCTGACCTTGAGGCGATATACGAAATTGGTACGCTTGTAAAGGTAAAACAGGTAATGCGTCTTGCAGACGATAATTTGCGTGTGCTTGTAAAGGGGATAGAGCGTGTAAATCTTGTTAGGGTTTATAAAGATGACGCAGTGCTTAAAACTTTGGCAGCACGGCTTGGAACTCCCGACGGCACTGTTAAAACTGTTGAGCAAGAAGCACTTTTGCGTATGATAAAAGAACTGTATGAAGATTACAGTGAATACTTACCCAAAACAGTCGAAGACGGCTATGCCGATATTGTATCTGCAAATGATTTAGGTGTACTTTCCGACCTTGTTACAGGTAACACCTTTATGTCTTTTGATAAAAAGCAACAGTTGCTTGAAAGTATAGATCCGTATAAGCGTGCGTTTGAACTTGTAGATATTTTACAAAGTGAAATTGAAATTTTAAAAACCGAACGCGAAATTGCACTGCGCGTGAAAGACCGTATTGACGGTAATCAGCGTGAATACTATCTTAAAGAACAACTCCGTGCTATTAAAACGGAACTGGGCGAAGATGATCCTTATGATGAGGACACATCTGAATATGCTAAGAAAATAGAATCGCTTGATGCATCTTTAGAAGTGAAAGAAAAACTTTATAAAGAACTTGACCGTCTTTCTAAAATGCCACCAATGTCACATGAAGGTTCGGTTATCGAAACTTATCTAGATACAGTTTTGGATATGCCGTTTGGTGTACGCACAGTGCTCAATTCCGATCTTGAAAAAGCACGTCAAGTGCTTGATAATGACCATTACGGTATGGAAAAAGTTAAAAAATTGGTAATAGAGCATTTGGCTGTTCGTGCTCTGTGCTTAGCAAAAGGGCAGATACTTTGTCTTGTCGGCCCTCCCGGTGTCGGTAAAACATCAATTGCAAAAAGTATTGCAACTGCTATGAACAGAAACTATGCACGCATATCGCTTGGCGGTGTGCGTGATGAGGCTGAAATACGCGGTCACCGACGTACGTATATCGGCTCTATGCCCGGTCGTATAGCAGCTGCTGTCAGAAAATCCAAAAGCCTTAATCCTCTGTTGTTACTTGATGAAATCGACAAACTTTGTTCTGATTTTCACGGTGACCCCGCCTCAGCACTTTTAGAGGTTCTTGACAGTGAGCAAAATGTTAATTTTGAAGACCATTATCTTGATGTACCGCTTGATTTGTCAGATGTGTTTTTTGTTGCAACTGCAAACAGCCTTGATACAATTCCGCGTCCGCTTCTTGATAGAATGGATGTTGTTGAAATTTCTAGTTATCTCGATACCGAAAAAATGCATATTGCTCAGCAATTTTTAATACCTAAACAGCGCAAAGCAACCGGTCTTAAACCGTCGCAAATTCGTATTGATGCTGCTGCTGTAAATGAAATTATATCCTGCTATACCAAAGAGTCGGGTGTGCGTGAACTCGAACGTAAAATTGCAGAGATTATGCGCCGTGCGGCAAAGGCAATTGTGTCAGGCGAATGTAAATCCGTGCGTGTAACCGCTAAGAATATTGAAAAATACCTTGATGTCAGAAAATACCGCGACGAACCGCTTTATGATGACGGTATGGTAGGCATTGTAAACGGCCTTGCGTGGACACAGGTAGGCGGTGAACTTTTAAATGTCGAGGTATCTGTTTTGGAAGGAAGCGGTAAAATTGACTGTACCGGAAGCCTTGGCGATGTTATGAAAGAAAGCGTTCGTGCTGCTGTGTCGTATATCCGTTCGATAGCGTCTGTTTATGATATTGATAAAGAGTTTTATAAAAATCGTGATATCCATGTTCATTTTCCGGAGGGTGCTGTTCCTAAAGACGGTCCTTCCGCCGGCATAGCAATTGCAACAGCACTTGTGTCGGCGCTCAGCTTAACACCTGTAAAAAATACAGTTGCAATGACAGGTGTAATAACCCTTACAGGTAGGGTTCTCCCAATTGGTGGTTTGAAAGAAAAAACAATGGCTGCTTATAAAAACGGCATACATACAGTTATAGTTCCGTACCGTAATAAGCCCGATTTAAAAGAAATTGACAAAACCGTTTATGAAAATATTAATTTCATAACAGTTAAAACGGTTGATGAGGTGTTTAAGGCAGCACTTAAATTCATACCGAAAAGTGTTGAACTTTCAGCCCCTGTTCCGCCGACTGAATCTACAAAAGGCCGTGTTACTGCGGTATTTAACTGAAAGGACTCATAATGACTCCAAATTATAACAACGTATCACTTAAAATATCTGCGGTTAAAAAAACACAGTTTTTAAACGACCGTCCCCAAATAATATTTTGTGGTAGGTCAAATGTGGGCAAAAGTTCTATGATAAACTGCTTGCTTCGTAGAAAATCACTTGCTCGTACCTCTGCAAAACCCGGAAAAACTGCGACTATTAACTATTATGATATTGATGGCAAACTTTATTTTGTTGACCTTCCTGGCTATGGTTATGCAAAGGTTTCTTATGAGGAAAAACGAAAATGGTCGATATTTATGGAAGATTATTTTCGGTTCGACAGTGATAAACGCCTTGCAATATCGGTTATCGACTTGCGCCATGGTGCAAGTGATTTAGATATTGAGATGGGCAGTTTTCTCTATGAATCAGGAATACCTTTTATTGTCGTTGCAACCAAAGCGGACAAGCTTTCCAAAACGGCGATAGAAAAAAACCTTGCACAACTCAAAGAAATATATAATTTTGAAAATGCAGTTATCATTCCGTTCTCGTCAGAGAAAAAAACAGGCAGGGAAGAGGTACTTTCCGTCATCGAAAGCGTTTTAGGAGATGATGAAAATGCTTAATATTTTGCAAGGTTATCTTGGGGATATTATATATATTGTGCCTATCTCGCTGTTTTCTTTAACAATTCACGAACTTTCACACGGTTTTGTGGCATACAAACTCGGTGACCCCACTGCAAAAGACGCAGGCAGACTTACTTTAAATCCGTTAAAGCATCTTGACCTGATTGGTGTCATTATGATGGTTGTTTTGCGTTTTGGCTGGGCAAAACCCGTGCCTGTAAATCCTCTTTACTTTAAAAACCCCAAAAAAGGTATGATGCTTACAGCCCTTGCAGGCCCTGTTTCTAACCTTTTAACAGCGTTTGTAAGTTCGTTTTTGTTGGTGCTTTTTACTTTGTTACCTGTTTATCCTTCGTGGTTGTATACAGCACTTTTGCTGACGACCTATTTAAATATCGGTCTTGCAGTATTTAATCTCATTCCTGTCTATCCGCTTGACGGTTCACGAATACTCGGTTATTTTATGCCAAACTCATTTAACGACTTCTTTGTGCGTTATGGCAATTATATTTATATAGCGTTTTTTCTTTTGGTTGTACTTACCGATTATGTCGGCAACGCTGTATTCTTTGTGCAAAGCGGTATTAGCAATTTATTTATAACACTCTGGCAATATGTGGTATATTTTATTGTCAGTGTTCTTCTTTAGGAGGAATTATGGAACGCCCCACTTTTAAACTTGAGGTGTTTGACGGCCCGCTCGATTTATTGTTGTTTCTCATATCCAAAAATAAAGTGTCTATTTATGATATTCCTATAGCGCTTATTTTAGAGCAGTATATGGAGTATATTGAAGACCTTAAAAAGATGGACCTTGAGGTTTCAAGCGAATTTATCGAAATGGCTGCAAACCTGATGTATATTAAATCCAAAATGTTGCTGCCCAAACCGCCCGAGGACGAGGAAGACCCGCGCGAGTTGCTTGCACGCTCACTTTTGGAATATAAGCGCTATAAAGAAATTTTAGAGCCTTTGCGTGAACTTAATAAAAAAGCTGGCATTACTTACACTCGAACAATGCAAATCATTGAATTTGATAAAAAACATACTCGCGTGTATGAACCTGTAAAACTTGAAGAAGCTTATAAATCGGTTATACAACGACTGGAGGTTGCAAAAACATCACCGCTTGGCAATTTCAAAGGAATTGTAGGCAGACAGATAGCATCAGTGCGTACAAAAATAATAACCGTTTTGCGAATGCTTACTCGCGGTAAGCATGTAAAGTTTATATCGCTTTTCAAACCTGCTAAAACCCGCTCTGACATTGTCGCTACATTTCTCGCGGTTTTAGAACTTTCTAAAAACGAGCGGGTATGGATAAACGACTTGGAAAACGAAATATATATCGATGTTAAAGAAAGGACGAAAGAGAATGGAATTTAATTTTATGACCGGTGCTATCGAGTCTATACTCTTTGCAAGCGGCGAGCCCATTGAGGCGGCAAAACTTGCCCAGACTCTTGAGACCGACATTAAAACACTCGACTCGGTTATAGATGAACTTATTGATTATTATGAGCAAGAGAGTCGCGGTATTACAATACTTAAACTAAACGATACTTACCAAATGTCGACACGCGGCTTTTATGGTGAAATAACCAAGCGTGCACTTGACCATCGCCGTAACACGCCGCTTTCAAATGCAGCTTTGGAAATACTTGCGATTGTTGCTTATAACCAACCCGTAACTAAGGGATATATCGAACAAATTCGAGGAGTTGATTGCTTTTACGGCATAAATTCACTTATCGAAAAAGGTCTGCTTGAAGAACGCGGCAGACTTGAAGCCCCGGGTCGTCCGCGCCTTTACGGTACAACACCCGACTTTTTGCGTTGCTTTGGTATTGATTCTCTCGATAAATTACCAACGCTTCCACCCATCGATGCCCCGCTGGTTACAGCAGATGACCCACAGCAAGTAATGGAAATATAGGAGGATAAACAAATGGCAGACCGTGTTGAAAATGTACTAAATAACACAATTGAGGGTTTAAAAAAGACTATTGATGTTGATAGTGTTATCGGTGCACCTATAAAAATTAACGAAAGCACAACCGTAATTCCCGTGTCAAAAGTTGCAATGGGCTTTGTGTCGGGCGGTTCAAGTTTCGGTAAGGATGTTCAGAACATTAAATCTGATAATTTCGGCGGTGGTGCAGGCGGTGGAATTAAAATTTCTCCGGTAGCATTCCTTGTGATTACTGACGGAAATGTACGCCTTATAAGTGTATCTGATAAACCTGATACTACAGATAAACTTCTTTCAAAGATACCCGAGCTTATCGATCAGGTCAGCGGACTTGTTGCACAAAATAAAAAAGACGATAAAGCAGAATAATATTTGACGCCTATCAATAAATATTGGTAGGTGACAAATATGCGATACATACTATCTTTAATACTATCGGCTGTTTTATTAGTAACTGTGCCTTTTGCCTCAAGTGCATACAGCGCTCGTTCAATGGTACTTATAGAACAAAGCACAAAATCTGTTATTACCCAAACTAATATGCATTCCCGCTTGCCAATGGCGTCTACTACTAAAATAATGACAGCATTGGTTGTGTTGGAAACGGCATCTCTAGATACTGTTATTTCTGTTCCTGCCGCCGCAACGGGTGTTGAGGGCTCGTCAATGTATTTGCTGACGGGCGAAAAATTAACGGTAAGTGATTTGCTTTACGGTCTTATGCTGACATCGGGTAACGATGCTGCAACGGCACTGGCCATATCTCTTTGCGGTGATATACCTAAATTTGTTGCGTTGATGAACGAAAAGGCAAAATCTTTAGGACTTGAAAATACACATTTTGCAAACCCATCGGGTTTACCTGATGATGAGCATTATACAACAGCCTATGAACTTGCAATTTTAACTGCAATTGCATTACAAAATGAAACTTTCGCAAAAATAGTATCCACTAAAACAGCCAAAGTCCCGTATAATAACAATCCTGGTGGCAGAACACTTGTTAATCATAACAAATTGCTGTCACTTTATGACGGGGCTATAGGTGTAAAAACGGGCTTTACTAAAAAAGCAGGCAGATGCCTTGTTGGCGCCGCCATCCGTGACGGTGTCACTCTTGTATGTGTCACCTTAAATGACGGTGATGACTGGAACGATCATATAACTGCGTTTGATTACGGCTTTTCGGTTGCAAAACAAACTATACTTTGTCAAGAAAACCAATTAGAAATCAAACTTAAAACACCCGACGGTAAAGAAATCAATGCATATAACCGTGATACTTTAAAAACCGTAACGGTGGGTGAAAGTCGTGTAGATATGGTAGTAAAAGCCCCGCAGTTTTTGTACCCACCGTTGTCAGCGGGCGATACGGTTGGCAAAATAGAGTATTTAAAAGATGGCGAGGTTATTGCTTCAACACCGCTTTATATAACTCAAAACATTGACCCGCCTCCATTTAAAAAAGAACTTTTAATCACAAAAATTATTAATACTATAAAAGGATTTATAAAATCATTATGGCAGAATTAGTACGACTTCAAAAATACCTTGCCGATTGTGGCATTTGCTCGCGCCGTGCGGCAGAAACGCTTATCGAACAGGGCAGGGTGAAAATCGGTGCAAAAACCGCAGTGCTTGGTGATAAGGTTATGACCGATGCAACAAGTATAAAGGTTGACGGTGAACAGGTTTACCCGCGAAAAAAAGAATATAAATATATAATGCTGTATAAACCGCGCGGTTATGTTGCTACCGCCAAAGACGAACTTGGCAGAAAATGCGTTACCGATATTGTGAAAAAAGAGCGTGCCAGACTCTATCCTGTCGGCAGGCTGGACAGGGACAGCGAGGGTCTTCTTATAATGACTGACGACGGTGCGCTTGCCAATAAACTTATGCATCCGCGTAATCATATCCCTAAAACATATCGTACAATTGTGCGCGGTAATGTCGATGCGAATGTTTTGCACACTCTTACAAACGGTGTTTATCTTGAAGAACTTGATTATACTACAAAACCTGCCGATGTTGATGTGCATGAAGTAAGAGAAGACAAAACAATACTTCTTATCACTATCTATGAAGGAAAAAATCGACAAATCCGTAGAATGTGTGAGGCAGTTGGACTTGAGATAATTAGGCTTAAACGCGAGAAAATAGGTAAACTGTCAATAGGAACACTTAATGCAGGCCAGTATAGAAAACTTACCGAAAAGGAAGTAACATATCTAAAAAATTTGTGAGGATAAGACATTGAAAAAGGTAATTACACTGTTTTTAATCTGTTTAATACTTGTTCAGACAGCAAGTTGTGACATAATTACAAATGAAAAAAACAGTATAGGAAAATCGGGTAATACTGTTGTAACTGTATATAACGCACTTAAAGAAAATTTTGTGCTGCGCAAAAAAGAAGGGTATAGTCTTTACGGCGTTCGTATGATAGTAAACAGCGAAAACGTTGGTATGTATACGTACGTTTATACCGATAAAAAACCTGACAGCCTTAAATATACCGATATTCTTGTTGTAGAAGTGAATAACCGTACAGGAAGAATAGAAAAATTTTCTGCACCGGATTATGAAACTTATGAAACTATGCCGTATGATATGATAAAAACCGCAATGCCGATTGATCCGTCGCTTTACGCTATCGATTCTGATACCGCTGTTAAAAATGCAGCGAAAGCCCATTTCGGCAATAATTTCAACTTTAACTATATAGAACTTTTTTCTTATTACTACCAGGGTAAGCCGGTTTATATTATAAATCATATTTCACTTGTAAATGATTGTATCTACCGTAGTGTAGTAGATGTAATGACAGGTGACGTTATTGATAAATCGGTGGAGGAACTTTAATTATGAAAAAAATCATTTCATTAAC
The DNA here is from genome assembly GCA_045541455.1 of Eubacteriales bacterium. Lineage (GTDB taxonomy): Bacteria > Bacillota > Clostridia > Oscillospirales > QAKW01 > RGIG9041. Next base: position 32,193 of record JAZQJA010000042.1, read on the forward strand.
GCTTGCTTTAGTTCTTTTAATGTTTTGCGGATGTGCATATAAATCAACGCCGGCAATCAAAATTAAACACGACAGCGTTGAAAAAATTGAGTTTAAACGCACTGAGTTTTCAACTGACGACCCATTGGCACGCAATTATGTTAAAAAAACTGTTATAAACGAAAATGATATAACATCAATTATAAAATGGATTGAAAAACTGGAACTTATAAAGCACGAAGCTATTGAAATTCCTGTTGAAGAGGTAAAATACGTTATTACTCTTTGCGGAGTTAAAGACCACACTCTAATTTTTTATGATAAATATGTGGTTTACGACAATACGGCATTTACTTTTGAAAAAGCCTCTCAACAACAACAGGTGTCTGAAAAATACAATTTGCTAAATTATGAGGAACAAACTACGGAGCTTGACCTTATATGAAAAAATTGTTTTGTCTGATACTTTCAATAACTACTATGTTTTCATTGCTGTGTAATTATAAAATTAATACAAGCGCCGCGAGTAACCTTCGCGGCGTTTGGGTGTGTACGGTAAAAAACCTTGACTTTCCGTCAAAAACCGGCCTTTCACAAACCCAACTCAAGTCAGAACTTGATGCCATTGTTAATACTTGTGTTGAAAAAAAGCTAAACGCAATATTTTTTCAGGTCCGTCCCAATGCTGATGCACTTTATAAATCTAATATATTTCCTTGGAGTACAACTTTGTCAGGCATACAGGGTGTAGCACCCGACAATAATTTTGACCCGCTTGAATACATAATTGAAAAAAGTCACGCAAACGGCATTCAACTTCATGCGTGGATAAACCCGTACCGTATCGGTACCGGCGGTGAAACCGCAGTCAAATCAACGCTTTGCGATACACATCCTGCGGTGTTACACCCCGAATATACCGTTACTTGTTCTGACGGAGGGGTTTATTTTAACCCAGCCTTGCAAGAGGTGAGAGATCTCATTACAGACGGCGTTAAAGAAATTGTCCAAAACTATAATGTTGACGGTATCCATTTTGATGACTATTTCTATCCCTACGGTGTAACTGATTTCCCCGATTTACAAGACTATGCGTCTTACGGCAAAGATTTTGCCACTGTGGAAGATTTTCGCAGAAACAATGTGAATTTACTTGTAAAAACTGTTTATAATGTCGTAAAGCAAATAAAAAAGGATGTTGAATTTGGCATAAGCCCCTTTGGAATTTGGGATAATGCATCGCAAAACCCATACGGTTCAGAAACATCGGGAATGTCGTCCTATTCTCAAATTTACGCCGACTCGCGTGCGTGGGTTCAAAACGGTTGGATTGATTATATCTGTCCGCAGGTGTACTGGTCATTTGAAAATACTAAAGCCCCGTTTGAAACAGTAGTTAAATGGTGGGATAGTCTTTGCAGCAGTGCCAATATAAAACTTTATATCGGCCACGCTAATTATAAGGTTGGCACAGACGAGGAAGGCTGGAATGACCCTGACCAAATTTCCCGCCAGCTGCAACTTACAGATACTCTGTCTTCTGTTTGCGGCAATGTGTTTTTTCGTTACGGAACACTTGATAATAAAGTGAAAATACAAACGGTTGAAACACCGTCTGTTGTTTCTGAGTCGGTCAATATCGTGTCGCCATCAAGTAATGTTACAACATACGATTCAACTTATTCAATTATGGGCAGCGCAAACCCTAACCATACCATCACTGTTAACGGCATGGAAATACCGCTTACAGAACACGGTTATTTCAGTTACTATGCAACGCTTGATTTTGGCAAAAATGTTTTCATTTTTAAAAACGGTGATTCATCTAAAACTGTTACAATAACCCGTACAAAAAAAGAAACTGCAGATAATATACATAACACATTTTTTGAAAAGGATAGCGCGTATCCGTTTGATAATGCGTCGTTCTCGGGTGGGGAAACAATTACATTGTCTGTTCGTGCAAAACAAGACATTAATGTATATGCAAGATTTCTAAAAACTGATTATGCGCTTACCCAAACAAATGTTAAAGACGGTATGGCCGATTATCAGTGTACCGTTACACTACCACACGCATTTGTTAATGATATTAATTGCGGTTCACTTGTATTTTTTACAACTGACCAAAGCGGAAAAGAATATACCTATGATGCAGGTACTGTTACAGCGTTGTGCAGACCGATAGAACTTTATACACAATCTGAATGTTATATTTATAATGACTATACAGACGGTTCAATGATGGATAACTACCAACTGCCTCAAGGCACAAAAGTGTCTGCAACAGCATTGGTGGGTGAGCGGTACCGTCTTGTCAGTAGTAAATGGGTTGATAAGGAAAACCTTGACAATGTGCCACCTGAAAGTGTAGATATTGAATTAGATAAAGAAAAATATACCCAAGTTACACTTACATTCAATTCAACGCCAACCTTTGTAAGCCGCGTGACAGAAAACGGAGTTCTTGTGCTTGAAACTTATGGCGCAGGTAAACCCAAAATATCTATGGGTGAACTCATAGACGTTTCACTTATTAAAAACGGATGTGATTACACGTTGATATTTACTAAAGATACGTCTGTTACCGGTTTTTATGTATCGTCAAAAGATAATGTTGTCACAGTATATATTTTAAAAACACCGTCGGGAATAGAAGGCAAAACCATTGTAATAGATGCAGGCCACGGTGGTGACGATAAAGGCGCTCTTGGTCCTGCAGGTGTTGATGGGGTGTGCGAAAACGACTTAAACCTTGCGGTTTCGCAGTTGCTTGCGGCGCGCCTTTCTAAAAAAGGTGTTAATGTCATAATGACGCGTAATGACGACTTGACTTTACCGCTTGCTGATCGTGCACCGCTATCACGAAGCCATACACCTGATCTGTTTATTTCTATACATCATAATTCATACCCTACATCAAGCGATTTTAGTAAAGCCAGCGGAACGCTTATACTCTATTCACGAAATACAGCACTACCGCTCGGAAATGTTATAGATAAATATCTTAACATAAATCTGGGTATTGATAGTAAAGGCGTAAATTCACAAAGCCTTAATGTGTGCCGCGACTATCGTTATCCGTGCATTTTAATTGAGTGTGGGTATGTGTGTAACCCGTCAGAATATGAAAAATTGCTCACTGATGACTATAAAAACACCTTGTGTGACAATATAGTAACGGCACTTTGTCAATATTTTAATTAAAAATATTGAATTTGCAAAAAATGTTATATATAATATAGAATTGTAAATAAAATACGGAGGCGCAAAATGAAAGTATTAGTAATTAATGCCGGAAGTTCATCGCTTAAGTTCCAACTTATTGATATGGACGGCGAAAAACTTATTGCCAAAGGCAACTGTGAATGCATCGGTGAAGACGAAGGCGTTTTCAGTTATAAGGTTGGCGAACAGGAACGTACTGTTTTCAAAAAGAAAACAGTAATAAAAGACCATAAAGAAGCATTTAAAATGATTATGCATGAACTTGTTGATGGAGAAGAAAGCGTTATTTCTTCTCTTGATGAGATAAATGCAGTCGGACATAGGGTTGTTCAGGGCGGTGACCTTTATGCACAGTCAACGCTTATCACCGAAAAGGTTATTAAAGACATTGACGATCTTGCAGTGCTCGCTCCATTACATAATAAAGCACATGTTGTAGGTATACGTGCTTGCGTTGAAGTTTTGGGCGAAAATGTGCCGCAGGTTGCAGTGTTTGATACATCTTTCCACCAGACAATGCCGGCAAAAGCATATATGTTTGCAATTCCGCATGAGTATTATGACAAATACCATGTTCGCCGCTATGGTGCTCACGGCACATCTCATAGATATGTAAGTGCTGAGTGTGCTCGACTGATGGGTAAAGACATTTCTGAACTCAAAATTATAACCTGCCATATTGGTAATGGCGCCTCAATTACCGCTGTTAAAAACGGTAAGGTTGTAGACACATCAATGGGTCTTACCCCCGTTGACGGTTTTCTTATGGGTACACGCAGCGGCTCTATTGACCCGTCGGTTTTAACCTTTATCGCAGAAAAAGAAAATTTAAGTGCACACGATATTGATGTTATGTGTAATAAAAAATCCGGACTTTTAGGTATTTCCGGTCTTTCAAATGACAGCCGTACAGTTAATGAGGCTGCAGAGCATGGTGATCCTAACAGTGTTCTTGCAATAGAAATGCAACATTACCAGATAATTAAATTTATCGGTTCTTATGCGGCAGCTATGAACGGTGTTGATGCAATTGTATTTACAGCAGGTATCGGCGAAAATGACCCGTTGTTACGCCGTAAAGTTTTAGAAGGCCTTACATATCTCGGTGTTGAACAGGATTACGATGCTAACAGCGTTGCTCACTGTAAAGAAAATACTAAGGTTACAACAGATAATTCAAAAGTTGCGGCATTTATTATCCCTACAAATGAAGAACTTGTAATCGCGCGTGATACCGTTGAAATCGTAAATAACTTATAAAAATACAGCCTCACTGTTAGTGTGATACTCCAAGCGGAGTATCACGCTGACAATAGTCAGCATATCACTTAACAGACAAAAAGAAAGAGAAGACTCGTTACTCAAACGAACCTTCTCTTTTCTGTTGTTCTGTGGGTTTGGGCTACTGCCCAACTACGTTTGTACGTACAAATAATGCTGGTTCTTAACTAGAATTGAAAGTACGTTCAAATTTTCCGTTAAGGACATTGCCTTTTAAGTGAGGCTGTTTTTTTATACTTTTACAAGTTTTGCGAAGTTTGCCATAACCTTTTTAATACCAACATTGTCAAAATTAATTTCCAGCAAAACATCGCCGCCCATCGCTTTTTTAGATAGCAAAACACCTTCGCCAAAGGTTTTGTGTAGCACCCTGTCGCCGACGTCAAAATCAAGTTTTACAGCAGTGGGTGTAGTTGGCTTAAGTATGCCTGTTGTACTAACGGTAGGTGTCACCTTACGTGTTGTGACTTTTGACGAAAAGCTGTATCCGCTATAACCGCTAAATGAATGTGCTGTTTCGTTGGTCTTGTCTTTGTTGTAAAGGTATTTTATAAGGCTTGTCGGTATTTCCTTTAAAAATCTCGATGGCTTGTTGTATTTTGTATTGCCAAATATTGTTCTGCGCTGGGTGTGTGTGATGTAAAGGCGTTTTCTTGCGCGTGTTATACCAACATACATCAGCCTGCGTTCTTCTTCCAACTCGGCATCGGATTCCATGCTGCGCTGACTTGGAAATAATCCCTCTTCGGTGCCAACTATAAATACATTATTAAACTCGAGCCCTTTTGCACTGTGCAAGGTCATTAAGATAACTCTGTCGTCACTGTCATCAAGATTGTCAATGTCAGTCATTAACGCAATTTCTTCTAAAAATGCAGCAAGCGTGGCATCCTCACTTTGCGTTTCAAAAACAACAGCTGTTGAAACAAGTTCCGCAATGTTGTTTATACGGTCTTTTGCCTCCTCTGTGTTTTCTGCCTCTAGCATAGAAATATAGCCCGAACGCACCGCAATTTCGCGTATTAACTCAGATAATGGCACGCTGTCTTTTAAAACACGCATTGAGTCTATAAACTCTGTAAAGTCTTTAAGCTTTGCAGCACTTCTCGTGATTTCGGGAAAACTAAATGCGTTTGCCGCAACATCAAACATTGAAAGAGAATTTTGCTGTGCCAGTGTATTTAGCGTATCAACTGTCGCTTGTCCGATTTTTCGCTTGGGCTCGTTAATTATTCTTACAAGCCTTAGGTCGTCTGCTGTGTTGTGAACAAGATAGAGATAAGAAAGAATATCTTTAATCTCTTTTCGCTCGTAAAATCGCATACCGCCGATAATTTTATAAGGCACACCGCTTTTGACAAGCATTTGTTCTATTGCGTTTGATTGCGCGTTTGTACGGTATAAAACTGCAAAATCACCGTAGTGCATATCCTCGGTGGCAACGTCGTCAAGTATGGTGTCTGCAATAAAAAGACTTTCGCGGTATTCGTCATCAAGCATATTTTCATAAATTAGTTCGCCGTCACCTTGGGCAGTCCAAAGGGTTTTGCCTTTGCGCTCCGTATTGTTTGAAATAACATTGTTTGCAGCGTTTAAAATATTTCCTGTAGAACGGTAGTTCTGCTCAAGCCGTATAACCGTCGCATTTTTAAAACTTTTTTCAAAAGATAAAATATTTTCAATTGTTGCACCGCGGAATTTGTAAATACTCTGGTCATCGTCACCAACAACGCATAAGTTTTGGTGTCCGCTTTGTAACTGATAAATAAGCCTGTACTGAAGCGGATTTGTGTCTTGATATTCGTCGACCATTATATATTTAAATCTGCTTGCATAATAATCGAGAATATCTGGGTGCATATCAAACAGGATTACTGTTTTTAAAATAATATCGTCAAAATCAAGAGCGTTTGATTGCTTTAGTTTTTTTTCATAAGCTTCGTATAGTTTGCAAATGTCGTTGTTGTATGTATCATTGCCGAAATTCTCAGTGTAATGGGCAGGAGATATTTCATTGTCTTTACATTGCGAGATGCGGCTTAGCACTGCACGGGGCGGTAATATCTGCGGGTCAATTCCAAACTCTTTTTGGCATGCTTTTATAACGCGAAGCGAGTCGTCGGTATCAAAAATCGAAAAGTCGTTTGAATAACCTATTGCTTCAATGTTACGGCGAAGTATTCTTGCACAAAAACTGTGAAAAGTAGATGCCGATATGCCCTCGCCGTCTTTACCAAGCAGATTGTCAATTCGTGTTGTTAGTTCTTTTGCTGCTTTGTTTGTAAAGGTTATGGCGAGTATATTCCACGGCTTGCAAAGACCTTTTGCCAGTATATTTGCAATTCTGCTTATAAGCACAGTAGTTTTACCGCTACCTGCACCTGCAAGTATAAGTAAATGCCCTTCGGTATGCTCAATTGCACGCCGTTGCATATCGTTCATTTTTAAAAGTTGTGCATTAATTTTTTCGGTAGTGGTTTCCATTGTAGTCCTCCGTTTTTAGTCACCTCAATATTTTAACATAAAAAGACTTTGTTGTGAATATGTTAAATTATTTTTCTTTCCTTTACAAATTTATTTATTTATGCTATTATATATGTTGATTAATATATAAGGAGAATCATTATGCCTGCTAAAAATAATAAATCAGCATATTTCACATATAAGGGTTTGCCCCTTGTGCGCTGTAAAAACTATCTTTATTACGGTGACCCTTCAAAAAGTCATATAATCTTTTTGTCAGTTTTAGCAACAGGAGAAAACGATATTCCTACTAAAGTATCGGTTGATCTTTTGCTTACGGACGAGTCGTTGCCTCCGCAGCAGCGTCTGTTAAAACGTGGTGAGAAAAAAAGCCTTTATGACGCGCTTGATATTGGTCTTGTATGGTTACAACGCGCGTTAAAAGATTAAGTAAAATAATTTTAAGGAGATTTTATTATGTATTCGTTTCCTGGTTATGGATATTATGAAGATTTTAATTACGGTAATTTGCCGTCAGTTTCTTCAGACTCGGTTATTGGTATTGCATTTTTAGTGCTTGCGTTGGTTTTGTTGTTTGCACTTGCAATTTGTGCTGTTATATATGTTTTTTCTGCAATCGGCACATATAAAATTGCAAAAAATCGTAATATGAACGCACCGTATCTTGCGTTTATTCCTGTTGCAAATGTTTATCTGCTTGGCTTAATTGCAGACGATATCGAAAGAACTATGGGCAAAAAGACTTCTTATGCTAAAAAACTATTGGTTTTAAGCATTATAACATTTGCAATATCTATATTTATGATGCCAATTTCTTTTATAAGCGGTTTTGCAACCGGAATGGGTTCAACAGCTCTTGCAACAGCAATGCTTATTCCCGAAGTTTTACTTGCAGTTGCTTCATTTGTTATTGCAATTGTGCTTGCAGTATACGAGTATATTGTAATTTACAAAATTTTCAAAGAATATTCACCTGAAAATGCAACGTTGTTCTTGGTTCTCTCAGTGCTCTTTTCTATTCATCCGTTTATTCTTTTTGCTATTAGAAACAAAAAAAGCGGTTACGAAAAATGGCTTGAAGAACAACAAAAAATGCGTGCTGCTCAATCATTTACTCAAACTCAGCCAACTATAGAAACAGAGGGTTCAGAACAAACAGAAAATCCAACCGAAACCGATTTAGAACAGCCGGACGAACAACCTGTAGAACAAACTATTGAATAAAAATAATCCCCAAACCAAAAGGTTTGGGGATTATTTTTATGTCATTTATTTATCTGCTTCCAGTATGCCGTAATCACCATCAAAACGTTTATAAACTATACATACTTTGCCTTTCTCGTTTTGATACATAAAAAAGGTGTGCCCAAGCATATTCATTTCAAGTATAGCATCTTCATCGCTCATCGGTGTAAGGGCAACCTTTTTAGTGCGTGCTATAATATAATCTTCTTGATCTGTAAAATCATCTTCAAAAGGTAGCGGTGTTCCTTGATACAACCGCCGTTCAAGACGCGTTTTATTTTTTCTTATTTGTCGGATAAGTAAATCTATTATTTCATCAACGCAAGCGGTCACACTTTTTCCCGAGCGCTGTGCGCGAAAATACATGCCTTTATCGGATACGGTAATTTCCACATCCATATTTTCCCGTGTCTTTGATACTGTCACGGTGGCTATAGCGTTGTCACTGAAAAATTTAGTAAGTCTTATCAGTTTTTTCTCAATAAGATTTTGGTCTTTTTCAGTTAAATTAACTTTTCTTAAGTTAAATGTCGTTTTCATAATTTTAGCCTCCGATTTGTGTATTTGATAAAGTCCTTGCTTTATCAAATACATTGTATCACATAAATGACAAAAAATAAATACTTTTTATAAAAAAATTATGAAAAATGTATAAAATAAACAAAAAATAAAACCGACTGAATCAGTCGGTTATACTTTCATAAACTTTTTCATCTGAGTTAACAAAACCCAATTTTCTTGCATTCTCTTCAATATAGTCAAGGTCAACCTCTGCATCAAGAATGCTTTGTAATCGTTCGCCTTCTGCTGTTTGTGACATCACTTTTGCGTCGAGCATTGCCAGTTCTTCTTTTTTTGCGTTTATATCTATTTTTAAGCCTATTAATATATACAGAAGGTATATTGCGAGTATGACGAATGCTATTTTTATTATTCCGCTTGTGCGTTTGCTGCTTGCTCTTGCCAACTCGTTTACCTCCTTTGAATTTTTTGAATAATGACTTAATATATATAATAACTTGTTTTTTTAAAAAAATAAAGGGCTTTTTCAAAAAAATACAGATTTTTTTAAAAAGTTTACAAATTATCTTTAAAATCCACTTAAAAGGCATTGAAATTAGGCGCAAAATAGCTTTGATAAAAGAGATTATGATGCGTGAAAAGGAAAGGATCCAGTTACCAAGTGTATAGTGGCATATTATAAACCCACATATAATACCAATTGCCAGGTATAACCGTAGTGTACCGTTGTTAAATTGAATAAAGTAGATCAACGTTACTATAAGCGAAATTATACTAAATGAAATATCTTCAATCGCGGTTAACAGTGTTCCGTGTTTAATTGCAACGCGTATTATTCTGAAAATATCATAAATCAGAGAAATTACAGCGCCTGTAATTACTGCGTATAAAAATATTTCGGCTTGTTTTGAAAAATATACTTCCACGGCATCACTTAAACATATTTTTAAGAATAGATCCGGTTTTTTTATCATTTAAATTAGTGTATACAAGTGAAGCTATTTCACCCTCTACACTCACATCTCCGCTGTCAACATTTAACTTGTTTATATGTAAATCCAGCCCCTTAATTATAAGAACCCCAAGTTCTGTCAGTGCAATAATGCCTTGTTCATTAAAACTGTCAATATCCAAAACACCGGTAAGCGATAGCTTTTTTCTGTTTTCCATTATAATATTATGCGGCATTTTAGGCTTTTGAATTTTTTCCTGTTGCATAAAATAATACCTCCTTTTTTAAAAATATATTAAAAAGGAGGTATTATTATTCTAATTGTCTTTTAAAATACTTTTAATTGTAAGCGAGTTGTTTTCCACATCAAGTGTAACAGTTGAATGTTCTTCAATATTTGACGAAATAATTTCACGTCCTACTAAGGTTTCAACATTTTTTTGTATAAAACGTCTTAGCGGTCTTGCACCGTAAATTGCATCGTAACCTTCATTTGCAATAAACTCTTTTGCATTTTTTGTCAGTACACATTTAATATCTTTATCACAAAGCCTTGAATTTAATGTGTCGAGTAAAAGGTCTGTTATTTTTGAAATATCGTCGCGAGTGAGGGGACTGAAATAAATTATTTCATCAAGCCTGTTTAAAAATTCCGGTCGAAACGACTGTTTTAAAAGTAGGTCAAGTTCTGCTTTAGTGTCACTTGAAATTTCGCCCTTTTCATCAATTCCTGAAAGTAATTGCTGTGAGCCAAGGTTTGAAGTTAATATAATTATAGCGTTTTTAAAACTTACAACCCGTCCTTGCGAATCGGTTATGTGTCCGTCATCAAGCACTTGCAACAGTGTGTTGAATACATCGGGATGTGCCTTTTCCACCTCGTCAAACAAAATAACAGAATATGGATTGCGTCGTACAGCCTCTGTTAATTGCCCGCCCTCTTCAAAACCGACATAACCTGGAGGTGCACCAATAAGGCGTGATACCGAAAACTTTTCCATATACTCTGACATATCAAGACGAATTATATTCTTTTCATCATCAAAAAGTGCGCTTGCAAGTGCTTTGGCAAGTTCTGTTTTACCAACTCCGGTAGGTCCCAAGAACATAAACGAACCAATTGGACGCCGTATATCCTGAATACCCGCTCTTGAACGTATAATCGCATCACAAACGCGCTCAACTGCGTCGTTTTGACCGATAACACGCTTGTGTAAAATTTCGGGTAGATTTAAAAGTTTTTCACGCTCGCTTTGCACAAGTCTTGATACAGGAATTCCTGTCCATCTTTCAACAATTTTTGCGATTTCCTCATCAGTCACCTTATCTCGCAGTAAGCCTACTTTGATGTCTTGTGTGCTTTTTTCTAATTTTGTAAGTTCTTTGTTGAGTTTTGGGAGTTCTCCGTATTTAAGTTTTGCTGCAGTTTCAAGGTCGTGGCGTTGCTTGGCACTTTCAATTTGCGCGCTCACATCGTTTATTTCTTTGCGTATTTGTGAAAGTTTTGAAATAGATTGCTTTTCGTTATCCCACGCAGCTTTCAACTGTGAAAATTCATCGTTAAGTTGTGACAATTCCTGCGATATATCTTGTAGTCTTGTTTTTGCCTCAGAGTCATTTTTTATGGCTTCTCGCTCAATTTCAAGTTGCATGATTTTACGTTGAATATCGTCAAGTTCGGTTGGCATTGAGTCTATTTCGCAGCGTATTAAAGCACATGCCTCATCTACAAGGTCAATTGCCTTGTCGGGTAAAAATCTATCATTTATATATCTGTCTGATAGTGTCGCTGCACAAATCAGTGCAGCGTCTTGAATTTTCACACCGTGAAATACTTCGTACCTCTCTTTAAGCCCTCTAAGTATGGCAATAGTGTCTTCTACTGTCGGTTCGTTTACAAGTACCGGTTGAAACCTGCGTTCAAGCGCTGGATCTTTTTCTATATACTGGCGGTACTCATCAAGAGTTGTTGCACCAATGCAGTGTAATTCGCCCCTTGCAAGCATAGGCTTTAATATGTTACCTGCATCCATGGCTCCATCGGTTTTTCCTGCACCTACAATAGTGTGTAATTCGTCGATAAACAGTATTATTTTACCGTCACTTTTCTTTACTTCTTTAAGCACGGCTTTAAGTCTGTCTTCAAATTCACCTCTGTATTTTGCTCCGGCAATCAAAGCACCCATATCAAGCGAAAAAATTGTTTTGTCCTTTAAACCTGATGGTACATCCTGCTTTACAATTCTTTGTGCAAGACCCTCTGCTATCGCAGTTTTTCCAACACCAGGTTCTCCAATAAGCACAGGATTATTTTTTGTTTTTCTCGATAGAATTCTTATTACATTTCGAATTTCGGCATCTCTGCCAATAACAGGGTCTAAAACATTTTCCCTTGCTCGCTTTACAAGATCAGTACCGTATTTTTGCAAAGCATCATAAGTATCCTCCGGGTTGTTACTTGTAACGCGGGTGTTGCCGCGCACCTCGACAAGCGCTTTTAACATAGCATCTTTTGTAATATTGTGCTTTTTAAATATCTCTTTAACTTCATCAGTAGGGGAGGATATAATAGCTAAAAATATATGCTCAACCGATGTGTAATCATCTTTCATATTACTTGCTGTTTTTTGTGCTACAGTAATCGTTGATGAAAAATCATCACTGGCATAAATTTGTCCTCCGCTGACCTTGGGGAGTTTTGCAATTGAATTTTCGGTATCAGTAATTACCCCTTTAATGTCAACACCCATTTTTACAAGTAGCTGTGGTATTAGTCCTTTGTCTGCTAAAAGCGCTAAAAACAAATGTAATTGTGTTACTTGTTGGTTGCCGTTTTCTCTCGCAATTTCTTGCGCATTTTGTATAGCTTCTATTGATTTATCTGTAAATTTGCTTATATCCATTTTCACAGCTCCTTTCATATTGTTGCAATTAGTGTACCCTATATTTGTTAATAAAATATGAACAAAGTGTGTCTAAAAAATTAAAATTAGCACTCTCTTGCCGAGAGTGCTAATTACTAAAATTTTATAAATTAATAATTGTTTGCTTTAATTTCAAAGTATGCTTTGGGATGCTCACAAACAGGGCAAAGTTCGGGGGCTTTTTTTCCAACAACAATGTGACCGCAATTTGAACATTGCCAAATCATATCACCGTCTCTTGAGAAAACAATGCCGTCTTTAATATTGGCAACCAGTTTTCTGTAACGCTCTTCATGTTCTTTTTCAATGTTTGCAACTTGTTCAAAAAGGAAAGCGATATGATCAAAACCTTCTTCTTTTGCTTCTTTTGCAAAGGTTGCGTACATATCTTTCCACTCATAGTTTTCACCGGCAGCTGCATCTAAAAGGTTGGTGTAGGTGTCTGCAATGCTTCCGCCATGGAGTAATTTAAACCATATTTTAGCATGTTCCTTTTCGTTTGCCGCAGTTTCTTCAAAAATTTTAGCAATCTGAACATAACCGTCTTTTTTAGCTTTGCTTGCATAATAAGTGTATTTGTTGCGAGCTTGTGATTCACCTGCAAACGCAGCAAAAAGATTAGCTTCTGTTCTTGTACCTTTTAAATCTTTCATAGCGATTATACCTCCAATACTTTTATTGTATTTATAATATCAAATTTAATACAAAAGTCAACTAAAAAATTATTCTTCTGCACGTTCTTTAAGCTTTTTTAACACTTTTTTTTCAAGCCGTGAAACAGCTACTTGTGAAAGACCAAGTTCCTTAGAAATTTCTGATTGTGTCCTGTCTGCGAAAAAGCGTAATACTATCAATCTTCGTTCATTGGTATCAAGGGTGTCAAGTAACTGCGTAATCATAATGCGGTTAAGTGATTTGTTTTCTTCCGAACTTGTCTTTGCTATCACCCCGCCTTCCTCTACACTTGCATCAAGTGAACAGGTACCTTGTGTTGCGTCAAGAGCATAAATTATTTCTTCAGCAGGGATGTTACATTTTGCAGCAAGTTCTGAAATTTTAGGTTCTCTGCCAAGTTCTAAAGTAAGCGCTCGCCGTGCTTTTTCTATTCGAAATTTTTGTTCTTTTACACTTCTGGGTACTTTTATTTCTCCGTTGTCACGAAGGTAGGTTTTTATTTCACCTACAATTTTTGCGACTGCGTATGTGGAAAATTTAATATTTTTACTTTTATCAAAACCGCGTGCTGCTTTTACAAGGCCTATTGCACCGATTTGAAATAAATCCTCATAATCTACGCCAAACCCTGTATATCGCTTGACGGCCATGTTTATAAGGCCAATATTTTCAGTTACAAGTTTGTCCTCATCAATTGTTTTGCTGTAGTTTTTAGTTTCTAACACTTTGTATCAAGTACCTTTGTCATTGTCACCTTTGTCCCTTTACCAACTTGAGAACGTACAGTGATTTTGTCCATAAACGATTCCATAATTGTAAAACCCATACCACTTCGTTCATTTTCGTTGCCGGTTGTAAAAAGCGGCTGGCGTGCTTTATCAATGTTTTCTATACCGCAGCCTTTGTCACGAACAGAAATTATAATTTTTTGTCCGACCAATTTAGCGGTTATGTAAATTACTCCTATATGGTCACGATATGCGTGCACTATGGCGTTAGTAACAGCCTCACTTACTGCTGTTTTTATTTCGTTAATTTGTTCAAGGGTAGGGTCAAGTTGGGTTGCAAGCGCCGCAACTGCCACGCGTGAAAATCCTTCGTTACTTGAACGTGATAAAAATTCAATTTTAATGCAATTATCAGTCTTCATTGTTTTCCTCCAAAAAATCTACAAGCTTGTCCGCACCTGCCATTTTTAATATCTTTTCAGGGTAACCGCTTGCATTTACTACAAAAATTTTAATATTATATTTGTCGCATAATTTTTTTCTACCAACTACTACTGCAAGTCCCGAACTGTCCATAAACGAAACAAAACTGAAATCAAGCAGTACCGTCTTTGGTTTAAGCATCGATATTTTCAAATCCGTCTGTTCACATAAACCCTTGGCGGTGTGATGGTCAATTTCACCGCAGTAAAGCACTCTTAAGCACTCGTTTTCCCGTTTAAACTGTATATCCATTTTAAAACCTCAAAATAAAAAAGACTTTCCGTCATAATAACAGAAAGTCTTTTGTTTTTTTGTCGATTAAAGTTGGGCGTTGAGTTCTTTTACTACCTTGTCAATTACATAAAACGAACCGCATATAAGTATTGTTCCGCTTTGGTCAAACAGCGCCTCTTTAACTGCATCTTTTGCATCATCAAATCCGTAACAGTCGGTGCAAAACATCTGTGCTATGTTTTTCATATCGTACGCAGATAATGCCCGAGGGCTGTCAGGAGTCACACAAATCATACGCGTTGCAATACTTGCAAGTTCGCGTATTGCAAACTGATAAGCCTTGTCTTTTAACATACCAAACACGATGGTTAGGTTTTTGGCTTTCTTATCATTTTTAATAGCCTTTAACAGCGCCTCAATGCCGCTTTTGTTATGACCTGCATCAATAATAATTCTCGGCTTTTGCGAAATAATTTCATATCTTCCGTGTGCCACTGCCCTTGCAATACCGCTTTGAATGTGCTCTGTTTCAATGTTTAAAATTTCAAGTGCCGTTATAGCTGTAAGCGAATTGTAAATCTGGTGCGTACCAAGTAGGGCAGGGGTGTAACGAACACCCTTATAATCAAAACTGAGTTTGTTATTTACAGTGCTTTTTACTTTGAGTTTTGATAGGTCGGGTAAATAAAATTTCGAATTTGTTTGCGTGCAAACCTTTTCAAATACCGCATTTACTGAGTCGGAATTTAGCGGGTATGCAACACACGGCATACCATCTTTTATAATTCCGGCCTTTTCTTTTGCGATTTTTTCTTCGGTATCACCCAAAATTTGTATATGATCAAGAGAGATTGAGGTAATTACCGATACAAGCGGATTTTTAATGATATTAGTTGCATCAAGCCTTCCGCCCATTCCAACTTCTAGTACAACGTAATCACAGTTTTGCTGCTTGAAATATACAAAAGCAATAGCAGTTACAATTTCAAACTCAGTCGGGTGGTCGTCCATTTTAGCACATTCGTTGGCAACAACCTCAGTGATTTTTGCAAGTTCGTCTTTTTCAATCATTTTACCGTTGATTTCAATGCGCTCTCGAAAATCAAAAATGTAGGGTGACGTGTATTTGCCAACCTTGTATCCGGCATCTTCAAGCGCACAAGAAATCATAGTAACGGTTGAACCTTTTCCGTTTGTGCCTGCAACATGTATAAATTTAAGGCTGTCTTGAGGGTTTGAGAGGCGTTCGCACAATTCTCTTATACGTTCAAGCCCCGGTTTTGACCCAAAATTTAATGTTTTGTGTATAAACTCTAAAGCTTTGTTATAATCCATAATATTATAGTTTCTCTATCGATTCGGTTATTGTTTTTACAAGTGTTTCATACTTGACAAGTTTTGCCTTTTCAGCCTCTATAAGAGTAGCGGGAGCTTTTGCAACAAAACCTTCGTTGGCAAGTTTTTTAGTAACTCTGTCAAGTTCATCTTGCGCCTTTTTCAGTTCTTTTTCAAGTCTTGCACGTTCTTCATCAAGGTTTACAAGTTCTTCAAACGGAATGTAAAGGTCAGCGGCGGCTGTAATTATTTTAACAGCACCTTTGACGTCATATTTACCGAGTATAACCTCAGATGCACCTGCAAGTTTAATGTAAAACTTATCACAACCCTCAAAAGTCAAACCATCTCTTGCATCAATGTAAAGTTTGGCTTTCTTTGACATCGGCACATTCATTTCAGCGCGTCTTGCACGGATGGCGGCAATGGTTTCCATAATTGCTTCGGTTTTAGCACATTCTTTTGTAAAGTCAATATCCTTGTCAAATTCGGGGTATTTTGCAATCATTACCGATTCGTCTTCGACAGGCATAGACTGCCATATTTCCTCTGTAATAAAGGGCATAAACGGGTGTAATAATTTAAGTATTCCAGAAAATACGGTAACAAGAACAGCACTAGCGTTTTGTGCGGTTTCACCGCCGTCATAAAGGCGAGGCTTAACAAGTTCAATATACCAATCACAAAAACTGTCATAAATAAAGTCGTACAGTTTTTGAAGTGCCATACCTATTTCAAACTTATCAAGGTTTTCTGTCACATCTTTACATAAGAGATTATATCTGTGAATAATCCACTTGTCTTCGTCTTCAAGTTTTGACATATTTACAATATAATCTTTTGGATTTTCACTCTGTGCATACATAAGAATAAAACGAGCGGCGTTCCATACTTTGTTTGCAAAGTTTCTTGATGCTTCAACGCGTTCATAGTGAAAACGCATATCATTTCCGGGCGCATTACCCGTTGCAAGTGTAAATCTTAACGCGTCGGCACCGTATTTTTCAATAACTTCCAGCGGGTCAATGCCGTTACCGAGAGATTTCGACATCTTTCTGCCTTGTGAATCACGGACAAGACCGTGAATAAGCACGTGTTTAAACGGAGCTTTACCGGTGTGCTCCAGCCCTGAAAACATCATTCTTGCAACCCAGAAGAAAATAATATCGTAACCTGTTACGAGAACGCTTGTGGGATAAAAATAATCAAGTTCTTCTGTTTTATCCGGCCAACCCAAAGTTGAAAACGGCCATAACGCAGATGAAAACCAAGTGTCAAGCACGTCTTCTTCCTGTCGCATGGGTTTGTTACACTTGGGACAAACGGTAACATCGGTTTTTGAAATCACCATCTCGCCACATTCGTCACAGTAATAAGCAGGAATTCTGTGTCCCCACCAGAGTTGACGAGAAATGCACCAGTCACGCACATTTTCCATCCAGTTAAGATATGTCTTTTTAAATCTGTCGGGTACAAATTCTGTGTCTCTGTTTTTCACAGCGGCAATGGCATCTTTTGCAAGCGGTTCCATTTTAACAAACCATTGTTTTGAAGCAATTGGCTCAACTGTTGTCGAGCAGCGGTAACATTTACCTACATTGTGTAAGTGTGGTACAATTTTCACAAGATAGCCGCCGTCTTCGAGATCTTTTACAATCTGTTTACGAGCTTCGTATCTGTCAAGTCCCTCATACTTTCCGCCGTTTTTATTTACCTTCGCATTGTCGTCAAGAACCAGTATTTCTTCAAGATTGTGTCGTTTGCCCACCTCAAAGTCGTTCGGGTCGTGACATGGTGTGATTTTTACACAACCGGTACCAAATTCCATATCAACATAATCATCTGCGACAACAGGAATTTCTCTGTTGACAAGCGGTAAAATAAGTGTTTTGCCTACAAGATGTGTATATCTTTCATCGTTTGGGTTAACAGCAACAGCTGAGTCGCCAAGTAATGTTTCAGGCCTTGTTGTTGCGATTTCTACAAACTCGTCGCTGTCTTTTACAGGGTAGCGGATATGCCAGAAAAAGCCTTCATCTTCACTGTACTCAACCTCAGCATCGGACAATGCTGTGACACATTTGGGGCACCAGTTGATAATGCGGTTTCCTCTGTATATAAGGCCTTTGTTGTATAAGTTTACAAAAACCTCTTTAACAGCTTTAGAGCAACCCTCGTCCATTGTAAAGCGTTCTCTGTCCCAATCACAAGAAGAACCGAGTACTTTAAGCTGGTTTACTATACGATCACCGTAATGCTTTTTCCAGTCCCATACGCGCTCTAAAAATTTTTCTCTGCCAAGGTCGTAGCGTGTAAGGCCTTCTTCTTCGCGCAACACTTGCTCAACTTTAATTTGCGTTGCAATACCGGCGTGGTCGGTGCCGGGAATCCATAGAGCATTGTATCCCTGCATTCTCTTGTAACGGATAAGTATATCCTGCAGCGTTTCGTCAAGTGCATGTCCCATGTGTAACTGGCCTGTTACATTGGGTGGGGGAATAACAATTGTAAACGGTTTTCTTTTGCTGTCCGGTTCTGCATGAAAATATTTTCTGTCAAGCCACATCTGGTAAATATCTTTTTCAAAGGCTTGCGGTGTGTAAACCTTTTCAAGTTCTTTTGCCATCTTTAATTCTCCTTATATAAATAAAAAAACTCGTCTCATTTTAAATGAGACGAGTATAATATACCCGCGGTACCACTCAAATTGCAGCTTAAATAAAACTGCCACTTAAATACACATAACGCCGTGCTGCGAAAGGTTCTACTCATTTTTTAAAAACTTTCTTCCTTTAGACTCTAAAGCTACAACAAAAGCTAATGCTTACGGCTTGCACCAACCGCCGCATCTCTTAGCGCATAACACTTTTGCCCTCTTTGTCAACATCTTAAATAATTATATACTACACGGCATTTTTTGTCAATCAAATTGTTAGTCTAATTTCCAACCGTCCAGCCCGTTACGTTGCATTGCACCAAATACACTTTGACGAATGTTGGGGTATTTTTCTGTTAGAACTGAAATGAGTTTTTTAATTTCTTCTCTTTTTGTTTCACCGTCAATAGGACAGGGGCTTTTCATAATTGGTATTCCAAGACGTCGCACAGCTCCTTTTACATCAGCTTCACGCATATAAATCATTGGCCTAATAACCGTTACATCTTTTCTTGATAAATATGTTACCGGCTGAAAACAACCAAGCCTGCTTTCATAAATAAGGTTCATAAAAAAAGTTTCAACAGCATCGTCTAAATGATGCCCTAACGCAATTTTTTTACAATTCATTTCTTTAGCGGCATCGTGTATGACACCGCGGCGCATTTTTGCACATAATGCACAAGGATTGCTCTCTTTTCTGTAATCAAATATGATTTTTCCTATTTCGGTTTTTTTAATACAAAACTCAACATCCAAACTGCAACACATTTCTTTTAGTTTGTCAGTGTTAATATTTCCAAGCCCTGTGTCAACAAATACTGCACATACTGAAAAATTTTTGGGGTGAAAATGTGAAAGCCCTGCAAGAGCATATAGCATAAGTGCCGAGTCCTTGCCACCCGACAGCGCAACTGCAATCTTTTCACCGTGTTCTATCATATTATAATCGTCAATTGCTCGCCTTAGTTTGCTCATTACCTGCTGCATTTTCTCACCTCTTTTCATATTTTAAATAAGTAAAGTAATGTTGTCAATAAATTTTTTGTAATTCGAAAGTGAGCAATTCAAAGAAAAACAGAGATAAAACGAGATAAAACGAGAAATGCAAACACAAATTAAAAAAATAAAAAAAGTGTATTGACAAAATAAATAGCGTGTATTATAATGACACAGTCAGAAAAAAACGGAGGAAAGAAATCATGTCTACATTTATGAAAAATCCTCAGGACGTGGATAGAAAATGGTATGTTGTCGACGCAGCTGATAAGCCCCTTGGCAAAGTGTCAACACAAATCGCTACTATCCTTATGGGTAAACACCGTCCTGATTATACCCCGCATGTTGACTGCGGTGATTGCGTTATCGTTTTAAACGCATCAAAGGTAGTTTTAACAGGTAAAAAAGCTACAGATAAGTTTTATAGACGCCATACCGGTTGGATTGGCGGTCTTAAAGAAGTTTCATACGGTGAACTTCTTGAGAAAAACCCCACAAAGCTTGTTGAGATTTCGGTTAAGGGAATGCTTCCCAAAAACAAAATCGCTTCAAACGCTATGACAAGACTTAGAGTTTATGCTGATGCTGAGCACGCTCATCAGGCACAGAACCCTGAAGTTTTTGTAAAGTAAGGAGGTTTTACTAATGTATAATAATGATGCATATTTCTACGGTACAGGTAGAAGAAAGTCTTCAGTTGCAAGAGTAAGACTTCTTCCCGGTACAGGTTCAATCACAATCAATGGCAGAGATATTGACGATTACTTTGGTCTTGAAACACTTAAACTCATCGTTCGTCAGCCGCTTGAACTTACAGAAACACTCGGCAAGTTCGACATTATTGTAAATGTAAACGGTGGCGGTGTTACCGGTCAGGCTGGTGCTATTCGCCATGGTATTACAAGAGCACTTATCGAGTCAGATGAAACACTCAAACCCATGCTTAAAAAGGCTGGCTTTGTAACTCGTGATCCGAGAATGAAAGAACGTAAGAAATACGGTCTTAAAGCTGCTCGTCGTGCACCCCAGTTCTCAAAGAGATAATTTTATTATCAAAACGCACTCACTTATGTGGGTGCGTTTGTTTTTTTGACAGAAAGCGAATTTAGTGTATTTGCTATTTTAATTAGTATGTGATATTATGAAATACAAGAAAAAAACTGGAGATGAGGAAACAATGATACATTTTAAAAAAATAATTGCTTTTTTTCTTGTTGCTATAATTGTTTTAACTGTTTGTTCTTGTAATAAAACAGTGGATGAAGAGGATGGTGCTGCATATACAGAAGAAATTGAAATTATAAATCCTCAATCACCCAACTCAACTGTTGTACCGGATAATGTTCAAAAACCTACAGAAGATAATACAAATGTTTTAAACGGTGACACGACAGTTTCTAATCAGTCCAATGCTACAGACAACCAACCCGGTAAGAATGAACAACAAACGGTGGGAGACGAGCCACCTCAGTCAACACTCACATCGCCTGATTCAACTGTAAACGATAATAATACAGAACCAGAAATAGAACCGGATACAAATGATGAACCGGAAATTGATTTATACGAGGCTGAAATGGAATTTTTAACATATCAATCAAATACTTTTGTGCCGACGGGCAATCATTCGGCATTGTTTTCTAAAAATGTAGTTACTAAAACTTTTCGCGGAGTGTTTCCTGTACAACAGTACGGTAAACTTGACTATTGCTTTTATTTTTCAAATAATGTAGACAGTACTTGGTCAGATGGTAGTGAAACTTATCGTGATATGCCCACTGAACAATATAAAATATTATCTGCTGCGATTATGACAACTACAAATGAGCAAATGAGTAATGTAAAAAAACGTACGCAAATTACTTTTGATGGTCAAAAAAGCCGCACTGTAGAGGCGGGCGAAATGTTTTGGTGCGACCCGGTTTCTTTTACAGTCGCTGAGGGTGAATATCTTGTTTTTGAGTGGAAAGTTCAATATACAATGATTCCTTGCACTAAAATTAAAGGTACATCAATTTCATTTGAATCTTCAACCGGTACTTCTTTTGTCCCGGCAACCGAGGGTGTTCCAATGCCTAATATGATTGGTGCCAATCGCAATAAAGAGTTAAATATGGCATTTATCGGTGATTCCATTACCGCTGGCGAGGGTGCAGGCGCATTTAACGGTTATGTTGCACAGATTTCTAAAAAAATGGGTGACACGGCAAGTATTTGGAATCTTGGCTTAGGATATGCGCGCGCAAATGATGTGGTTAATAGTCCTGCATGGTTGAAAAAGGCGAAAACTGCGTCTACAGTTGCAATCTGCTTTGGTGTAAATGATATAAACAGCGGTGCATATCAGGTTGGAACACGTACCGTCAAAGAAATTGTAGATGATATTGCGTATATTGCAAAACAAGTTTCAGATGCCGGTGCTAAAGTTGTAATATTTTCTACTCCTCCATACACGTATAAAGATCAAGAACGTGTTCAAAAATGGCGCGATGTTGTAAAAGGTCTTGAAAAGCTTGCAAAAGAAAATCGGTATTCTTATTTTGATTTTGCCTCCTGCCTTGGCTCTCCCGATGATGCGTCAAAACCAGCCTATGGCGGTCATCCAAATGGTGACGGCTGTACAGTTGCTGCTAACGCATTTATGAACGCTTATCAAAACGGAACTTTATCTTTGAAAAAATAAATAATGATTTATTTTGTGCATAATATTATCAAATATAGTTTAAAATCTTAATTTTGCAAGATTACTTGCAAAATTAAGATTAAAGGGATAAAAAATTGCTTATTTTTTTACAAAAATGAAATTTTCATTTGACAAACTTTCATTTTTGTAGTATTATCTTTACATTGTAAAAAAATTTTAGAAAAGAAGGTTAGTTATGGACAAGTATTTATCAGTTTTTACTTTTATTGCTTCGGCGTTTGCTCTTCTTTTTGCTTTGGTCACTGCAAAACGTGTACTTAAGTTTTCAGAGGGTACCGAAAAAATGAAAAAAATCTCGCAGTCAATTCGCAGCGGTGCGAATGCTTATCTAAAAAGACAGTACACAATTGTAGGCGTATTTTTTGCTGTAATGTTTGTAATACTTTGTGTAATGGCTTCATTTGGAATGCTCACTTGGTTTGTTCCGTTTGCTTTTGTTACAGGTGGCTTCTTCTCGGCTCTTTCAGGTTTTGTTGGTATGAAAATTGCAACATTTTCTAATGCAAGAACGGCAAATGCTTGCCGTGAAGGGCTTAACAAAGGTTTGCGTGTTGCTTTCTCAGCAGGCTCAGTAATGGGCTTTACCGTTGTAGGTCTTGGTCTTTTAGATATTTCAATATGGTTTACACTTTTAAAATTTGTATTTAAACTTGCCCCTGCTGATATTACAGGTGCTATGCTAACATTCGGCATGGGTGCTTCTTCAATGGCATTATTTGCCCGTGTCGGCGGCGGGATTTTCACAAAGGCGGCAGATGTTGGTGCTGACCTTGTTGGTAAAGTTGAAGCAGGAATTCCTGAAGATGACCCACGTAATCCTGCAGTTATTGCAGATAATGTAGGTGACAATGTAGGTGACGTTGCCGGTATGGGCGCTGACCTTTATGAGTCGTATGTAGGTTCTGTTATCTCTTGTAGTGCACTTGGTGTTGCAGCTTTCGGTACTATAAATGCGATGGCACTGCCTATGTTTATGGTAGCAATTGGTATTATCTGCTCAATTATCGGTACTTTCCTTGTTAAAACAAAGGAAGGCGCAAGCCAGAAAAATCTTCTTCACGCGCTTAGCCGTGGTACAAACTTCTCGGCTATTGTAATTGCTGTTTTGGCATTACCGCTTGTTAATATGGTACTTGGTGACGGTATTGCAGATTTTTCAAATGTAGGCTTTTATGTTGCAATTATTTCCGGACTCGTTGCGGGTGTTCTTATAGGTCAGTCTACTGAATACTTCACATCAGATTCTTATAGACCTACCAAAAAACTTGCATCTACAAGTGAAACCGGTTCGGCAACAATTATTATTGGCGGTTTATCACTCGGTATGCTTTCTACAGTATTACCTATAATCATAATTTCCGTTTGTGTTCTTGTAGCATATTTTGTGTCGGGTGGTGCTGCAAATTCAAGCTATGGCCTTTACGGTATCGCGCTTGCAGCTGTAGGTATGCTTTCAACACTTGGTATCACCCTTGCTACCGACGCTTACGGTCCTGTTGCTGATAATGCAGGCGGTATCGCAGAAATGGCAGGTCTTGAACCCGAAGTTCGTGAGAGAACAGATGCTCTTGATTCACTTGGTAATACTACTGCTGCAACAGGTAAAGGCTTTGCAATCGGTTCTGCTGCATTGACAGCTCTTGCTCTTATGGCATCTTATATTGATAAAGTAAAAGAAATCAAACCTGATTTTTCGTTTGATTTAAGTGTTATGAATCCGTCAGTTCTTATCGGTCTTTTCATTGGTGCTTGTCTGCCGTTCGTTTTTGCAGCAATTACAATGGAATCGGTAGGAAAGGCTGCTCAGTCGGTTGTTAAAGAGGTTCGTCGTCAGTTTAAGGAAATTGCAGGTCTTATGGAAGGCAAGGCTGAGGCTGACTATGCAAAATGTGTTGATCTTTGTACAAAGGCAAGCCTTAAAGAAATGGTACTTCCAACAGTTGTTGCAATTGCTTGCCCTATCGTTGTTGGTGTAATATTAGGTGTTAACGGTGTTGTTGGTATGCTTGCAGGTGCTACAGCTTCAGGCTTCTTGCTTGCTATATTTATGTCGAATTCCGGTGGTGCTTGGGACAACGCGAAAAAGTATATTGAAAGCGGTGTTCACGGTGGCAAAGGCAGCGAACAGCATAAAGCAGCTGTTGTTGGAGATACAGTAGGAGATCCTTTTAAAGATACATCCGGTCCTGCAATTAACATTCTTATAAAACTTCTTTCAATGGTTTCAATTGTTTTTGCAGCACTTGTAATAAATTTCAGCATTCTCTAAATACTAAAAGCAGACACATTGTGTCTGCTTTTTTTATAAGGAGGAATTTTATGCTTGATGCCGCTAAACAAATTGATATTAACAAACTCAGAAATACACTTCACAATATGCCCGAAACAGGTTTTAATTTACCTAAAACAAAAGCATTTGTAAAAGACACACTCGAATCGTTTGGGTTGCAACCGTCAAACTGCGGTGAGGGTATTGTGGCAACTGTGGGGCAGGGAGAAAAAACAATTTTACTCCGTGCAGATATGGACGCTTTGCCTTTTCAAAATGAAAATATACACGCGTGCGGACACGATATGCATACTGCAATGCTTCTTGCTGCTGCAAAACTTTTAAAACAACAAGAAAACGAACTTGCAGGTAAGGTAAAATTTGCATTTCAACCTGCAGAAGAAACACTTGAGGGCGCCAAAAATATGATTGATAACGGTTTGCTTGAAGATGTTGATGCAGCAGTAATGATTCATGTTATTTCAGCACTTCCTTTTAAAACGGGAACAGTTATTTTGCCTGCCCCTGATGTGTGTGCTCCGTCTGCCGATTTCTTTACGATTACAATTAACGGAAAGTCTGCACATGGCTCAACCCCTTGGAATGGTATCGATTCATTGTCTGTTGCAGCACATACAATATTGGCATTGCAAACTATGATTTCTACTGAATCCCCCTCTTATGCAAATGCAGTTTTGACTTTTGGCAGCGTAAACGGCGGTCACGCTTCAAACATAATATGTGATAAGGTAACATTATGTGGAACTTTACGCTGTTATGATAACGTTGTTCGTGACGCTCTCAAAAAACGTATAAATCAAATTTCCGAATTTGTTGCATTGGCTTTTCGCGCTGTGGCAACTGTGAAATTTGATAGCGGTTGTCCGGCCTTTGCAAATAACGATTCACTTTGTGATATTGTTGAGTGCGCAGCGTCTTCAATTTTTTATAAAAATTTAATGGTTAAAGCCTCGTCTTTACCAAAGGGTTCGGGTTCAGAAGATTTTGCTTATGTAAGTTGTAAAGTGCCCTCTGTAATGGTGGTTATGGCGGCAGGTGATTGTAATAATGGTTATATTTATCCTCAACATCATCCTCGAGTACGCTTTGATTCGGATGCCTTGCCTTATGGTGCGGCACTGTATGCGCAAATTGCAAAACAGTGGCTTGAATTAAAATAGGGCTGTAAAAGCTAACGCTTTTACAGCCCTATTTTTTAGTTCTATAGTTATATTAAAACTTATTTAATAATACGAACACGGATTATGCCGTCTATATCGGAAATAACTTTAGCTGTTTCATCTGTGATAACATCGTCACAGTCAATTAATGTATAAGCAAAATCACCTTTTGATTTATTAATCATATTTGCCATATTAACACCCTGTGAAGAAATTACAGTAGAAATTTTTGAAAGGATGTTAGGAACATTATGGTGGATTATGCAAATACGCATAGCGCCGGCTCTGGCCTGTTCAACAGCAGGGAAATTAACAGAGTTGACAATGTTGCCGTTTTCAAGGTAATCAATAAGTTCGTGAGCTGCCATAACAGCACAGTTGTCTTCGCTTTCTTCGGTTGAAGCGCCAAGATGGGGGATAGAAATGCAGTTTTTCATTTTAATTGTTTTTGCATTTGGGAAATCTGTTATGTATTTTGCAACTTTACCGCTCTCAAGTGCAGCATTAATATCTTCGTCGTTAACAAGGTCAGCTCTTGACATATTGATAATAACAACGCCGTCTTTCATTTTAGAAATGCTTTCAGCATTTACAAAATGTTTTGTTTCTTCTGTAAGCGGAGCGTGAATACAAATAATGTCACTCTTATCGTATATCTCGTCAAGTGCTGCAGCTTTGCTGATTTTACTTGAAAGATTCCATGCCGATTTTAAAGAAATGTATGGGTCGTATCCAAAAACTTTCATGCCGAGAGAATGAGCTGCATTGGCAACGTTAACACCAATAGCACCAAGACCTACAACACCAAGATTCTTTTTCGCAATTTCGTGACCTGCAAAGTTGCTTTTGCCTTTTTCAACCTGCTTTGCAACATCATCGCCTTCAAGTGTTTTTGCCCATTCAATACCGCCTATAATATCACGAGAAGCAAGAAACAACGCAGCAATAGCGAGTTCTTTAACGGCATTTGCATTAGCACCGGGAGTGTTAAATACAACAATACCTTGTTCTGCGCACTTGTCAACGGGGATGTTGTTAACGCCGGCACCAGCTCTTGCAATAGCAAGCAGACTTTTGGGCATTTCCATTTCGTGCATAGATGCACTTCTTACCATAATGGCGTCAGGAGCGTCACACGAATCTGTTACGGTATAGCCTTCGGTAAATTCATTTGTGCCGACAGGTGAAATTTTGTTAAGAGTTAAAATGTTCATTATTCTGCCTCTTTCTTTTTTAAAATATTATATATTATTATATTTCATCTGTTTTTATATTTCAATATGTATATTTACTAAAAACTATTTAAATCAGATTGCATAATTGTTTAATTTGTGTTATTATTAATTAGTAAAGTTTTTATGCTTTTTTATACTTTAGATAAACGGAGATAATAAAATGAAAGTATCAGCGGTAAAAGAAATTCTTGACGCACAGGTTTTGTGCTGTGATTCTCTGCTTGAAACAGAGGTCCATTCGGCATGCGGGTCGGATATGATGAGTGATGTGCTGGCATTTGTAAAAGACCAAAGTATTTTGCTTACAGGCCTTGTAAATCCTCAAACCGTTCGCACTGCTATGATGATGGATATGAAGGCTATTGTTTTTGTGCGCGGTAAAAAACCTGATGAATCCGTTATTACTCTTGCAGAAGAGAATGGTATTGTAATTCTTGCAACCGATTATAGAATGTATACTGCTTGCGGACTGCTGTATAAAGCAGGATTGTATACAGATGGGAGCGATAAGGTGTGAGTAGACTTAATATGCGTTTCGATATAGACGGTGATGATTTCACAACAGCAGGTGAGGCATCTACAGCCGTTAAAATGAAACTTAAAAAACTCGGCGTTGCGCCCGATATTGTGAGAAAAGTTGCAATTGCTATGTACGAGGCGGAAATTAATACCGTTATTCACGGCGGCGGCGGTGTGGCAGAAGTAACTATTGAAACTGATAAAATCATATTAAAACTTATTGACCACGGCAAAGGTATTCCCGATGTTAACCTTGCCATGCAAGAAGGGTTTTCCACAGCGCCTGACAATGTTCGTAATTTGGGTTTTGGTGCAGGTATGGGTTTGCCAAATATCAAAAAATACTCAGATGAAATGTATATTGATACAGAGGTAGGAAAAGGCACTACCATTACTATAATTATAAATTTGTAAAGGGTGATTGTTTTGCAGGCTTTTCATTCAGTAACACTTGACAGTGAAAAATGCAAAGGCTGTATAAACTGTGTTAAACGCTGTCCGACAGAGGCTATACGTGTTAAAAACGGCAAGGCTTTTATATTAACGGACAGATGTATAGATTGCGGTGAGTGTATACGTGTATGTCAAAATCGCGCAAAAAAGGCGGTGTATGACAGGCTTTCTGTAATACATAATTATGAATACCGTGTGGCATTACCGGCACCATCTTTATATCCACAGTTTAACAACTTAGATAATATAGAATATATTTTAGACGGACTTAAAAAAATCGGGTTTGATGAAGTTTTCGAAGTTGCAGCGGCAGCAGAACTTGTAAGTGAAGCTACCCGCGAGCTTATGAAAGATGAAACTCTTGTTAGGCCCGTTATTTCCAATGCGTGTCCTGCAATAGTTAAACTTGTAAAAGTGCGTTTTCCGAAACTTATTCCCAATTTGCACAATGTTTTGCCACCTGTTGAGGTAGCAGCAAAACTTGCACGCGCACGTGCAGAAAAAGAAACAGGTCTTCCGCCCGAAAAAATCGGAGTTTTCTTTATTTCACCGTGCCCTGCGAAAGTTACAGCACTTTACCATCCAAATGCAAACGAAAAGGTGGTTGACGGTGTTTTGTCAATCAGTGAGGTGTATAAAGCTCTATTGCCGGTTATGAAAGAAATTGATGCGCCGCAATCAGATCAGTCTTCAGGGCTTACCGGAATGTCATGGTCCTATACCGGCGGTGAGGCGACGGCACTGCTATTACCTAAATATCTGGCTGCTGACGGCATAGAAAATGCAATTAAAGTTCTTGACGAAATTGAAAACGGAAAACTTTCTGATATAGATTTTGTTGAACTTGATGCTTGCTTTGCCGGTTGTGTTGGCGGTTGTCTTAATGTTGAGAATCCATATATCGCACGCACCAAAGTGCGTCAGCTTCGTAAGTATAGACCTGTTGCAGCAACTCGTTTATCTGACTTTGAAGGTCTTTTGGTAAATGACCTTATAAGTTCCGATCAAATTGAATACAATCCGGTATTTGAACTTGCAAGCGACCCTAAGACAGCGATGGAAATAATGTTAAAAATAAGCGAAATAGAGGAAAAACTTCCGGGTATAGATTGTGCCGCGTGCGGCTCTCCGAGTTGTGAGTGTTTTGCGCAGGATGTTGCTACCGGTAATGCAAAAATTTCCGACTGCGTGTTTGTTATGAAAAACGAAATACGTGAGATACTCTCTGATTAATGAATAAAGGAGTAAAAAATGACAGTTAAAGAAATGGCTTTAAAGGCAAATCTTTCTTTTTTAAATGGAGAGGAGTTTGCAGGGCGTGAAGTGTCAGGCGCTTATGCGTGTGATTTATTGTCTTGGGTTATAGGTAGGGCACAGGAAAATTCTGCCCTTATTACAGTAATGACAAACGTAAATGTTGTTGCTGTTGCGGCAATGGCAGACCTGTCTTGCGTAATATTAACAGAAGGTGTCAAGCCTGATTCTATGGCTCTTTCAAAGGCTCAGCAAAACGATATAATTCTGCTTTCAAGCAGTGACACAACTTATGAAGTGTCTGCAAAACTTTCGAAAGTATTTGGCGTATGAAATACTATTATGATTTGCACATCCATTCGGCCTTGTCCCCTTGTGGTGATGATGATATGACACCGAATAATATAGTCAATATGTCAATGCTAAACGGCCTTGATATTATTGCTGTGTCCGACCATAACACTTGTGCTAATCTTAAAGCTGTTAAGTCGTGTGCAGATAATGCGGGCATTGTTTTTTTGTTTGGTATGGAACTTGAAACTGCTGAGGAAATTCATGTTCTTTGTTTATTTGATAATATCGAATCGGCATTGCGATTTGAAAATGAAATGGTACGTACTGCTTTGCCGCCTGTGAAAAACAATGAAAAAATTTTCGGCAAACAAATTATTTTTGATGAACAGGATAATCAAATCGGCACTGATGACCGTTATCTTATAAATGCAACATCAATTACTGTCGATTCAATTGATGATATAATTAAAAAATATGACGGCGTCGCAATTCCGGCACATATTGACAAACAGACAAAAAGCATTCTTTCGGTTCTCGGTATGGTAGATGAAAGTATGGGCTTTTCGTCTTTTGAATTGTCCAAAAATGTATCGGATGACTTTACTGATACTCAAGTATCTTTGAAAAATCAAAAATACACCTATATCCATAACAGTGATGCTCATTATTTGTATGATATTGCCGAACGCGGTGCTAAAAATTATTTTGAATTTGCAAATAAACCTACTGCAAAAGAGGTAATAGAAATTTTAAAAGGATAGTATTGTAATACCATCCTTTTTTTGTTTCTAAAAAAATAAAAAAATTTAAAGAAAAATGTAGAAATCCTTATTAATATATGTTATCATATAAATTGTATAAAACTGTGTATTTTAATATATGCATAATTCTTAAGGAGGAAGAAAATGAGTAAAACATGCGCAGTTCCTTTTAAAGGAACAAAAGAGCAAGAAGCTGAACTTTTAAAGCTTATCGACACCTATAAGGGCACTGATGGTCCTTTGATGCCGGTACTTCAGGGTGCTCAGGATATCTATGGTTACCTTCCTATAGAGGTACAAAAGATAATCTCTAAAGGCCTTGGCATTTCGCTCGAGCATATTTATGGCGTTGTTACTTTTTACGCACAGTTCTCTCTTGCCCCCAAGGGTGAGTACCAGATTGCTGTGTGCCTCGGTACAGCTTGCTATGTAAAGGGCTCGGGTGAGATAATTGACAAAATCAAGGAAATAATCGGTATTGATGTTGGCGAATGTACCGCAGACGGCAAGTTCTCACTTGATGCTACAAGATGTATCGGTGCTTGCGGTCTTGCTCCTGTATTAACAATTAATGACGAAGTTTACGGTCGTCTTACTGTTAAGGACATTCCCGATATTCTCGCAAAGTATATGAACTAAAGTCGGTATGAAAGAGTTATCTCTTAACATACTTGATATTGCGCATAATTCCGTAAAAGCAAAGGCTACATTTGTTGAGATAACGGTGACGGAAAGTTTTAGTTTAGACCTTGTAACAATTGAAATCAAGGATAACGGCTGCGGAATGTCAGAAGAATTTTTGAAGAATGTAACTGACCCGTTTGTCACCACTCGCACCACCAGAAAGGTCGGTCTTGGTATACCGCTTTTACAACAAGCTGCACTTGATACTGAAGGTACTTTTGACATTAGCTCGCAACTTGGTGTCGGTACAACAGTTACGGCGAGTTTTAAACTCACGCATCTCGATCGTGCGCCGATTGGTGATATGTCTTCTACAATTGTGTCGCTTATTAATGCAAACCCCGATATACGTTATTTGTATACGCATAAAACGGATAAGGGCGAATTTGTTTTTGATACGGATGTGATTAAAGCTGAACTTGACGGAATTTCGATTACAGAGCCGGAAATTCTTTCTTGGCTTGGTGATTATCTTATAGAAAACCTACAAAGTATAGAGGGAGGAAATATATAATGAAAAGTCTCGAAGAACTCAGAGCAATTAAAGCAAAAATGCAAAACAATGTTGGTCTTCGCGGTGTCGAAGATGACGAAAGCGTTGTAAGAGTTGTTGTTGGTATGGCAACCTGCGGTATTGCAGCAGGTGCTCGTCCTGTACTCAACAAATTTATTGAAGAAGTACAAAGCAGAGGTCTTAAAAATGTTATTGTTACACAGACCGGTTGCATCGGCGTTTGCAGACTTGAGCCTATCGTTGAGGTTGTTGCTCCTAACGGTACAAAAACAACTTATGTCAAAATGACAGAAGATAAGGTTGCAAAAATTGTTCACGACCACATTGTAAACAATAAGGTTGTAGAAGAGTATACAATTGCTAACGCAGATAAATAAAGTATAAACAGCCGCTAAAACAGTGCGGCAGATTGGAGAAAAGACAATGATAAGAAATCATATTCTTGTTTGCGGCGGTACAGGTTGTACTTCATCAGGCTCACAGAAAGTCATTGAAGCACTTAATGCCGAACTCGCTAAAAACAATCTTCAGGACGAAGTTAAAGTTGTTATGACAGGCTGCTTCGGTCTTTGTGCACTCGGTCCTATTATGATAGTTTATCCCGAAGGTGCATTCTACAGCCGTGTAGAAACTGATATGATCCCTGAAATCGTTTCAGAACATATTATTAAAGGCCGTGTTGTTAAAAAATATCTTTATACCGATACCGATAAAGAATCAGGTAAAGAAAGCGAATCTCTTAACGACACAGCATTCTATAAAAAACAAAAGAGGGTTGCTCTTCGTAACTGTGGTGTTATTAACCCGGAGGATATTAACGAGTACATAGCTTATGATGGCTATGAAGCACTTGGTAAGGTCCTTACAGAAATGACACCTGCCGAGGTTATTCAACTTATTAAAGATTCAGGTCTTCGCGGACGCGGCGGTGCCGGCTTCCCAACCGGTCTTAAATGGGATTTTGCTTCAAGAAATAAATCAAAAATCAAGTATGTCTGCTGTAATGCTGACGAGGGTGACCCCGGTGCATTTATGGACCGTTCAGTATTGGAAGGTGACCCCCATACAATTATCGAAGCAATGGCAATCGCAGCTTATGCTGTAGGTGCTTGCAAAGGTTTCGTTTATATCAGGGCGGAATATCCTATCGCTGTAAACAGACTTAAAATAGCTATCAAACAAGCTAAAGAATATGGACTTTTGGGCGATAACATCTTTGGTACAGATTTCTGCTTTGACATGGAAATCCGTCTTGGTGCCGGTGCATTTGTTTGTGGTGAGGAAACAGCTCTTATGACTTCAATTGAGGGTAACCGTGGTGAGCCACGTCCTCGTCCGCCTTTCCCGTCAGATAAAGGTATATTCAGCATTCCTACAATGAACAATAACGTTGAGACTTATGCAAACATTCCTCAGATTATCTTAAACGGTGCTGATTGGTTTGCTTCAATGGGCACAGAAAAATCAAAGGGTACAAAGGTATTTGCTCTCGGCGGTAAAATAACCAATACCGGTCTTGTTGAGATTCCTATGGGAACTACTCTTCGTGAAATCATTGAAGATATCGGCGGTGGTATTCCCAATGGTAAAAAGTTTAAGGCAGCTCAAACCGGCGGTCCTTCAGGCGGTTGTATTCCTGCTTCTCTCATTGACACTCCTATCGATTACGACTCACTTGCCGCAATCGGTTCAATGATGGGTTCAGGCGGTCTTATCGTAATGGACGAAGATAACTGTATGGTTGATATAGCCAAGTTCTTCCTTGAGTTTACTGTTGATGAATCTTGCGGTAAATGTACTCCTTGCCGTGTTGGTACAAAGCGTTTGCTTGAATACCTCGAGAA
The DNA here is from genome assembly GCA_045541455.1 of Eubacteriales bacterium. Classification (GTDB taxonomy): domain Bacteria; phylum Bacillota; class Clostridia; order Oscillospirales; family QAKW01; genus RGIG9041. Next base: position 65,630 of record JAZQJA010000042.1, read on the forward strand.
AATCACAAGCGGTAATGCTACTATGCAAGACCTTGATGACCTTGAAGAACTTTGCTACTATATCAAAGATAACGCACTTTGTGGTCTTGGTCAGACAGCTCCTAACCCCATTCTTTCTACACTTAAGTATTTCAGAGAAGAATATGTAGCACATATTGTTGACAAAAAATGTCCTGCAGGCGTATGTAAAGACTTACTCCAGTTTAGAATTACAGATGCTTGTAAAGGTTGTACTCTCTGTGCAAGAAAATGTCCCGTCGGCGCAATCACCGGTAATGTTAAAGAAATTCACACTATTGATACTACAAAATGTATCAAGTGCGGCGTTTGTATTTCCGGCTGTAAGTTCGGCGCAATAGTAAAAGAGTAAGGAGGTAATTTAGAATGAATATGGTAAATCTTAAAATTAATAATGTAGACGTTACCGTTCCCGCAGGCTCAACAATTTTACAGGCTGCAAGAGCTGCTAACATAGATATTCCTACTCTTTGCTATATGAAAGAGATTAACGAGATTGGCGCATGCCGTATCTGTGTTGTTGAGGTAAAGGGTGCCCGCTCACTCGTTGCATCTTGTGTGTATCCGGTAAACGAGGGTATGGAAGTTTTCACTTCTACTCCCAAGGTTCTCAAAGCAAGAAAAATGACTCTCGAACTCATTCTTTCAAATCACAACCGTAAATGTCTCTCTTGTGTAAGAAGTGGTAATTGTGAACTTCAGAAACTTTGTCAGGAATACGGTGTTGAAAATGACGGTAAGTATGATGGTGCAGTAACTGAGAGTGAACTTGATAATTCGTCAGTAACAATGTTCCGTGACAATTCAAAGTGTATTCTTTGCCGTCGTTGCGTAGCAGCGTGTGAGAAAAATCAGTCAGTTTCTGTTATCGGTGCAAACGAAAGAGGTTTCGCAACACATATCGGTTCTGCGTTTGAGGCACTTCTCGATGAAACTTCTTGTGTATCTTGCGGTCAGTGTATTGTAAATTGTCCTGTTGGTGCTCTTGCTGAAAAGGATGATACCGATAAAGTTTGGGAAGCTCTTATGGATGATAGTAAACACGTTATCGTTCAAACAGCTCCTGCTGTTCGTGCTGCTATTGCAGAGGAATTTGATAATCCGATTGGTACTGATGGTGAGGGTAAAATGGTTGCATCGTTAAGACGTCTTGGTTTTGACGGCGTTTACGATACAGACATCGCTGCTGACCTGACAATTCTTGAAGAGGCAAACGAGTTTATTGATCGTGTTAAAAACGGCGGCAAACTCCCGCTTATTACTTCATGCTCACCAGGTTGGATTAAGTTCTGTGAGTATAACTATCACGACCTTCTTGACAACCTTTCAACATGTAAGTCACCGCAGCAGATGTTCGGTGCACTTGCAAAAACATGGTATGCTAAAAAGCAGGGTATTGATCCTAAAGACATTTTTGTCGTATCAGTTATGCCTTGTACTGCTAAGAAATTTGAAATAACTCGCGAAAACCAAAATGCAGCAGGTGTTCCCGATGTTGATGTTGTTATCACAACCCGTGAACTTGCTAGAATGATTAAACGCGCAGGTATTAACTTTAATGCACTTCCCGAAGAGAAATTTGACCTTCCGCTTGGTTCTTCAACCGGTGCAGGTGTTATCTTCGGTGCAACCGGCGGTGTTATGGAAGCAGCTCTCCGTACAGCTGTTGAAACACTTACAGGTGAACAACTTGGCAGTCTTGAATTCACCGAAGTTCGCGGAACAGAAGGCATAAAAGAAGCAACTTATAATGTTGCAGGTATGGATGTTAAAGTTGCGGTTGCATCCGGCCTTGCTAATGCAAAGGCTCTTATGGACAAAGTTCGCTCGGGTGAAGCAGACTATCATTTCATCGAAATTATGGCATGCCCAGGCGGCTGTGTAAACGGCGGTGGTCAACCCATTCAGCCTGCAACTGTTCACAACTTTGATGATATAAGAGCTAAGCGTGCATCAGTTCTTTATAACATAGATAAGAATATGCCGCTTCGCAAATCTCACGACAATCCTGTTCTTAAAGAGGCTTATGCCGATTACTTTGAAAAGCCAGGCAGCCATAAGGCTCATAAGGCTTTCCATACAACTTATGTTGCAAGAGATCCTTTCGGTAAACTTTAATTTTTAAAAATAAAAATCCCGTAACTTTCGTTACGGGATTTTTTAATGAAAAAAGAGATGGGTTTAAACCCATCTCTTCAAATTTAGTTATCAAGATAAAACTTAACAATAATGTGTAAGAGTTCATCTCTGTCAAGTTTGCGAATAAGAGCGCGTGCATTGTTGTGGTTTGTAATGTAGGTAGGATCTTCCGACAAAATGTAACCAACAATCTGGTTTAAAGGGTTATAACCTTTTTCTTTAAGCGCGTCATAAACGGTAGTAAGTATCTCTTTCATTTGCAGTTCATTCTCTTTTTTGAGACTGTACTGTATTGTGTTATGATTTTTATCCATTATGACATCCGCCTTTCAAATATACTATATATATTTTAAAACATTTAACTAAATTTATCAATAGTAACTTTGTAAAAAAACTACTAACTTCTGATAACAGCGTCAATTTCAGCCAAAGCTTTGATAATCTTTTTCATCTTTGCATCTATATCGCTGTCGCTGAGCGTTCTGTCATTTGCTCTAAACACAAGTGCAAAAGCAAGGCTTACAAATCCGCTTGGAATTTGTGAACCGCTGTAAACATCAAATAATTTAACGCTTTCAAGTATGCCTTTTGCTCGCTGTTCAATAATTTCTGTTATTTGAGCAACACTTACACTCTTTGGACAAAGCAACGCAAGGTCGCGTGTTGTAGCAGGAAACTTAGGTAGGGGAGTGAATGTTTTTTCAGTATTAGAATTTTCAAACATTCTTTCGAAATCAAGCACAGCAATATAGGTTTTTGTATCAAGTCCAAACTCTTTTGTAACTGCAGGGTGTATTTCACCTATAATACCTATTACGGTATCGTCCTTAACTATTTCAGCAGTACGGCCGGGATGGTATGTTGGGTTTTCGCTTTGCGGTATATATTTACAACCATAAATGCCTGCTGCCTCAAGTGTCTGCTCTACTATACCTTTTAATGCAAAGAAATCATATTTTTCACCGTATGCACCAATGCAAAATTCAACCTTTTCTTCAGGAAGAGTATCTGCATCACCTTGCTTAATATAAACAGTTGCAGGCTCATAAAGACAAGCATTCTCATTTCTGTTGTTGTAATTGAGTGCAAGTGTGTCAAGCATTGAAGCTACCGATGTAGTTCTCATTATGCTTGTATCTTCACCAAGTGGATTGGAAATTACAACACTGTCACGGCGAATGTCATTTGCTTCGTAGTGCAACTTGTCGTATATTTTGGGACTTACAAACGAGTATGTGCATATTTCGTATGCGCCCTGTGCTATAAGAGTATCATTAATTATTTTAGAAAGCGCCTGCTTGGGAGTCAACATACCTTGTGTTGTTTCCATATTAACAAGGGTTGTAGGAATCTCATTGTATCCGTATAAACGTACAATTTCTTCTGCAAGGTCAGCTTTTTCTTCAACGTCATCTCTGAAACTGGGCACTGTTACATTGAAATCGCTGTCCACACCAAATTCAAGCGACTTTAATGAATTTACCATAAACTCACTTGAAATTTCAGTGCCAAGAAACTTGTTAACCCAATCCGGATCCAACTTAATTACACGTTTTTCTCGTGTATCGTTGTTTATGTCAATAACACCGCTTACAATTTCGCCTGCGCCAAGCATCTCTATAAGTTCGCAGGCTCTGTCAAGGGCTTCCATTGTCATAACAGGGTCAAGACCTTTTTCAAATCTTGACGATGCATCGGTTCTCATGCCAAGTTTTTTAGTTGTGTGTCTAACGCTTGCCCCGTTAAAGTTCGCAGACTCAAAAACAACAGTTTTTGTGCTTTCAGTAATTTCGCTGTTGGCACCGCCCATAACACCTGCAATACCTACGCTCTTGTACGCATCGGCAATTACAAGCATATCACTGTCCAGTTTTCTGTCTTGGTCGTCAAGAGTTTTAAAGTTTTCGTTGTTTTTAGCATTTCTTACAACGATAGCACTGCCGTCGAGACATTTGTAATCAAATGCATGCATAGGCTGACCGTATTCAAGCATAACATAGTTTGTAATATCAACAATGTTATTAATAGGACGGACACCGCTTACATGTAGTCTTTCGCGAAGCCATGCAGGTGACGGCTCAACTTTTATATTTCTTACAACTCTGGCTGTATATCTTTTGCAGAGTGTGCTGTTTTCTACAGTGACAGACAGGTACTTGTCAATGTTTTCATCACTCACCTCGTTAAACTTTGGTGTGCGCTTTTTAAAGGGTAAGCCGTATGTTGCAGCAGTTTCTCTTGCAAGACCAATTACCGATAAACAGTCAGGTCTGTTTGGTGTAATTTCGAATTCATAAACATCGTCGTCATAACCTATTGCGTCAACAATGTTCTGCCCTAGTTCACAAGGGAAGTTAATTATAAAAATACCATCTTCAATTGCATCGGGAAAGTTATGAGCAGTAAGTCCCAATTCTCCGAGTGAACAAAGCATACCTTCGGATACTTCGCCACGAAGTTTGCCCTTTTTAATCTGCGTTCCGTCAGGCAGAATTGCACCATCAACACAAACCGGAACAATTGCTCCTTCAAATACATTGTTGGCACCTGTAACAATTTGCAAGTCGTTTTCTTTTCCCACATTGACTTGACATATTACAAGTTTTTCGGCATTTGGATGCTTGTCAATTTTGGTAATTTTGCCAACTACCACATTGTGTATTCTGTTTTTAAGATTGTCGTATGTTTCAACCTTCGAACCCGACATAGTCATACGCTCTGCGTACTCTCTAGGTTCGGCTTTTATATCAACATAATCGTTTAACCATTTAGTAGATAAATTCATTGTGCCGCCTCCTTAAAACTGTGAGAGAAAACGTTTGTCGTTTTCAAAGAATAACCGCAAATCATTAATGTTGTATCTTCTCATAACAATTCGTTCAAGACCGAGACCAAAAGCAAAACCGCTGTATTCATCGGGGTCAATTCCACAGTTTCGTAATACTTTTGGGTGTACCATGCCTGCACCTAAAATTTCAATCCAACCTTCGCCTTTGCACAGTCTGCAACCTTTACCACCGCAAGAGAAGCAGCAAATATCCATTTCAGCAGATGGCTCAGTAAACGAAAAGTGGTGGGGACGGAAACGAGTAACGGTATTCTCACCATAAAGCCTTTTGGCAAAAAGATCAAGCGTTCCTTTAAGGTCGCTCATTCTTATATTTTTGTCAATAACAAGTCCTTCAATTTGATGAAATAACGGTGAATGTGTTGCGTCAACTTCATCAGAACGGTAAACGCGCCCTGGTGCGATAATTTTTATCGGCAGTTTACCTTGCTCCATAACATGTGCCTGAACAGGTGATGTTTGTGTGCGAAGCAAAATGTTTTCTGTAATATAAAAAGTATCTTGTGTGTCGCGCGCAGGGTGGTCTTTTGGCATATTTAAAAGCTCAAAGTTGTACTTATCGTATTCAACTTCCGGACCTGCAGCAATTTGAAAGCCCATTCCTATAAAAATATCTTTAATCTCATCAAGAACTTTTGTAAGCGGATGCTTTTTGCCAAGCTCATAAATTTTACCCGGCATTGTAACATCAATTGTTTCTTCTTTTAATTTTTTCTCGCTTTCAGCAGCTTCAAGCATAGCTTTTTTGCTGTCAATAGCGTCTGTAATATCTGCACGCACTTCGTTGGCAAGCGCACCTACAATAGGTCTTTCTTCGGCTGATAAAGCACCCATACCACGAAGTACGGCGGTAAGTTCGCCTTTTTTACCTAAAAATCGAATTCTGATTTCTTCTATTTCTGTAAGTGCATTGCAACTTTCAATACACTCTTTAGCAGAAACTCTAATTTCTTCAAGTTTTTGTTTCACGTCATTTCCTCCTTGTGAAATATAAAAAAACTCCGCCCCAGTCAAGGGACGGAGTAAAATTTACCCGTGTTACCACCCAAGTTCCTAAAATTAGGCACTCATTATCCGTTTAACGCACGGTTACGGCGTGTATCCACGCAGCTCCAATGTGAATATGACATATACGTCTAGCCTTATCCGCCTTACAGCCTATGGACGAAATTCTCTTTAAGGATACATATATGCTTTTGGCATTTTCAACGCATTTAGTATATAATATCATAACAATTTGTTAAATGCAAGACTTTTTCTTGAAAAAGGGAACGGTGTGTGTTATTATTAAATTTATAGATTGGAGATGTATAAAATGGATAACTATATCGAGGTCGTTGTACCTAAAAAACCTAATTTTAAAGACAGAATAATAAGTTTTGGCGCAACAGTTTTGCCAATGCTTATAGGCAGTTATCTTGTGATTATGCTCTATTTTGCAAAAGTTTCGGCACTTTTGCCGCTCGCAATAATTGCGTGTGCTGTGCTGTATTATTTGGCTTATAAAATTTATTGCCGATTTAATGTTGAATGGGAATATATTCTTGTCGGTGATGAACTTAGATTTTCCAAAATAATAAATAAAAGCAAACGCCGTGATATACTTACAATAAATCTTTCAAAAATAGAAACTGTAGCAAAGGCAAATGATACTTCTTTTTCACACCCCCTTAAGAATGTTACAAGAAAGTTTTTCTTTATTTCTCAAACAAATAATGACTACTTGTTTTTAATCGGCTTTGATAAAAAAGGTAATAAAGTTGCTGTGTTTTTTGAGCCTGATGAAAAAATGCTTGAAAACTTTAAAACAACCCTTCGCGGTAAACTTTTTGTATGATAAAATTAAACGGTTTTGAATTTAAAACGCTGTTGCCAAAACGCGCTTGTGATTCTCATAAAGGCACGTTTGGTACAGCGGCTATTGTTGCTGGCAGTCTTTGCTATCAGGGTGCTGCTGCGCTTGCAACGCGTGCCGCACTTTTAAGCGGCGCGGGTATTGTATGCGCTTTTATTCCTGACTGCATTTATGATGCTTTTGCAGCAAAAACATTCGGCGCTGTTATACAGCCGCTTGACAGTAAAAACGGAATTATTTGCGACAACAGCCTTACACAAAAAATTTTATCCCGGCGTGTAAATGCAGTACTGTGCGGTAGTGGTATAGGCATAGGTGCAGGTGCTAAAAATGCAGTAGAACAGGTTTCAAAACTTGATTTGCCTGTCGTCTTTGATGCTGATGCACTTTTAGTTATTGCTGAGGATAAAACACTCTTAAATCGTAATTTTCCAACTATTTTAACACCACATTTGGGTGAGTTTTCAAAACTTATAAATGAAACTGTTGATAATATAAAAAGAGATAGATATAATCTTGCTTTAAGTTTTTTAAAAAAGTATAACTGCACACTTGTGCTTAAAGATTATGAGACTGTTATTGCAACGCCTGATGAAAGTTACTCACTTTGCAACCCTACCTCAGCTCTTTCCAAGGGTGGAAGCGGTGATGTTCTTGCAGGCATTATTTGTTCACTTGTTGCACAAGGTATGACAGCAAAAAATGCGTCGGTATGTGCAGTAACTATTCATAATCGTTGCGGACACCTTGCCGCTCAAATTTATGGCGAGCGCGCTGTACTTGCCGAAGATATTGCTGAACAATTAAGAAAGCCGGTGTTTTAATGGACTTTTTAAGGCGCTGTTGGGCTGAAATTTCGCTTGACAAGCTTGTTTCAAATTTGAATAATATAAAATCACTTATTGGTACTTCGGATATTTGCGCTGTTGTAAAAGCAAATGCTTATGGTCATGGCGATAAGGCTATTGTGTTGCAACTGCAAAAAGAAGGGGTTAAACGTTTTGCTGTCGCCACAATGTGTGAAGCTGTTCACCTTCGCAAACTCGGTGTGACGGGAGATATTTTATTGCTTGGCGGTTGTCTTGACGACACCTTTGAAAGTGCTTTGCAGAACGATATAACTCTTACTGTGTTTGATTTTGATTTTGCAAAACGTATTGCTAATTATGCCCGAAAGACAAATAAAACGGTTAAAATACATATAAAACTTAATACCGGTATGAACCGTGTTGGGTTTGATTGTATTACTCAATCCGACCGTATAAATACAGCAAAGTTAATCTATGATATATCTAAACTTGAATGTGTTGAGGTTGAAGGAATATTTACTCATTTTGCGGTGAGCGATGAACAAGATAGTGATGGGTATACAGATTTTCAAATTAATTGTATAAATGAACTTGTTTCACTTTTAAAACAGAAGGGAATTACAGTTAAATATATACATTGTGCAAATAGCGGTGCTATAATTAATAAACCTTGTGCTTATTATAATTTTGTTCGCGCCGGTATTGCTCTTTATGGGCTGTATGAAGGATATGGCAAGCCAAATAACTTTACACCTATTTTGTCGCTTAAAAGCGTAATTAGTCAGATTCGTAATATTGAAATTGGCACATCTGTAAGTTATGGCAGGTCGTTTGTTGCTAAAAAGCCAATGCGTTTGGCTACTGTAAATATAGGTTATGGCGACGGTTATCCCCGCAGTCTGTCATCGAAAGGTAGAATGCTTGTAAACGGAAAAAGTTGTAAAATTGTCGGTAAGGTATGTATGGACCAAACGATAATTGATATTACAGGTGTAGATTGTGCTGTTGGAGATACCGTTACAGTAATAGGTACAGACTCAAGAGAGTGCATAACAGCTTTAGAAATTGCAAATCTCGATAATACAATTAATTATGAAACCGTATGTAATATTTCAATGCGTGTGCCGCGTGTGTACTATAAAGATGGTAAAATAGCCGAAATTACTCAGTATATTTAGTTTTGTGACCGTAAAAATATTTTTAATATAGAATGATAGTGATTAAACTTTGAAGTAAATGTTAATACTATCATTGTAAAACATGTTTTAAATATTTTTGCGGAGAGTGAAAACCTTAATGATTAAAAGAGGCGATATATACTATGCAGATTTGTCGCCTGTTGTCGGCAGTGAGCAGGGTGGGCTGCGCCCGGTACTGATTGTTCAAAACGATGTCGGTAATAAATACAGCCCTACAGTAATTGCTGCTGCTATAACAAGTCAGGTGAATAAATCAAAACTGCCAACCCATATAGAACTTGGTGAAAACTACGGCTTGTCCAAAGAATCGGTTATTTTATTAGAACAGGTGCGTACAATTGATAAAACGAGGCTCAAAGAGAAAATGGGTCACATTGACCCTAAAACTATGGATATGGTAAATAGGGCAATTTCAGTTAGTTTTGGGCTTTAATACTTAAATAAAAAGTGGGTTTTAAAAAACGATAGTTTTTTAAAACCCACTTTTTATTATGACATCATAGTTTCAATAAGCGATATTGCAAATAGGTAATTCATATCTCGTGTAGGATGATTTATGTTGTTAGAAAGCATATCTGTAATATTAACGCCGTTTTCGTGAAGAGTTTTCCATTTTGAGTAACAGTCACAAATTTTAACATTATATTTTTGAGCCACTTGTTTGCCGGCGTTTAAATATTGCTCTAGCACCCCGCTGTTTTCAAGCTTTGCAGCAGTCAGTGCAACATCAATCTGGTTTTGTTCTTTTAAATGGCAACTTAAATCGGTGCACATCATATTTGGAGTCATAAAAATAGTTTCAATATTTGCATTTTTAAGTTTTGAAAAAATACCGTCAAGTGCATCGGTGTATTGGTGTATATTATCTATTCCGGCAAAACAGTCGTTAAGTCCAAAACAAACGACAGCAAGGTCGGGCGCGTGAGATATAATATCCCTGTCAAGTCGGGAAAGCCCATGCGGAGCTTTGCCGCCGCTTACACCTGCGTTAATAATGTTAACCGGTACAGTTGGGTATAGAATTGACATTATTTTAGCAAGATAGGCGTGATATGCGTTGTTTTTATCAAAAACTGTTTCAATTGCCCCGTTTAGTTTGTTGTAAACTTCAAAACAGCCTTGTGTAACGCTGTCACCAATAAAACCTATTGTAACTGCAGGCATATTGCTATTATTGTCAGCCTTTGCTTTAATCTTCTCAATAATACGCATAACTTGTCTCCTTGTCTCCTTTAAGATATATATTTAAGTTAATAATATAATGTTTAGATATAGAAATCAAGTATAAAAAATAATAAAAAAGTGTTGACTTTTAAAATTATGTCTGCTATAATAACTGACGTTGACACAATAATATGCGAGAGTGGCGGAATTGGCAGACGCGCACGTTTGAGGGGCGTGTGGATTACTCCGTACGGGTTCAAGTCCCGTCTTTCGCACCAAAAAAGTTCATACACCAATAGGTGTGTGAACTTTTTTATTTGTATAAAAAAGGGACTTGAACCCCAAGGGGGCACGAACGTTTAGAAAAACAGTCCGGTGGACTGTTTTTTAGTGAGTGGTGCGCAGATGGGCACCGTGAACAAAGTGTAACGGTCATCAAGCAGTTAAGACGCAAAGCGGCTCTGTCCCGTCTTTCGCACCAAAAAAGTTCATACACCAATAGGTGTGTGAACTTTTTTATTTGTATAAAAAGGGACTTGAACCCCAAGGGGGCACGAACGTTTAGAAAAACAGTCCGGTGGACTGTTTTTTAGTGAGTGGTGCGCAGATGGGCACCGTGAACGGAGTGTAACGTAATCTTTTTACGCTTTTGCAATAAATAGTGTACCATGAAACGAACCTTAAAACAAGGGCGCCGCATTGCTGCGACGCCTTTATCTCATTGTATATAGAATTTAAAAATCTCTTTTGCCCAGCCGAGCCAAGACGGAACATTGCCATCAAGCCACTGCACAACCTTTGGTATATCTGCCGTTGTCAGATCTCCGATGTGGCTGTAAACACTTCCATTTGCCGCAGATTGACCAATAGCAATCATAGCGTGGGCGTGGTCGCCAACGGCGGCATAATTGCCGATAGCAAGTGCACCTGTTGAGAAGTAGCCAACCGAGAGCGCTCCGAAGGATATTAGTCCTACGCTAATTGCACCTGCAGCAAATAAGCCGAGAGCAATCGAGCCAACTGCAAGAAGTCCGGCTGAGAACACGCCTGCGGAAATCAAGCCTAGGGACAGAAGTCCAATAGAGATTACTCCAAGTGAAAATAGACCAACCGAGAAAACACCTCGTGAAAGCAGACCGAAGGAAAATACTCCACGCGCCTTAAGTCCTATTGCAAAGAATCCGTGTGCGTTTCTTCCGATATGATAAAGAGGCATACCGAAAAACATCTTTTTGCTCTTGCGTTCGTGAAGCTGTTTTTTAAACTTATCCCAAATGCTTTCTTTTTCTGCAGGTTGTAACCCTTGCTTTTTTGTAATATCCTCATTGAGAAGATAATCCATCGAACATTTAAACAACTTTCCCATTTTTATAAGCTTTTCGGTTTCGGGATATGCGATATCCGACTCCCATTTGCTGATCGACTGACGGGAAACGCTAAGAATATCAGCAAGCTGTTCTTGTGTATAGTTGTATTCTTTTCTGAGTTTTGATAGTTTTTCGCCAAGTGTCATAATCATTTCTCCTTATGTTTTTTGAGCGTTGCGTTGCCTTAAATTATAGAACACTCAGCAAAATCATACCACCAATTCGCTGTTTCTAAATGTAAACTTTGGGTTGCAAGTTAACTTATTAGCTTTTGTTTTAAGCCTTCCAAACAGCTTTAATGATGTTAACGATTTTCGGAGAGGTTCCGTACATAAGAACACCTACACGGTAGATCTTAGCAGAAAGAATTCCAATTCCAAAGGTAGATGCAACCAAAATGCCGATGGAAATCGCAATCTCATACCAAGGCACAGTACTCATAGCAATTCTTGTGAACATTGCCATCGGTGAAGTAAACGGAATGTAGGAACAAACTGTCATCAAAACATTGTCCACGCTGCCGCTGGTCATAGAGAAGATGACCACCATAAAGCCAAACAGGAATAGGAAAGTTACAGGCTGAACAGCAGTATTGATATCTTCCAGTTTTGAAACTGTAGAAGAAATTGCACCATAGAGGAATGCATAAATGAGGAATCCAAGCAGGAAGAACACAAGCATATATACAAACAGCTCGGGCGGAATATTGAAAATGGAGTCAATGATTCCGTTATCTCCCCAATAGGACTTATTCACATTATAGAACACAAGTGCCGAGCCAAAGATGGCAACAAGCTGAACAAGACCTGCCATACAAGCCGCCAAAACCTTACCAAACATCATATTGATGGGCTTGGCGCTGGTGATAAGCAATTCCATAGCACGAGAGCTTTTTTCGGTTGCAACACTCATTGCTACCATCTGACCGTAAAGCAAAATAACCATATACAGCGCAAAAATCATAATGTAGGTGTAGAAGAAGTTTTGCATTTGGTCTTTACCAAGGCTTTCCACGTTACCGTCGATCTGAATACTCATAACACCTGCTGCATCCTCTGCAGACATACCGCCGCCTATCATAGCATTCATTTGATATATCTGTTGTAGTACGCCTGTGGCAATATCAGGGTTCATATCGTACATTGAAAGGTTATCAACGTAATATGTGAACGAGGTTGCTCCGTCCATTACAAAAGCGCACTCTACATCACCGGAAGTAATTTTGTTCTTGATTACGCTGATTTCTGCATCTGTAATCTGCACATCATAGTCAGTAAAGGATGCGGCAAATGTTTCTTTTACCATATCCGCCTGCGTAGCATCATCTGCCTTTACGAGCATAACGGAAAGGTCTGCTGTAGTATTAGAAGTATCGTCTGATTCAAACAAGGCTGTAATTCGAGGTAAGAACATAACGATGGCGATAACCACCATCAAAAAGATGGTTACACCGACAAACGCTTTATTCTTGCCATAATTTTTAAGTTCAAATTTAAGTATTTTTCCAAACTGTTTCACTCTTTAGACCTCCTTTGCAGCATCGCCTGCATATTCTACGAAAATATCGTTGAGGGAAGGTTCATAAACCTTTACCTCGTCAATATCATAGTTTTCCACAAGGCGAGTCATAGTGGCTTTCTTTTCGGATGGTGAGCCTAAGCGAATAATCAAATCACCGTTATCCATAACAGTGCAGGAAGCGCCAAAATCAGCAATGATTGCATCGGGTGTTTCTGTTTTTACAACCAAACGGTCACGGTGATAGTCACGCTTGATATCATGCAAATCACCGTGCAGAGCAACAACGCCGTTATTGAGGATAGCAATACTATCGCAAAATTCTTCTATGTAACTCATTTGATGGCTGGAGAACAGAACAATTTTGCCCTTTGCAATCTGTTCCTTAACCACATCCTTTAACAGCATTGCATTTACAGGGTCCAGACCCGAAAAAGGTTCGTCAAGAATAATGATGTCGGGGTTGTGTGCAAGAGCGGTAATTAGCTGAATCTTTTGCTGATTACCTTTTGAAAGGGTTTCGAGCTTCTTGTTGCGATATTCCGTCATACCGAGACGACCAAGCCAATAGTCGATTGATTGCACGGCAGCTTTATGGCCCATTCCTTTCAGTTCTGCAAAATATGTAAGTTGATCAATGATGATCTTTTTGGGGTAAAGGCCTCTTTCTTCAGGCAGATAGCCGATACCGATTTTGTTGTAATCGATGGGCTGACCGTCAATCAGCACTTCACCGCTGTTTGCGGGAAATACATCCATCAAAATTCGAATAGACGTAGTTTTACCGGCACCGTTTCTGCCAAGCAAGCCAAAGGCTTTGCCACCCTCAGCTTTGAATGAAACTCCGGTGAGGACTTTCTTCTCACCAAAGGATTCTTCTATGTTTTTCAGTTCTAAAATCATTTTCATATTACTCCTGTATGGTTGTTTTGCGTTTTGCAATCTCCATCAAATCTCTTTCAGATTCGATATCTTGCGAATAAGGATAGGTCTTTGCAACTTTTTCAAATTCACTCCTGATTTTCTCTGCCTTCACGGTGTCATTCTCAAAAAACAATGCAAGTGCATACTCAGTTCGAAGCACAGAGGGGAAACGCTTCATTGATTTCATAAATTTCTTCTGTTTTTTAGTCAGCATATCCTGGATAACGTCCCGGCGGTTTTCTCCGATCAGCTCTACATAAATTCTATCGCACATTAGAAGGTCGTGATGAAGTCCAACAATACCGCTTTCAATTTCAAACAGGTGTGCTATAAGTGTATCCGCTTCTTCAAACTTTTCTTCATCCATAAGTCGATTGCAAGTGAACACACAGCGGGTAGCCACCATACTGTTTTTCATAGCTTCATCTGTTGGCACTGCAAACCATTCGGCAGGCATATCTCTAAGACGAACACCTTTTGAACTTTGTTCGCTAACTTTTAGTTGAACCCAAAAGGCTTCTACTGCTTCTTTGTTTTTTGATAAAGCAAAGGCATTGTATCCATCATTGTCAACCATTCCCATACGCATCGGTATGCCATTCATCATAGCAGTCATAAATCCAACTACTGCAAACATGAGAAGAAGCGGTGAAAGGAATGGGACATTGGAGCAAAGCAAATAGCCAGCTAAGAACAAAGTACCAAGAATGATATTGATAAATGAGCCGCCAAGGTTATATAACACAAGTGGTATTTTGCCGTCCTTCATATCAGGGGGAATCATAAGACATTGACCGCCCGTTCCGGCTAAACTAAGTCGTTTTAATTTAAGCTTTCCGTTTTCCTTTAACCACATAAAAGAGGCAATGCGGAAGGAACTGAACTTATATCCCGTCATCAAACCAAACAAAAGGTGCCCTGCTTCGTGTACGATCAGATGAAAAAACAACGCAACGTACATACCAATGAATAGTCCTGCAAAGGAGAAAAGTTCTTGGTATAACGGTGTATCTGCCTGGGATTTGTCAAGATACGAAACCATCACAACACCGCAAATTGCTCCAATCAGCATCATAAATGCCATTCCTATGTATTGCTGCCAAACTATTTTTTTCTTTTTCTGATTTTGACTCATTTTTCTTTTACCTCATAAGCGCATTTTGTAAATTTCCAATTTCCTATTTCAAACTTTTCTGCTGTAATGCGTTTTGCAAGCTGACGGGTTTCAATAAATTCGTCGGTTATGGTAACAAGGAATTGTTTACCGTCCTTTTCAACAAGATAGAACTCCTTGTCCATATTCTTAAAGCTGTTAATAAGCTCAGGTGTGCCAAACGGTGCATCGGTAAAGAATCCGAGAAGATTATCAATGACTTTTTCACTTTTTGTCAGTTTGAGTTTGCCAAGTAAAGTATGTATCTGGGCATCGGGAAACTTTTCATAGATCACACGGTCTTTTTTCTTTTTCTTAATACCTTTACCATAATCTGAAAGGTTGTAAGGCTCACGCATTACAACTTCATCAATTACTTCACCATCATCCAGCAGATAATCAACACTCACATTTAGGAGCTGTGCCAATGCTTTCAAATTATCTACATCGGGAAGTCCGTTGTTTGCTTCCCATTTTGCAACAGCAGATCGAGATACTGCCATTTTCTCAGCAAGCTGCTCTTGGGAGAAACCACATTGCTTTCTTGCTTCTTTGATTTTTTCGCCTAATGTCATTTTCATTACCTCCCGTATAGTTGATTTCGTATTTATTTTATGTCGAAGGGCTGGGGTGAACAATAAACTACTTGTAACGCTGCTGTTACTATCCGTAACAATGTCAGATAGGTATTTCGAAATTGCAGATTTACAATAAAAAAGTGCGTGACCGAAGTCACGCACAGAAAAACGCAAACTCCGGTTGTCGCTAAACAAATCTCAAGTGTTGATAGGTTTCTCACACAATAACCCGATGAAATTCGCGCTTTTACTAAATTTACATAGTTATTGTGTTCAAAAAGGGTATAGTTACCCCTTTGTATGAAAATTTACTATCATCATTTAATATAAAATTTGTTTATAGACAAATATTATAGCATATTGCGTCTAAAAATAAAATATTTTTGATAATTTTATCACTTAGAAAACAGCAGTAGAGAGAATATATTTCCCTGCCGCTGTGTTTCGGTTAGTTGTAAATTATATCGTGATTTACAATTTCTATAGCTCGCTAGTGAATATTATTTATTTGTCCAATCCATGCCATTTTGCTTTGCTCTTTATTTAAAATCATTATAACCTTAAACGAAAATTTTTCGATTTTTTTGTATTGAATATTCAGATTACCAAATATATAATTAGTTCGGGTGATATAAATGATTACACTTTCAAAAATTGCAAAATTGGCAAATGTTTCTGTTTCTACTGCTTCAAAGGCCTTTTCAGGCAGTTTGGAAGTAAATGAAGAAACAAGAAATATGATATTTGATATTGCCAAGAAACATCAATGTTTCAAAAAATTTTATAATGTGAAATATCCTAAATTGGTAATTGCAATTATAGCACCAGAATTTAAAAGTGCGTATTATACTCGATACCTGTCGTATATTCAAGAGAATCTGGAAAAGAAAAACTGTGAACTATGTGTTTCAACAACTAATTTTTCATCGCTTAAGGAAAAAGAACTGTTGGAATACTATTATAAGCATTCGGATGTTGATGGTATTATTGTCATACAATCACATCTGGATACTGTAAATGAATATGAAATCCCGGTTGTATTTCTAAATTCCATAAGTAGACAAGTATATGATGTTTCGGTTTTGCACGACTTTACCCCCGCACTTTGTGAGGTGGTTAATTACTTGGCTGATAAAAAAGTTGATTCTATCGGGTTTATCGGCGAGAATTTAACAAGAGAAAAACAGAAGATTTTTAAACGCCTTTTAGAAGAAAGAGGTATAAGCTTAAAAGAAAACTATGTAAGCATATCTGATACTCGATTTGAAGAAGGCGGCTATGACGCAATGGAAAAATTGTTTTCAAAAGGACAATTGCCCAGAGCTGTTGTTTGTGCTTATGACTATATGGCGATTGGCGCAATCAGGTGTATACTTGATCACGGGTTGTCTGTTCCAAATGATATAGCGGTTATGGGCAGTGATGATATTCTTGAAGCAAAATTCTTAAATCCTCCGCTTGCTTCCATTTCAACACCTATAGAGGAAATGTGTAAGATAGCTACCGATTCTATTATCAAGAAAATAAACAATAATAATTTCAAATTAAATCAATCTGTTACATCTCAATTCAAATTGAGAAAATCTTTTGAAATACTTTAAAACAGTTAAATACCTATAAATAATAAAAGGACTCATTTTGCGAGCCCTTTTATTATTTATTCTATAACGTCATTTTCTCGAAATTGTAGTGAGTACAAATTTTTATATGTGCCGTTTGCTTTTATCAGTTCTGTATGTGTGCCGCGCTCTTTGACACAACCGTCAATTATTACAGCAATTTCATCTGCATTTCTAATGGTAGAAAGTCGGTGTGCTACTACTAAAGTTGTTCTGCCTTTGCAAAGTTCATCAAGCGCTTGCTGAATAAGAACCTCTGTTGTGTTGTCCAGTGCACTTGTGGCTTCATCTAAAATAAGAATAGAAGGATCCTTTAAAAATACACGAGCGATACTAATGCGCTGTTTTTGTCCACCCGAGAGTTTAACACCTCTTTCTCCTATTTCTGTATCGTAACCATTTTCTAGAGATATTATATAATCGTGAATGTTTGCGCGCTTAGCAGCTGTAATCATTTCGTCTTCGGTTGCTTTGGGATTTCCATACATAATATTATCCCGTACAGTGCCTGCAAATAAAAATACATCTTGTTGAACGATACCTATATTTTTGCGAACAGAATCCAGTGTTAGTTTTCTTATATCAACACCGTCAATATAAATACTTCCACAGCCGTCTTTTAGTTTATAAAAATTAGGCAATAAATGACAGAGCGTGGTTTTGCCGCCTCCAGATGGACCGACAAGTGCCAGTTTACATCCCTTATTAATTTTAAGATTTATATTGTGAAGAATGTTATTTTCATCGTAGGCATAAGTTACATTTTTAAACTCAATATAACCTTTTGCATTGATAAGCGGTATGGCATCTTTTGCATCGGTTTCCGGTGGTTCTTCCATTATTTCAACAAAACGTTTAAATCCGCTTACACCATTTTGGAATTGTTCCATAAAACCTATTAGTGTATTAACAGGGTTTATAAACAGATTGACAGAAACGATAAAAGTCGAATAATCGCCAAACGAAATTCTGCCCGAATATAAAAACAGTCCGCCTGCTATTAAAATGAACACGTTAAAAATATCGGTAATAAAGGAAGTAGATGCATGAAATTTAGCCATAGCATCGTATGCTCTGCGTGAAGAGTCTACAAATTCTATATCTCCGATCCTAAACTTTTCAACCTCTTGCTTTGAATTGGTATACGCTTTGGTAACTCTGATACCAGTGATGCTACTTTCAACAGAGGCATTTATAGTTGCGTTGCTTTTTCTACGATCATCAAAAGCGAGCTTCATAGCTTTTCTATATCGCATAGTAACGAGAATAAGAATAGGTACACAAGTAAAAACTATGAGAGTTAAAATCCAATCTATAGTAAACAAATAAATAAAAGAGAGAACTATCATTACCGAACTTATCAAGAGATTTTCAGGTCCGTGATGGGCAAGTTCGCATACTTCAAACAAGTCGCTTGTAATTCTTGTCATAATTCGTCCGGTTTCGTTATTGTCATAAAACTTAAACGGAAGTTTTTGTAAATGAGCAAATAAGTCCTGACGCATTTGAGATTGCATACGTACGCCTATAATATGTCCGTAATATTGAACAAAATAGCGAAGTAACATACGAATGAGATATAAAACCAAAACGATAATACCTGAAACAACGATTGCACTATACATCTCAAATTTAATATATTCGTTTAGCATTTTGTTGGTAACTATAGGGTAAACCATCCCTATAACTGAAATCATTAATGATGCAAGCATATCTAATGCCAGCATTTTTTTATGAGGTTTATAGTAACTAATAAAACGTTTTAACATTAAATTATTATTCTCCGCCAAATATTGAATATTAATCATATTATAAACGTAAAATTAACTTTCGTCAACTTTTTGGCTTATTATAAATTAAGATTAAAATTTCAGACGTCGGTAGTTTTTTTATGCTCTTTTTCAGTTATTCTAATAAAGGAGGTATTTTAAAATGAAAGATAATAATATTAACGAATCAATGTTAACATCCCTTCCTGATTATAAATCTCAACTTATTGAAATTATAAAAAGTAATTTATCTCCAAACCGTATGCGTGAAAAAATTCTTGAATATCACAAAAATGATATTGCTGCAACGCTTGAAAATTTGAATAGGGAAGATCGAGAAAAGCTTTACCGTTTGTTTGATACACAAACATTAGCGGATATACTTGAATATGCCGACTCAATCACTGATTATATTTTAGAACTGAGTATTTTAAAACGCGTTGAAATTTTTTCGCGTTTGGAGGTAAATACAGCAGTTGAGTGTTTGCACCTTATGTCCAAATCCGAGCGGGCAACACTTATTGAACTTATTCCTGATGACACAAAACGAGAAATAATTCTTTTGAGTTCGTTTGACGATAACGAAATCGGTAGTAAAATGAGCACTAATTATATTTGTATTTCAAATGATAACAGTGTTCGTGATGCTATGAAACAGCTTGTTTCTCAAGCAGCTCAAAATGATAATATTTCAACTGTTTTTATTGCCGAGCCTGATGCGACTTTTGTAGGAGCCGTTGATTTAAAAGATCTTATTATTGCCAGAGAAACAGTAAAACTTGCTGATATAATAATGTCTTCTTACCCTTATGTGTATGCAAATGAACCTATAGATGAGTGTATAGAACGCATTAAAGGTTATTCAGAAGATTTAATTCCCGTATTGGATTCGGATAATAAATTGCGCGGTGTTTTAACATCTCAAGATATTGCCGAACTAGCACTCGATATTTTCGGCGATGATTACGCCAAATTTGCAGGACTTACCGCTGAGGAAGACCTTAACGAACCTCTTAAAAAAAGTATTTCAAAACGTTTGCCTTGGCTTGTGATTTTACTCGCTTTAGGGCTTGTAGTAAGTGGAGTGGTAGGCGCGTTTGAAAACGTTATTTCAAGCCTTAGTATAATAGTAAGCTTTCAATCGCTCATTTTAGGTATGGCAGGTAATGCAGGTACCCAGTCCCTTGCTGTTACTATCCGTGTGTTAATGGATGAACAGGTAGATTGTAAGAAGAAAATGTATCTGGTTTTAAAAGAGGCTCGTGTCGGTTTTACAAATGGTGTATTGCTTGGAACTCTTTCATTTTTTATAATTGGCGTATATCTTGCATTTGTAAAATCAAATCCTATCACGCTGTCTTTTTCTGTATCACTTTGCACATGCATAGCTCTCATTATTTCAATGCTTCTTTCAAGTATATCAGGAACTACAATACCTCTCATATTCAAAAAATTCGGAATTGACCCTGCTGTAGCATCCGGACCGCTTATTACAACAACTAATGACCTTGTAGCCGTTGTTTCATATTACGGTCTTGTATGGGTACTTTTACTGTGAAATCTTTTCTTTACATTCTCTTGATTCAATATTATAATATTTATTGCAATATATTAGTTAAGAGGTAGAATTATTGAAAGCAGCTTTTTACACACTCGGTTGCAAAGTGAACCAATATGATACACAAATGATGTCAGAGAAACTTGAACTGTCAGGCTTTGAAATAGTCAGTTTTGAAGATTTAGCAGATGTTTATGTCATTAATACTTGCACAGTTACTCAAATATCTGATAAAAAAAGCCGTAATATAATTTCGCGAGCTCGCCGCCGTAATCCAAATTCAGTCATAGTTGTTTGCGGTTGTTTTTCGCAAGTTTCTCCTGATGAGGTAAAGGATATTGAAGGGGTTGATATTGTTATCGGCACATCAAACCGCGCAGATATTCTTTACTATATAAACAGTTTTTTGAAATCAGGTAATCAAATTGTAGATGTCAGCAGGCATGATAATATTACGAACGAAAATATAACTACATTTTCAGAAAAAACTCGTGCAATTTTAAAAATTGAAGATGGTTGCCGTAATTTTTGCAGTTATTGTCTAATTCCTTTTGCTCGCGGAAAAATAGTATCCAAGCCTCTCGATATGGTGGTGAACGAGGCTGTAGCAGTTGCAAAAAACGGTTATAAAGAAGTTGTGCTTACAGGTATTCATTTATCATCTTATGGTAAGGATCTTAACGGTGTCGACTTGGCTGACGCAATAAACAAAGTGTCACAGATAGATGAAATTAAGCGTATACGTTTAGGTTCTTTGGAGCCAATGATAATCACTTCGGGTTTTGTTGAAAAAGTTAGATCCAACCCAAAATTATGCCATTCATTTCATCTTTCCTTGCAAAGCGGTTGCGATAAAACACTTGGTGATATGAACCGCAAGTATACATCAATGCAGTATAAACAAGCAGTAGACCAACTAAGACTTGCTTTTGACGATGCTGCAATTACAACAGATGTCATTGTTGGCTTTCCTGGTGAAAGCGATGAAGACTTTAATGAAAGCTTAAATTTTGTAAAAAATATAGGGTTTGCTAAAGTTCATATTTTCCCTTATTCAAAACGCCGCGGTACAAAAGCCGCTACAATGCCTAATCAACTCACAAAAGAGGTAAAACGCAAGCGTGAAACTCTTTTAAGTGCGGTCGAAAACCAAACTCGTACAGAATTTATGCAAAAAATGGTAGGTAATGACTACGAAATACTTGTTGAACGTTGCGAGAACAATGAATGTGTAGGCTTTACAAAAAATTATATTCAAACTAAGTTTGTGGGAGAAAATTCTTTCTGCAACACCTTGATGACAGTAACTGTAACCTCAACCGACGGAATATCTCTGTTTGGAAAAATTAAATAATTGTAATAATTTGTTGACAATTATATCGTATAATGGTAAAATATGGATAATAACAAATATTACAGAGGAACGGTTGAAATGAATAATGCAAAAAGACTTCGCAAACTGTATAAACTTACACAAAATGAGATAGCCGATGTTATAGATTATGCAAAGCCGTTGTATGCGGCATTTGAGCTTGAAAAACTGCCTATGCCTAAAGATAAACTTGAGCAGTTGTCAAAATACTACAATGTATCATTTGAATATATAATTGATAATGACTACAGTAAATGTCAAGAAAGCCGATAAGTAATATCTTGTCGGCTTTCTTGACTTATTATTATATAAGTTATATAATAATAAAAAAATTAGGAGAATAAATTATGAGAAACGCCCATCCAAAATATTTGTGCTATCCTTCGGTTATTTGTGTTGGAAAACAGACAAAAGTTACAATTGTACCACGAGATAACAGCCGTATTTTCCGTGACGGTAAAAAATATCAGTTAGGTTTGCTGGGATTGTTTGAGGATATGACAGATCATCATGCTCCTATAGATTATGATACACCTGTTACTGTTGAAAATGGTTGTTTAACCTTTACTATTACTGCAACTGCTGAGCAGGAATATTTTGTTTATTTTGCAGAGAGTGGTGCAAAACCAACAAGAATTTCAATTTATGCTGTAGAGGAAGATTTATACAATTTAAGGCCTTTAAAGGGCGATTTCCACACTCATACGTATTACTCTGACGGCAGCGACGGTATAGCAATGACACCTGCAGATTATCGTGAAGAGGGCTTTGACTTTTTTGCGCTTACCGACCATAACAGAATGTATACCTCTGTTTTAGCAAATGATTTATATGATGGTGTGCCTTTAGGAATACATATTATGCAGGGTGAAGAAGTTCATACACCCGGCTCAATTTTACATATTGTTCATGCAGGCGGTAAAACAAGTGTTTGTAAAAAATATATACATAATCTGGAACAGTATGAGCAGCAGGTTGATGAAATCGAAAAAACTTTAACCTCTGTAAATGAAAAATACCGACGTCGTGCTGCTATGGCTGTTTGGGCATGTAATGAAATTCACAAAGCGGGCGGTATAGCAATTTTTGCGCATCCGTTTTGGTGCCCCAAAATCTATAATGTTTCAAGAGAGTTTTCAGATATTTTATTCAATCTTAAAATTTTTGATGCATTTGAAATTATGGGTGGTATAGAATCAAAACATAATAATTTGCAGTTAGCTCTCTGGCAAGAACAAGCTTTTAAAGGAAATGTAGTATCTGTTGTTGGCAGCAGTGATTCTCATAATCACGATTTTGATAAAAACTGTTTTGGCAGAAACTTTACTATAGTTTTTGCAAAATCCAACACTACAGAAGATATATTAAATGCAGTCTCCTCAGGATATAGTGTTGCAGCTGAACTTCCGCTTGAATCAAATACTGATATACGTTTTTATGGCTCACAATTACGCCTTATCTCTTTCGCTCGTTTTCTGTATGAAAACTATTTTAATCAGACATGGCGCCTTTGTGTAGGCGAGGGGATACTTATGCGTCGTTATGCAGAGGGTGAACCTGTGGGCGAACTGCTTTCCTCCTTTAAAGATACCGTTAATAATTTCTATTTACAGTTTTACGGTAAATTACCTGCACCTTTAATAATAGATAGATGTAAAGACTTTTTAGATACATGCCTTGAGTATCAGCAAAAAGAAGGTCCGCTTACAAAGGGTGGAAGCATTTTTGTTTATGGCGGTAACGAAAGAAGAGAATAGTAAATAAAAAATAAAGTCCTCGTTTGAGGACTTTATTTTTATTTATGGATATTATTAGTATACTCTAATAGGACCTACATCTCTGATTTTTAATAAGTAACAGCAACCGTCGCCGAATACAGATTCCATTTTCTTTACGTATGTATCAACCATATCATTGGGAACATAGGCTTGCATTGTGCCACCAAAACCGCCGCCGTGCACACGAGATGCACCTTTGCCGTCAAGCAATTGTTCTGAAAGACAAACAGCAAGCGACATTCCTTGGCTTGTTGGTTTTTTATCGGAATATATATTCTGTAAATATCTGAAAGATGACATTCCCGAACGATTCACTATACTCAAAAACTTGTTAAAGTCGTTATCTTTTAATGCATTTGCAAGTTTAATAACATTTTCATTTTCGTTAAAATAGTGGAAAGCACGGATTAAAGCACGCTCTGGAAGTTTTGCTTTAAGGTTGGGCAGTGCATCAAAAAAGTCATTGTAATCCACTTCACGCAATACTTGTTTACCAAAATAACCTGCAACTGCTTGCATTTCAGATTTTATAGCAACATAATCGTCTGTTAAATCGGCATGGTCGCAACGTGTGTCGGTTATAACCATACTGTATCCGGTTGCAGTAAAATCAAATGGAAGCTTTTGTACTATCGGGTCTGTTGGATTTTCAAAATCAATTGAAATAATACCGCCGTAAGCACAAGATAACTGGTCAAGAAGTCCGGATGCTTTTCCGAAATATACATTTTCGGCATATTGAGAAGCAATAGCCATAGTTTTAGCATCAATTTTTTCGTCATTGTATAAACTGTTTAAAATAAATGCCATTATAATTTCAAACGCTGCAGATGATGAAAGGCCTGAGCCTTTAAGTACATCATTTGTAGTAAAAGCATCAAAACCGCCGATGTTGTAGCCCATATCGGTGTATTTTTTGCAAACACCTTTGACAAGAGAAGTTGAATTTCCTTCTTCGCTGTCAACCTTTTCAAGTTTAGTAATATCAATGTTAATATCGCCAAAGCCTTTTGCCTTAATGCATATTTTACCGTCGTCACGTTTTGCAACAAATGCAAGCGTGTCAAGGTTAATAGAAGCACCCACGGCTTTGCCTAAGTTATGGTCTGTATGGTTGCCACATATTTCGCTTCTACCCGGAGCACTAAAAACAAATTGTGCTTCATAACCAAAAGCTTGTTTAAAATCTATTGCTGTGCGCTTATATCTTTCAAGTTGATAGTCTAACAGATGTTTGGGATAGAACGAAAGTTTTTCTTTGCAAAATTCCATGATGTATCTCCTGACTTTTATTTTATCTATTTTATTATATATTATAATAATACTAATTTCAATAATTTTGAAATTTTTTAGTATTTTTTTAAAAAAACTCTTTACAACTTTACGATTTAATGATATACTAGTCAAGCATTTCGCAATGGGATATAGCCAAGTTGGTAAGGCAATGGATTCTGACTCCATCACTGCGTAGGTTCGAGTCCTACTATCCCAGCCAATAAAAACGACAAGTTTCTTTATCGAGACTTGTCGTTTTTTAATTATATATCTATATTTATTTTACCTACAGCACTTTTACGAAACTGACGTGGTGTCATACCTGTATATTTTTTAAACTGTTTGTTAAAATTTGCAGTGTTGTTATATCCACTTTCAAATGCTATATCTATAATATTAGTTTTATCGGCGCTTAATAGTTTTTTAGCGCTGTCAATTCGTACCGATTCGATATAATCCCATACAGACATTCCGCAAGCATTTTTAAATATTTTTGATAAATAATTAGGTGATATTGCAACCCGTTTGGCAAGTGTTTGCATATTAATATCTGTTTTGAAATTGTTGTCAATATATTCAATTGTTTCGGCAATATTGTCGGGTAATCGCTTGCCTTTTCTGTACCTTGTAACAGTTAAAATCAGTTCTTTGATTTTAAGCATTACCATTTCATCATAGTATTCATTTTTATTTTCAAATTCTTTTTGTATATCAAGTAAAATATTTTTAATTTCAGTATCTTTTTCAAATAGATTATTAAACCCTTCAAACAAACCTTTGGTATGCTGTGGAGAAAACTGTAAAGTGAGTATTTTAAGTGTTTGTGAAATTTGAGTAATACAGTGTGTTTCGTTACTTCTGAAAATAAACACACTGTTTTTTTCAATAGGATAATCTCTGTTATCTGTGTGGTATGTACCTTTGCCGTCTAAAACATACGCAGCTTCAAAATTGCGGTGTCTGTGCGGTATGTTTTTACGTGTCATTGGATTTATGGTAACAAGCCACATTTTGCAAAGTAAATTGCCGTCTTTGTTTGTAATTTGACCAATATCGTTAACCATAATTTAAATCCTCCGCTTATATTTTACAATACTTTTTATAAGCGTGTCAACAACCATTTGTGTAGAATAGTTTGCAAATTGGTTCACTTAGTATGTGAAACTCGATAGTGTATAGTATAGCATAGTATTATAAACAAAAAATGGAGGAATTTTTTATGTTAGGAGTAAATATATATTCAAATCCAACAGACCTTAGAATAACAGATATGCGTTTTGTAGATATTGACGGTGCACCAAAACGCTGCACAATTTTAAAGATCATGACAAATCAGGGTATTTGCGGTTATGGTGAGGTTCGTGATGCCTCATCAAAGACTTATGCACTTATGCTTAAAAGCCGTATTATCGGTGAAAATCCCTGTAATGTAGATAAAATTTTTCGTAAAATAAAGCAGTTTGGTGGTCCATCTCGTCAAGGCGGCGGTGTTTCAGGCGTCGAAATTGCACTTTGGGACCTTGCCGGCAAGGCATACGGTGTGCCGCTTTATCAACTTCTGGGCGGTAAATTCCGTGATGAAGTTCGTGTTTATTGTGATACCGATGTTGACGGAAAACATACAGGTCACGACATGGGTCTTGCTCTCAAAAAGCGTATGGAAATGGGCTTTACATTTTTGAAAATGGACCTTGGTATCGGTCTTCTTTTGGACGAGCCTGGTACACTTAATGCTCCTTTGGGATTTATTGAAGATATGAAAAATTATGCTTCACATATATTAAATGTTCAGGGCGGCAGTGTTACAGCAGATATGCTTAAACATCAAAAGAGCTATTCAATCGTTACTACAGCACATCCGTTTACAGGTATTCATCTTACCGAAAAAGGTCTTGATTTCTTGGAAAACTATGTGAAAGAAGTTAGAGATGTTATCGGTTACGATGTGCCCTTGGCTATTGACCATTTTGGCCATATATGTGTTGAAGATTGTATTCGTTTTGCAAAGCGGATGGAACCATATAATCTTGCATGGATCGAAGATATGGTACCGTGGATTTATACTGATCAGTATGTTCGTCTTAAAAACAATACAACAGTTCCTGTATGTACAGGTGAAGATATATATCTTAAAGAGGGGTTTGAAACACTTATAAAAGCAGGTGGTGTTTCTGTTATCCACCCCGATATTCTTACTTGCGGTGGTGCTTTAGAACTCAAAAAGATTGCAGATATTGCCGATGAACACGGTGTTGCCGTTGCAATACATATGGCTGAAAGCCCTGTGGCTTGTCTTGCTGCAGTGCACACAGCAGCTGCAATGCACAATGTGCTCGCTCTTGAGTTCCACTCAGTCGATGTTCCGTGGTGGGCAGATATTGTTACAGGTATTCCCAACCCCTTGTTTGAAAACGGCTTTATTAAAGTACCCGAAAAACCGGGCCTTGGTTTTGACGATTTAAACGAAGAGGTAATTAAAGCACATATTAATCCTCAAATTCCCGGATATTTTGAATCAACAGATATGTGGAATAAAGAATTTTCAAATGACCGTATTTGGTCATAGGAGGAAATTAAAATGCATTTTAATGACAGAGATGAAATAATTGCTTTAACACCTTTATGGAAAGGCGAAAGATTACCTGACGGCAGACCTAAGGTTGAAGATAAATATCTCGATGCTCTTAAGGGTATGACTCTTGAAGAAGTATGGAAGCCTATTTATGTTCTCGGCTACGAAAACCAATTTGTTGGTGGCGGTCTTGCACCGTTGCAGACATTACATAACGATGGCAGAAAACTTATCGGCCGTGCTGTTACTTGTAGTTTTTGTCCTACTCGTCCTGATCTTCACGAACTCCAGTTCTCCCGCGGTGCCGAGGATGGCAGAAACGGAAACTATAACCAATGGGTTATAGACAACCTTTATGAGCGTGATGTTGTTGTATGTGATATGTATGACAAGATTTATAAAGGAACATTTTTAGGCGGAAATCTTACAACAGCTATACATAAAAAGACAAAAAACGGCGGTGCTGTTGTTTGGGGTGGCATTAGAGACGTTGAGCAGATGAAACAAGTTCCCGATGTTCAGGTTTATTATCGCGGTATTGACCCCACGCCCATTCGTGAATTTGTTATGAAAGACTGGAACAATATAACCAATTTCGGCGGCGCTGTTTGTTTGCCGGGTGATATTGTGTTCGGTGCAGGTGGGGGAGTTCTCTTTATTCCTGCTCACCTTGTTGCAGATGTGGTTGAGGGCGCTGCCAAAACTCATGTAAAAGACGATTTTGGCTTTGAAATGATTGGTGAAGGTAAATTCACAACCGCCCAAATTGACCGTAATACTTGGACAGAGGAAATGCTTGATATGCTTATGGAGTGGATTCAAACCGATCCGAGAGGTGAAGAATATAGAGATCTTGACTGGTCTAAAGAATATGACCTTGCAAGAAACGGTGATCCAAACGATACACAGACAGCATTGTAATTTCGGAGGATATAGTGTATAATATTTATATTGCTTCATGTTGTGAAGATGGTGGAATATACCACTACATCTTAAATGATGATGGTACATTTACTCAAAAAGGTACACTTTTTGTTGACAAGCCAATGTACTTTACAATTGATGGCGGTAAGATGTATATAATTCTTCGCGCACCGTTTGAAAACAGTGAAGAAAGCGGTATAGTAGTTGCAGATATAGGTCCCGACGGTTCACTGAGTTTAAACGATGGTATAACCTCAACAAAAGGTGTAGTTGCATGCCATATAACAGTTGACAAGGGTGAGGTTTATGCTGCAAACTATCTGTCCGGTAGTGTTATAAAACTTGATGATAAAATTGTCGTGCATAACGGACATGGCGTAAATGCCAAACGACAGGAAAGTGCACACACTCATTTTGTAGGTTTTACTCCCGATAAAAAATACCTGCTTTGCACCGACCTTGGCATTGATACCATTTTTATTTACGACAGAAACTTAAATGAGGTTTCTTCGGTAAAAATGCCTGATGGTTGTGGTCCGCGCCATCTTGTATTTTCAAATGACGGCAGAATGTTATATTGCGTAAACGAACTGGATTCTACTGTCAGTGTTTTGTCTTACAATAACGGCACTCTTGTTTTGAAAGATACCGTTTGCGCATTTGATAGCCAAAAACTAAATAATACTGCGGCAGCTATACGAATTAAGGATAATAATTTGTATATTTCAAACCGCGGTGCCGACACTATTACTCGCTTTGAAATTTGTGGCGGAACATTAAAACTATGCGAGAATGTTTTGGTTGGTGGTGTGTCTCCCAGAGATTTTGACATTATTGACTCGTTTGTTTTATGCGCTAATGAAACATCTGATAATGTAACAGTATTAAAACTCGACGGTTACACACCGGTTTTAACAGACACAGTTTTAAAAATTAAGGCACCTCTTTGTATTGGTGCAATAGAGGTTTAAGGTGAACGATATGTTTGATTTAAAAGGGAAAAAAGCTCTTGTAACCGGTTCAACTCAAGGGATAGGAGAAGCAATAGCGCGCGCTCTTTATAATGCGGGCGCAACCGTGTATATAAATGGTGCATCATCAATAGATAAGTGTAAGGCTGTTGCTAATAAATTAGGTGACCGTGCCTTTCCTGTTCTTTGCGACCTTTCAAAACCTGATTGTGCAGAGGTTTTATATAACGCAACAGGTGACGTTGATATTGTTGTTTTAAATGCATCAATACAGTATCGTAAGGCTTGGGACGAGATAACCAATCAAGAGTATGAAACACAAATGAACACTAATTTCAAAAGTTCTTTGCTTATAATTCAAAAATATGCAAAGGCCATGAAAGATAATAATTGGGGTAGAATAGTTACAGTCGGAAGTGTTCAGCAGTATAAACCGCATAAGGATATGCTTGTTTATGCAGCAAGCAAAGCCGCCCAATTAAATATGGCTCAAAACCTTGCAAAACAATTAGCTCCGTTTGGCATTACAGTAAATAATATAGCCCCCGGTGTTATTGCAACACCAAGAAATGATGCAGCGCTTTCTGATAAAGAATATGCAAAAAAAGTATATGAAGGTATCCCTGCAGGTTTTGCAGGTAGTGCCGAAGACTGTGCCGGTGCTGCACTTTTACTCTGTTCTGAAGAAGGCAGATATATAACAGGTATTGACCTTGTAGTTGACGGAGGTATGAAACTATAAATGAAAAAGCGAGTTTTAGCAGTGTTGGCATTTGTTATGCTTTTATTACTAACATCTTGTGAAAAAGGCGTGACTTATCTTCATTTGCCGTCTGAAACCGATAAAGACATATTTGAAGAAATAATTGATGTTGATGCAGGTGGTACTGACGAGGTTGTTTTTCAAACCTATGAAGTTTTAAGTAATGTTTCTGTAAATATTATGGATTACGATTATGAAACAGATGTCTATACTGTAAAAAGTGTTGTTTTTGAAAAAAATAATTTAAAAATTAAACAGGCATTAAAATTAAAACTCAATTTTTCATCTGATGTTCCTTATGTTATGATAAAGTATACTCGACAAAACGGTGAAACACGTGAGCAGTATGTTTATCAAAATCAACAAGACGGTCGGCTGTGGTTGCTTGAACGTGAATAAAATTCAAATCGACGAAACAAATTGTTTCGTCGATTTTTTGTTTTTTTATAATAATTGCACCCATTTAAAGCAAAATGATAGAAAGGAGTGATTTAAAAATGAAAAAAACAATCTCAATACTATTATTGGTGGTAATGCTTTTGTCCTTTTCAGGATGTAACAGAAAAGATGATACTGTAACGGTGCGTTTTTTGAATTTTAAGCCCGAAGTGTCGTCTGTTTATGAAGAAATATCAAAAGCTTATAAAGAGGAAACCGGTGTAAATTTGACAGTTGATACAGCTGCAAACAATACCTACGAATCCACTCTTGCAGCAAGATTGGGTACAAATGAGGCTCCGACAATTTTTCAAATTAACGGTCCTCGAGGATATGCAAGTTGGAGTGATTACTGTAAGGATTTAAGTAATACAGAATTGTATAAACATTTAACCGATAAATCAATGGCATTTGAAAAAGACGGAAAAGTGTATGGAATTCCGTATCTTATTGAGGGTTATGGAATTATTTATAATGAAGATATTACCGATAAATATTTTGAACTTGATGACAAGAAAACCGATTTTTCATCAATGGATGAAATAAATAATTTTGAAAAGTTAAAAGCACTTGTGACAGATATGCAAGCAAATAAAGATAAACTTGGTATAGAAGGTGTGTTTGCTGTTACATCTTTAAAATCAGGAGAAGATTGGCGTTGGCAAACACATCTTGCAAATATTCCTATTTACTATGAGTTTAAAAATAACAAAATAGACCTTTCCAGTGATGCTACCAAAACAATTGCTTTTAATTATTCAGATAATTACAAAAACATTTTTGATTTATATATTGAAAACTCCACTACTGATAAAAAACTGCTTGGTTCAAAAATCGGCGACGAATCAATGGCAGAATTTGCACTTGGAAAATGTGCTATGGTGCAAAACGGAAACTGGGCATGGTCACAGATAAATGGCATTTCAGGAAATACAGTAGAGCAGGATGACATTAAATTTTTACCTATATATACAGGTATTGAGGGGGAAGAATCTCAAGGCCTTTGCATCGGTACTGAAAACTTTTTATGTATTAATGCAAAAGCAAGCGAAGCAGAACAAAAAGCGGCAGAAGACTTTATTTATTGGCTGTTTTCAAGTGAAACCGGTAAAAAATATGTAACTGAACAACTTGACTTCATAGCACCGTTTGACACTTTTGAGCAAGATGAAATACCCACTGACCCGCTAGCTCAAGAAGTGCTTAAGTGGAGTGCTCGTACCGATGTTAACACTGTGCCATGGAACTTCACTCTTTTTCCCAGCCAAGATTTTAAAAATGGTTTTGGTTCTGCACTTCTCCAATACGCTCAGGGTACTAAAACTTGGGATGAAGTAAAAACGCTTGTTGTAGATAGTTGGAAATCGGAGAGTGCAAAATTAAAGTAAGTTATGAATAATAAACTGAAAAGATATTCAATAATATTTTTAGGCCCAATAGTCATAGCATTTGCAGTTGTATTTATTGTACCGTTTATAATGGGCGTGTATCTATCACTTTGTGATTTTACAACGGTTGATAACGCTTCATTTTTAGGTTTTCAAAATTATCTGGATGCTTTTACCGATAAAGATTTTTTAAATGCGCTTTGGTTCACCGTAAAATTCACAGTAGTTTCAGTTGTAAGTGTCAACTTGTTTGCTTTTTTTCTTGCGCTGTTGCTTACTCGCGGTTTGCGAGGCTCAAATCTGTTCAGAACAGTGTTTTTTATGCCAAACCTTATTGGCGGCATTGTTCTCGGTTACATCTGGAACTTAATTATAAACGGATTGCTTCACGGGTTTGGTGTTGATATAACATACAACGCATCTTATGGCTTTTGGGGACTTGTTGTACTGATGAATTGGCAAATGATAGGATATATGATGGTGATTTATATTGCCGGAATTCAGTCAATACCCATGTCGCTTATTGAAGCTTCAAAAATTGATGGTGCAACCGGTTGGCAAACACTTAAAAGTATAATTTTCCCTATGATAATGCCATCGGTGACTATCTGCACATTTTTGACACTTTCAAATTCATTTAAGTTATTTGACCAAAACCTTGCTTTAACAAACGGAGCGCCTGCAAAAGAAACAACAATGCTAGCACTTGATATTTACAATACGTTTTACGGTACAATAGGTGAGCAGGGGATAGGTCAGGCAAAAGCAGTTGTGTTTGCACTTATTGTTTCTATTATAGCTTTTTTACAGCTTAGAATTACTCGTTCAAAGGAGGAACAGATGTGAATAATGTAAAGAGATTAATTGTTTCTACTTTGTCGTATCTGTTGCTTTTATTGTTGTCGTGCGTGTTTATAGCTCCAATAATTATCGTTGCATATAACTCGTTTAAAAATAAGTTGTATATTATGAGTGACCCCTTTGCATTTCCAAACAGTATAACATTTGACAATACAAACTATTTAAGAGGCATAATAAGTTCTGATTTTTTTGCAGCTTTTTGTCGCTCGTTGTTTATAACGGTCTTTTCAGTATTACTTCTTATAATCTGTGCATCAATGGCTGCGTGGTATATAAATCGTTCAAAAGATAAAATAAGCCGTTTTATATACTATATTTTAGTATTTAGTATGGTAGTCCCGTTTCAGATGGTAATGTACTCAATGACTTCTGTTGTAGGTAAACTGGGACTAAACAATCCAGTGGGCATTATTTTTGTGTATCTGGGCTTTGGAGCGGGTTTGTCGGTGTTTATGTACTCCGGTTTTGTAAAGAGTGTACCGCTAGAAGTTGAAGAAGCGGCTATGATTGATGGGTGTACACCACTTCAAACCTTTTTTCGTGTGGTTTTTCCAATTTTAAAACCAATTACTGTTACCGTCGCGATACTCCAGACAATGTGGGTGTGGAACGATTATCTATTGCCTTATCTTGTCCTTGGATCAAAATTTAAAACAATTCCTGTTGCTGTTCAACTTGCAATGCAGGGTGCTTATGGTTCGGTCGATTGGGGATCGTTTATGGCAATGCTAGTTTTAGCAATAATTCCAATAATAATTTTTTACCTTTTTGGTCAAAAATATATAATCGAAGGTGTTATTGCCGGCGCAGTTAAAGGATAAAAAAACTGTTTCCTTATTAATAAGGAAACAGTTTTTTATTGTTAAACAACAAAGTTCCGGGGTAACCGCCCGCAAATTTAATTGCGTTTGGCGGGTCGGGTTCTTATTATGCGTTTATTTTATCTAATGCGGATTCGTTATTAGTAACGGTGTAAGTAGTTGCAAGTTCTTTAAGATACGCTTCGTAATCGTCATTTTTCTTGTTTGCTTTTGCTGCAATTTTCCAAGCAATATCACCTGTTCCCGAATAGTACATTACATGGGCACCGCTGTCAGATTCAATTACGCCGACATCGCCGACTTTTCTTTCACTGTCATAGCACCATTTGTAAAATGCTTCGGGATAGTTGTAGTCTTTTGTAACACCTTCGTAAAGACCGCCGTTTGTTTCAACATTTACATCGTCACTGTTTTCTTTTGCGAGTTTTTCAAAATATTCTTCGGTTTTTGTATCAGAATCGTTATACTTTTTGAGTATTTCATCAGCCTTTGTTTTTGCCGCTTCTGCAGTTTTATATTTATCTGTTGATAATAAAATGTGACGAGCATTAGCAGTTACATAATCGTCAAAGTACTGTGTTTTTGTAATTATATATGCAGTATAAGTAAATGTTGTAGCATCGTCTGCCGGCTCATCAACATAAGTGTCGCCTACAGCTCTTGAATCTTTAAACATCCACAAACCTACATCATCGTCTTCTGATTGTGTATAACTCTTTGTGCGTTGAGCTGCAGCAAGATCGGCGTCTACGCTTGCTTTAATGTCATCTTCTGTGGGTTGCTCATCTTCGTTTTCTTCTGCTTCTTCTTTGGCTTGTGCAGTATATTTGTCAGTCAAAATCTTTTCAATTTCCGCTTTGAATTTATCAACACTTCCGGCTGCAGCAAGAGCCTCGGCTTTTGCTTTTGCATCTGCTTTCGCGGCGGCTTTTTCGTCATCTGTTGCATTTGAATTATACGAAGCGGTAAATGAGTGGCTGATATAATCAGCTTTTATATAGTCTTCTTTGTTTTCATTAAAATATTTTTGTAACTCGTCGTCGGTATATTTGATTTTTGCATCGTAATCCTCGTAATATTTTGATGCGATTTGTGTAAGATTCATAGCGCGGCGGATATCATCTTCGTTTATACCACGACCAAACATATTTGAAAAATATGCATCAAGAGTCATATTACTGCTGTCTGCGTAAGTTTTAAAACTTGCTATTGCATCGTCAATTGATTTGTTATCCTCTTCATCAAGCGAATAACCTTCAGCTTTTGCCTTTTCGGCAAGTAATAATAAATCATTTGCCTGTGTTTTAGCTTGCTCTACAAAATAATCAAGCCAAGTTCCGTCGCCGTAAGACTGCTCTTTAAGAGACTTACTTGTGTCAAGACCATACATGCTAAGATATTCAGAATTCTGATTAGCAAATGAATAATATTGATTTTTAACATAATAAGTCATCATAGCGTTGTCAACTTTATAGTTTTCTGTTGAAAGCGCTATAGTATTTCTTAAAAAGTAGCCTGTGCTTGCAATTGAATTGTAAATTACAACTGCAGCAATTCCTATAACTGCAACAACGGCAACACAAATTCCTATTATTTTATTAAATTTTTTTCTGCGCAACTGCTTTGCAGCAGCTTTTTTCATTTCTTCTCTTTTGCCTGCGCGAGCCTCGCGGGAGCGCTGTCCTTTTCCCATGGGTATGTCCTCCGTGAAATTAATCTTAGGTAATTATATCATATTAACTTAAATTTTTATAAAAATTAAAATTAATAAATTGTAAAATATTATTCGTTTATAGGTGTCGTTAAGTATTCTTTAACAATTTCTGCGGCTTTTTGTGCAGCTTCAGGAAGAAATGTAGTGTAATCAATTTTTGATCTTCCGTTAGCTTCGTCGGAAAGTGCACGGATAGAGGCAAACGGCACTTTATTAAGAAAACAAACATGGTTTATTGCACCGGCTTCCATATCACAAGCACTTGCTCCAAACCAAATTTTAAGAAATTCTTTGTCTTTTTTGTCGCTGATAAATTTATCACCTGTCGCAATAACGCCTAATTTAAATGCATATTCTTTAGCTTCTGTAATTGCTTTAAACGCAGCGACTACATCTTTGTCACAAACAAAATTAATCTTTTCAAGACCCGATACAAAGCCTTTAGGATCACCCAACGCTGTTGTATCAATGTCGTGTTGGATTGTATTTCTTGCAATTACAATATCACCGCAATGTAAATCATTTCTTGTGCAACCTGCAACGCCTGAGTTAATTATAAGTTCAGGCGAATATTTGGTAATCATTGATTGGGTGCAAGCAGCAGCAGCAACTTTACCTACACCGCAGACTGCAACAACAATATCAACTCCATCAAGTTTACCTTTTGTAAATTCAACACCGCCGATAGTGTCCCTTTTAACATACTTTAATCCTTCTAAAAATGGAGCAGCCTCTTCTTTTAAAGCACAAATTATACCTTTCATTTTTAATCCTCCGCATAATTTAGATTTTTAATATTATTCAGTACTCTTAAATAATTTTCACATTCAGCTTGCGCTTTTTCAAGTACAAGGGTTTGGTAATTTCCGCATTCCTTTTCCGAAGCCCCAAACACTTCACCGTTGTGACCTATTATTTGTAAAAGCACAGTTTTTACTGTTTCATAAACTTTGTTATCATTAATATCTCGCGTAAGTAAGTAAAAACCTGTTTGGCAACCCATTGGTCCAAAATATATAACATTGTTTGCAATATCACTGTTTCGTATGTAAGTTGCAAACATATGCTCAACCGTGTGCATTGTTTCGTTGTCCATATAGTTGTCAGCGTTAGGCCTGCGAGTTCTTAAATCGTAAGTGGTAATGTCACCATCGCGCCGAGAAACATACATACCGGGGTTAAGTGTGCGGTGGTCCACTTCAAAACTGGTGATTTTTTTTATATTATTCATTTTTTTACCGTTCCTTGCATACGTCAACCCACAAAAGAGCACCTGAAAACTTTTCCAGTTCATCTATTGTAAGTTCAATTGCACTATTAGAACTTCCACAAGCAGGGAAGACAGTTTTAAATCTTTTTAGTGAGTTATCAAGGTAAATTTTAACACCGTCATTAACCCCAAACGGACATACTCCACCTACAGCGTGACCTATAATTGTTTCTGCGGTTTCAAAGGAAAGCATTTTTGCTTTCATACCAAACTGAGCTTTAAATTTTGAATTGTCTATTTTAACATCACCGGCACATACAACCAAAATGCAACTTTCACCGTCTGCAAACGAAAGCGTTTTTGCAATTCTTGCCCCTTCAACCGAAAGTGCGGCTGCAGCAAGTTCAACTGTTGCGCTTGATGTATCAAGTTCAATTATGCGGCTGTCTGCACCAAACTGTTTTAAATATTCTCTAACTTTTTCTATAGCCATATAAATAAAGCCTCCTTTAAGATTATACATATAAATTAAATATATTTCAATAGTTTTTAAAAACTATTGATTAACTTTATCTTTATTGGTATAATTTCTTGGCAAGTAAGTTTAAGTAGGTATAATGTATGTTTAAACTATCAAAATCAGTGCTGTTGTTATTTTTAACTGCAATTATTTGGGGCTTTGCATTTGTGGCGCAATTAATCGGTGCAAATTACGTTGAAACATTTACTTTTAACGGCACCCGCTTTTTAATTGGCGGTTTGTCACTTCTGCCTGTAATTTTTATTTTTGAGCGTGTTGAAATAAGCCGTGCCAAAATGAAAAAAACCATTATAAGCGGTGTTGTTGCAGGTGTCATCTTGTTTACAGCATCCACTCTTCAGCAGTTTGGTGTTATTTTAACAGGCAGCGCAGGTAAATCCGGATTTATTACGGGACTATATACAGTTCTTGTTCCGCTTCTTGGTATTTTTCTTAAAAAGAAAACTAATTTTAATACTTGGCTTGGTGCGGTTTTAGCTGTTGTGGGTCTTTATCTTTTAAGCTTTTCTGACGGTATTTCAAATGTCGGTGTAGGTGACTTGGTTTTGCTTGTTGGCGCTGTAATGTGGGCTATGCATATCATTGTAATTGATGAGTTTGGCGGTGAAATTTATTCTCTCCGTTTTGCAATGACTCAGTTTATTGTTTGTGCAGTATTAAGTATTATAGGTGCTTTGCTTTTTGAAGATATATCGTTTGCTGCAATTTTAGATGCAAAATATCCCATTCTATATGCGGGCATAATGTCAGTAGGTGTTGCTTATACATGTCAAATTCTCGGTCAAAAAAATTCCGATCCGACTTTTGCAGCAATAATATTGTCTACAGAGTCAATGTTCAGCGCAATAGGAGAGGCGATAGTGCTTGGCATTTTCCTTACAGGTTTTGGTTATAAACCGCTTTCGTTTCGTGCATATATCGGTTGTGCAATAATCTTTTGTGGAATTATTGTTTCGCAACTTAACTTTAAAAAAACAAAATTGTCAGTTAAATAAATCCGAACATGTTAATAAGTAGCCGGAAAGCACTTCGCTTTCCGGCTACTTATTTTGTGCGCGACGCAAAACATTGTAAATCTGTTAAAACATAAAATTTGCCGATTGTTTATAGCAATCGGCAAATTTTATGTTAGTTACTTCTTTTAATTTTGAGAATTGCAATAGAAACCGCACTGATAAATAAAAGCAACCACCACCAATGGATGTTGAAATTATCTTCGGTTTGGGGAGTGCTTTCTTGTTCGAGTTCAATAGTTGTTATATCTTCTATAGAGAGTAAGCCATTTTCTTCGTTTAGCACTAAATCTAAGTCTATTCCTGCACCGTTTTGATCTGCTGATATATTGTAGGTGCTATCATTATTTAAAACAACTGTGGAATCAATATCATTTGTTAATAAAAAATGCAAATACCCGATTATCTTACCGTCTTTTATTGCTGTCAGCGAATGTTCACCTTGTTCTACCTCATAAAATGCAAACTTTCCGTTTTCGTCAGTTATTGCTGTTTTTAAAATAGAACGCAACTCCAAATCAACATTCGGAAAAGGTTTTTCGTTCAAAGTGACCGTTCCTTTAACGGTAAAAGTTTTAGTTGAAGTAGCAGTTTCTTTTTCTGTGGTAACAGTAACAATCATATCTTCACATACTGCCGGAAGTTTAATATATCCGCCACGGATTTGATTTGTCATATCTTCATCATTTACAGTTACCGACTTAATGATATTTCCACTTTCTGCACGAATAAGTATTCTTGGCTCACTGAGCCGTTCAACCATAAACTTCTCTCTACTAACACCATTGTAGAACACTTTTGCATGTTCCGATACAACCGTGATATTATGGTTGGCTGGAACTGTCAGACTAATAACGGTGTTTGTTACCTCATCTTCCGTTTCTGTTGCAAAAGCTGTTACAGGGCACAAAGTTAATAAAGTAAAGCACAATAGCAATAAAGCTATTTTCTTCATATTGTACCTCCTTAGTTGTTCTCTCTGTCCTCGTAAGAAACAGCAAAAGTAACAGTGTCAGAATAATCACCGGCATAAGCCGTGTTCCAATTTTCCTGAGTAATATTAATTGTCAAGTCAGTTTTGTCGCCTGCTTTAAGATAAGTTGCAGAGTTAAAGACTGCATTGTTAGATTTAATCTCATAAGGTATAACCTTTGAATTGTCAATGGCGTTTTCCAGTTTGCCATCGGTAGTAAGGACAACCTTGATGCATTTATCAGAGTGGATTTGAGCAGCTTCTACCGTAATTGTACCAAAGGAGGTTTCGGTAGCATTAAAGGCGACTGTAGTGTTAGCCGGAATGGTAACAGTATATGTTGGGGCGATACTAAATGATATAGTGGCAGAGCGGCTCTTATCGGTAGTATCCTGATCTACTGTGTCTGCAAATGCGGTTACTAACATTGTTGCCATTGTTATGATAGTAATAATAATTGATAAAAACTTTTTCATTATTAAAATTTCCTTGTAATTTATACAACTTTTGTAATCATAATTGAAAATGTTACTGTACCGGTGTATTTACCTGCAAATTGTGTGCTTGCAGGTAAAACAAAGGAGAGATTGGTACTGCCATTTGTATCAGTATCGGGGTTAACTGTTAATATCGTATCGTTTAGTGAAACAATTTTATCATCGTTTTTTATTTGATATTCAATTACTGCACCTTCGGTCGTTCTTAATTTGAAGGAGTTGTCACTCTCATTTGTTGCGGTTAAAGTTACTGCAACAAGTGAGCCTTTTTCTACAACAACATTCTCAACTTTAATTTCGGCTGTGGTGTTGGCATCGATAGTAGCAGGAATAGTTACGGTATAAGTTGGATTTACGGAGTAGTTTATTGTAGTTGTTGATTTCTCATACATCCAGTATTCATCATAACCGGCGCCTATAGAATAAGGACTTGCAAATTGACCTGAGTTTTGATCAGAAAGTTTTTCACCTTGCAAATAAATCGAACATTTTTGCGGTATTAAGTATACCATGTGTCCATTGTCGTTGCTTATAAACGAACAGTCTGTAAAGCGGTACTCTACGCCATACAAATCAGCAACCATATAATACGAAGAATGCTCAATTTTGCAGTTTGTAAAGTCCATAATTATCGGTGATACTTCCTGATTGTCGTTACTGCCAATGCCATAAATGGTGTAGGAGCCGTCATAAACAATGTGCATATTTCTTCCATAAAAAGAGGTACCTTCTTCGGCATAAATTCGACCGTTAAGTTTTCCGTTCAGTAAATGAACTGTTCCTGCAGCCAAATGCATACTGACTGTTGTCAGTGTGTGCTGGTCAAGATCCAACTGTAGCGAGCCGCTAAGTAAAATGTTGCTATTATGTGTAATATCAGCACTAAGTTTTGCGTATACCGTAGTATTGCCGGAATTATTGACTGCTGTAACAAGTGTACTCAACTCATCTGCGTTGGAAATGATATATGGAGAGTTCTCAGTACCATCGCCAACCAGACTTTCTGCAAATACAGATACTGTCATTGAAAATGTCATAAATGTTGCCAAAACGATAGAAACTAATTTTTTCATATACTTTGTGTCTCCTTTATTAACATAGTAAAGGTTATTGTACCTGTATATTCACCGGCATATATGATGTTTTTTGGTGTAGTAAAATTAAGTGTTGTACTACTATTTGCAGCAGTTTCAGGGTTGACTGTAAGCACAGCGTCACCAACAGCTATCGTAGTGTCGTTATTTTCAATTGTGTATTCCACAACAGAGTTTTCTTTGGTGCGAAGTTTAAAGGTGTTATCATCTTCGCTTGTATCGGTGATAGTGATCTCTAACTGCTTTCCTTTTTCAAGTACAACATTTTCTGCCGAAATAGTTTCGGATTTTCCAAGTTCCACCGTTGCAGGAATAGTAACAGTGTAAGCAGGGGTAACAACATATTCCAAATTTATCGCATTGTTATTTGAACGTAGCACTAAATGGATAGTCGATTCTTTTTGGATGTTATAATCACTTAAGGTTTTTCCTTCTTCGAGTTGCTTGCCTGCAAAAATAAGCCTTTGTTGATCGGGCGGAATTCCTTCTTTTTCCTGTATCTTTGCTTTGATTGCATCAATACTATCATTTGGCTCTACTTCTAGGGTGATAGTTTTGCCCGTCAATGTCTTTACAAAAATCTGCATGGCATTCACTGTTATTGATGTATAGAACATACAACAAACAGCAAGTATTATAACTGTAATACATTTAATTGATTTGTTTTTCATTTGTCTTTTACCTCACTTATTTAACTATGAGAACTGTTTCGACATTTGCACCGTTCATAGGCGACTGATCTGCTGTGGAATATGTGGTAATTTTAATAGTAGCATTATATTCACCCGCACCAAGCGCACGGGAAAGTGAAATTTGTGTAATGGCCTGACCAGGTGGTACCAGTTTGGATGTATAAAGGCTTTCTCCTGTATCTTTAAGAAGTAATTCAAACACAAAGTAACAAGGATTGCCTTCGGGATTTAGTAGTGCAACCGATACATTCTTCTGATTTGCAGGAAGTGTAATGGAAGGGTACCCTGGAATTTTAATACCAGCAGCAGGCTTATCTTCAGTTTTGTCCTGTAGTTTCTCACCGTTCCATTCACTTGCATTGGAGTCAATATCTAAAGTACCAGATTGTGAAGAAGATGGATTGTCCGGAATATTATTTCCAAACCAGTTATCCCAGTTTAATCCAATAATTAGCGCACCAACCAGTAATAGTAGTATAACGATTGAGCCAATAATAATATAACTTTTTTTAATTACAATTCCGCCGCTATCGTTCATTTTATGTACCTCCAAAGGATAAATTAAAAAGACATAAGTCGCCTGAATAATAAAATTATGTATTGGTTTAATTATTTGATAAAAAATGTTTTGCAATGACTTTTGAGTTGCGATTTTTTGTGTAGATTTTTGATGTTTTATTATATCATAAAATATTAAAAATATCAATAGAATTAATATCATAGTACAATTATTCCAACACATTTTTTGTAAGAACTATAAAATTTGCAGTATCATAAATAAAAATGCAGTATAACCAATTTGGCTATACTGCATTTTATTTATGACTGTGTTTTTTTGATATTTTTGTATTTAGCTTAAAAGAGCTCTGTCACTTGTGAATTCTGTGCCGCTTGATTTTGTGAATTTTTCAAGTAAATCTTCAACAGTCAAGTTTTTCTTTTCTTCACCGCGAACATCAATAATAATTTTTCCGTTATTCATCATTATAAGTCTGTTACCGTAGGTGATAGCATCTTTCATATTATGAGTAATCATAAATGTTGTAAGGTTTTCTTCTTCTACAATTTCTTTGGTTATAGATAAAACCTTTGATGCAGTTTTAGGATCAAGAGCTGCGGTATGTTCATCTAGTAATAAGAGTTTAGGGTTATTCATCGAAGCCATTAAAAGTGTTATGGCCTGACGCTGTCCGCCGGACAACAAGCCTACTTTTGTTGAAAGTCTTTCGCTAAGCCCTAAATCTAAACGCTGAAGCATTTTTTTGTAAACGGCACGGTCAGCATTGGTGATTGACCAGCCAAGTCCGCGGCGCTTGCCCCTAAACATAGCAAGAGCCATATTTTCTTCAATCCACATATCAGCAGCAGTTCCGGTCATAGGATCTTGGAAAACCCTGCCTATAAACTTTGCCCGTTTGTATTCGGGTAAGTTTGTAATATCGTTACCGTCAATCAAAATGCTCCCGTTGTCAACGGGAAATGTGCCTGCAATAGCATTAAGTAAAGTCGATTTACCTGCACCGTTACCGCCTATAACTGTAACAAAGTCTCCGTCTTCAAGTGTTATTGATACATTTTCAAGCGCAACCTTTTCATTTACGGTGCCTGCATTGAATATTTTAGTTATGTTTTTTACTTCAAGCATCTTTTGACACCTCCTTGGTTTTTATCAAGGCTTTTTTAGAAAAATATTTACCTTTCCAATAGGGAACAGCGAGGAACAAAGCAACAAGTAGAGCCGAAAGCATCTTGAGGTAGTTTGTGTCAAGACCGAGGAAAATTATAGTCTGATAAACCATATAATAAATAACTCCGCCAAGAACTACAGCCAGAAGTTTAAGAGCAAAGTTGTATCTTGTAATTTTAGAAAATACAGCTTCGCCGATAATTACAGCGGCAAGACCGATAACGATAGCACCTTTTCCTGCGTTTGCGTCTGAAAAGCCAAGGAACAAAGAAAGAATTGCGCCGGAAAGAGCAACGATTCCGTTAGATAAAACAAGTCCTAAAACTTTAATTACATCAGTATTTATACCTTGTGCACGGCTCATATTGATATTACAACCTGTAGCCCTTACTGCACTACCAAGCGAAGTGCCGAAAAACCAATAGAAAACACCGATTATTACACCGACAATTATTGTAAGGTATACAAAAGTTAAACCTAGTTCTTCTGTAGAAATAAAGTATTCAACCCCAAACGGATAACCCACGTTTGATGTGCCGCCCATTATTTTCAGGTTGACCGACCAAAGAATAAGTTGTGTTAATATACCTGAGAGGATTGCAGGGATGCCAAAACCTGTGTGAAAAATACCGGTTACAAATCCTGCTAGCATGCCGGCTACCATGGCCGCTGAAATACCAATCCATACCGGCATATCATACTTAACAATAAGTACAGTGCATACTGCCATACCTGTGCATATTGAACCATCTACGGTAAGGTCGGCAATATCAAGAATTCTATATGTAATGTATACGCCTATAGCCATAATGCCCCAAATTATGCCTTGTGCAATGGCGGGAGGCAATGAAGTTAAATAAATCAAAACTAAATTCCTTTCTAAAAAAAGTCCTTACAAACGAAATCGACAGGGTTT
This sequence comes from Eubacteriales bacterium, assembly GCA_045541455.1. Classification (GTDB taxonomy): domain Bacteria; phylum Bacillota; class Clostridia; order Oscillospirales; family QAKW01; genus RGIG9041. Next base: position 109,648 of record JAZQJA010000042.1, read on the forward strand.
GTATCGATAAGCTATCAATACAAACCTTGTCGTTGCTTTATACTTAAATAATTATTTAATGGCTACATAACCGTCTTTTTCAAGAGCAGCTGTATCAATTTTAAGATCGTTACAAATGTTAGCGTTGTAATTTTTTGTTAGTTTCTCTTCAGGAGTGTACTCAATTGCCATTGTTGAAATATCAGCCTCACCCTTGATGATCTTTACAGCCATCTCACCGGTAGCATATCCGAGGTCGTAGTAGTTGATGCTCAATGTTGCAATACCACAGCCTTTGCAAATTCCTGCTTCACCGGCAATGATAGGTTTTTTAGGTGACATTGATTTATAGATCGCATCAGCACAAGAAGCTGCGGTGTTATCTGTAGGAACATAGATAGCATCGTTTTCCGAAGAAGCTTTTTGAGCAATAAGAGATACATCGTTTGTATCTGTAAATGTGTAAGTATTGCATGTTATGTTTTTAGCTTCAAGTTCTTTTTTAACAACTTCTACTTGATATACGGAGTTAGCCTCAGTTGCACAGTAGAGAAGTCCTACTGTTTTAGCGTCGGGAACAAGTTCGGTAATCATAGCAGCTTGCTTGTCAAGGGGAGCAAGGTCACTTGTACCTGAAACGTTACCGCCTACTGTACCTGAGAAATTATCAATTTCAAGTGCAACACCATATTCTGTAACAGATGTTCCAAGAATCGGAATTGTTTTAGTTGATTTAACAGCAGCCTGTAAAGCGGGTGTGGCATTGGCCATAATTAAATCAACTTTCTTTGATGCAAAGTTATCTGTTATTGTTTTGCACATTGCAGCATCATTAGCTGCATTTTGAATATCAAATTTAACATTTTCTTCGCCAAGACCGGCAATGACAGCATCTTTAAATCCGTTTGTTGCGGCGTCAAGTGCATCATGAGTTACAAGCTGGCAAATACCGATCGTGTAAACATCGTTCTTTTCACAGCTGGCAAGTGAAAAAACAGTTGAAAACAGCAGTATACAAACGGTTATAAGTGCAATAATTCTTTTGGTTTTCATTGTGGTAATCTCCTAAATTTATAATTAATTAAAAATAAGTCTATCACTGTAAAACTATAGTGTCAACCTATTTTTTAAAAAAAGTCACTTTTTAAAACACAAATATTGAATATTTATGCATTTTACACAAGAAATTGTTTGATTTTAGGCATAAGACCTATTTTATCGGGAGTATATGCCGGTAATTGAAGTATATCGTGACCTGGGAAACAGTTGCCCTCTATTATTTGTATGCTATCTTGCGACAAGGCAATATCCCATCCGACATAACTTATTTGTGGTAATACCTTTGCGGCCATAGTAACTGTTTTAATTATCTCGTTCCACATAGGGATTTCAAAACCTACAATCTGTTCGTTTGTATACGGGTGACTGGTGTAAGTGTCTCCGTTTTTATCGGCTGCAGGTAGTGTTATGCGTCCGTTTTCTGTGTTTACTATCGCTGCCATTCCTCCGCTGTTAAGGTTGTCTACAAACTTTCCGTTGTTTCCAATACGCCAAAAAGCAAACACCGGAGTTACAACATCATTTTTAAGTATTGTTACAACACGGATAGTGTTAATGGCAAGTGGATAAACCTTTGAAATATCGCTGTGCTGAATAATAATTTCTTCGATAATTCCGTTCGTTTTTTTGCATAAATATTCATAAGCTTCATCGACAGGCATTTTATCAAACATAATTTTTTCAATGCCACGTCCGCAAGTGCCATCAATAGGTTTGTAAATAAGACCGGTCTTATCACTTGCAAATTTTAAAAAATCTTCTTTTGACATATTTTCCGTCAAAATCCAATCACGGTGAATAAAGTCTTTGAAAATTTCGTTGAATTCGTTTTTATTATCAAAAACATGCCAGAAATTTCGGTCGTTATATTTTTTAACAAGAGCGTTGTTAACACCACGTGTAACATAGGTTTTGCGCTGCTTTGCATTTAAATTATAAAATTCAAACAAGTCGTAGTCAAGCGGACCTGCACCGTACTTCATACCGCAATATATCATATCGGCAAAAATATATATCCAACTTTTTTTAGATTTTTTTGCAACTCTTGCAACATCGGCAAAAGTGCGTTTTAAATCCATTCTGAATATTCTTTTGATAGCATAAGTAATTTTCAATTTAATCACCATCTTAAGTTTTTGATTTAATTATATTTATGAGTAGGTTAAATGTCAAGAATGTATAAATGAATGATGAATATACTTAATTATTTGTATATATTTATACATCTTAATTACTTGACAATATTCGCCTTTTTTAATATAATTATAATAAATTTCCGGTAACTGACGGATAAGTGGGTTACCACGGGGAAACCGGGAATGTATTTTAAGCCGACCGTCTGGGCAGTCTTCCGTGGAGGACTGCCCTTATTTTATGTTTTGGAGGTATATCTTTTATGAAAAAAGTCGGAGTATTAATGGGTAGTGACAGTGACCTTCCCGTTGTAGAAAAAGCACTTGATACTCTTAAAGAGTACGGTGTGCCTTTCGAGGTGCATGTATATTCTGCTCATAGAACACCTGTTCAAGCGGCAGAGTTTACTAAAAATGCACGTTCAAACGGTTTTGGTGTGATAATTGCTGCTGCAGGTAAGGCTGCACATCTTGCCGGTGCTGTTGCCGCAAACACAACCCTTCCGGTAATTGGTATACCGGTAAAATCATCTACACTTGACGGTATCGACTCACTGTTATCAACTGTTCAAATGCCATCAGGCATTCCTGTTGCAACGGTTGCAATTGACGGTGCTGTCAACGCAGCTTTACTTTCTATACAAATCCTCGCTGTTGAGGATGATGAATTAGCTCAAAAACTTTCACAAAAACGCGCGGCAGGTGAGAAAAAAGTGCTTGATGCTGATGCAAAAGTAAGTAGTAAATATAACAACTGATAAAGAGAGGAAAAAACAATGGAAAAAAGTTTTAGCGAGAGTTACAAAGCAGCCGGTGTTGATATAACAGCCGGTTACAAAGCGGTAGAACTTATGAAAAAGCATATTGCAAAAACAGTAACAGCAGGTGCAGATTGTGGCATCGGCGGTTTTGGCGGTATGTTTGCACTCGATCTTTCTTCTACACCTAATCCCGTTTTGGTCAGTGGTACTGACGGTGTAGGCACAAAACTTAAAATCGCATTTTTAACAGATATACATAATACAGTAGGTATTGACTGTGTTGCTATGTGTGTTAATGATATTATTTGTTGCGGTGCAAAACCGCTCTTTTTCCTTGATTATATTGCTTGTGGTAAAAATATACCCGAAAAAATTGCTGATATCGTTTCTGGTATTGCAGAGGGTTGTGTTCAATCCGGTGCTGCACTAATTGGCGGTGAAACGGCAGAAATGCCCGGTTTCTATCCTGTGGACGAATATGACCTTGCAGGCTTTTCTGTAGGTGTGGTTGATAAAACTAAAGTACTTGATAATTCTAAAATGAAACCCGGCGATGTAATTATAGGTCTTTCTTCAAGTGGTGTTCATTCAAACGGTTTCTCACTTGTAAGAAAAGTTTTTGATATTGAAAATAAAAATATAACCGTACCAGTCGACGCTCTTGGCGGCAAGTCACTTGGTGAAACACTTCTTACTCCTACAAGAATTTATGTAAAGCCTATGCTTTCACTTTTTGATGCCGTTACAGTAAAAGGTGTTTCGCATATTACAGGCGGCGGTTTTTATGAGAATGTTCCGCGCAGTATACCCAAACATCTGGGCGCTAAAATTGAAAAGAGCTCTGTTCCGGTACTTCCTATTTTTGATTTAATTCAAAAAACCGGCGATATTGATGAGCGTGATATGTTTAATACATTTAATATGGGTATCGGTATGATTGCAGTTGTTGCAAAAGAAGATGCAGATAAAGCTCTCGCAACATTAAAAGCAGCCGGCGAAAACGCTGTTATACTCGGTGAAATTACTGACAGCGAGGGTGTTTGCTTATGCTAAACAAAAAAGCGCGTATAGCAGTTTTAGTTTCGGGCGGCGGCACAAATCTTCAGGCCATTCTTGATGCACAAAAAAACCAAATAATACAAAACGGTGAAATTTGCCTTGTTATTTCAAATAATCCAAAAGCCTATGCGCTCACCCGTGCAGAAAACGCAGGTGTTGCGACAAAGGTAATTACTCGTTCTCCTGAATTTGAACAGAATATAATTGATGAACTTACAAAGTTTGACATCGACTTAATTGTTCTTGCGGGATTTATGTGTATTTTAAGTGAAAATTTCACATCTCGCTATCCTAACAGAATACTTAACATCCACCCATCGCTTATACCGTCGTTTTGCGGTAATGGATTTTACGGATTGCGTGTTCACGAGGCGGCGCTTGAACGCGGTGTCAAGCTTACAGGTGCTACTGTTCATTTTGTAAATGAAATTACCGATGGCGGTGAAATCATAATGCAAAAGGCGGTAGAGGTTAAAGAGGGTGATACCCCTGAAATACTTCAAAAACGAGTAATGGAACAGGCTGAATGGATAATTCTTCCCGAATCTATCGAAAAAGTTTCAAGCCAAATTGTAAAGGAGAAAAAGTGAATGAATGTATACGAACTTAATAATCCCTATGAACTTTTAAAAAACAATACCTATCCCGGCAGAGGCATAATGATAGGTATGACACCTGACGGAAAAAACGCTGTTTTTGCATATTTCATTATGGGAAGAAGCGAAAACAGCCGTAACCGTGTGTTTGAAGAAAAAGCAAACGGTGAAATAATCACACGCGCTTTTGATGAGGCGAAACTAGAAGACCCATCACTTATAATCTATTCGCCCGTTCGTGTGTTTGAAAATAAAACAATTGTTACAAACGGTGATCAAACAGATACTATTTATGACTTTATAAAAGAAGGCAAAAGTTTTGAGGATGCGCTTGAAACACGTTGCTTTGAGCCTGACGCACCTAATTTTACGCCCAGAATCAGCGGTATGATTACTCTGAAAGATGATTCGTTTACTTATAAAATGAGTATACTTAAAAGTTCTGATGATAAGGGAAGTGACTGCTCAAGGTACACTTTTAATTATCCGGCACTTAAAGGCGTTGGATCATTTATTCACACGTATAACTGTGACGGCAATCCAATTCCTACATTTACAGGAGAGCCTGAGCGTGTTGCTATGACTGATGATATTGATGAGTTTGCTTTAAATCTTTGGAACTCACTTAACGAGCAAAATAAAATTTCATTATATGTCCGTTATATTTCTCTTAAGGACGGCAGTGTAGAAAACAGACTTATTAATAAAAATAAATAAGGAGAAGACGATGAAAGAATTTGAACTTAAATACGGTTGTAACCCTAACCAAAAACCGTCACGTATATATATGTCAAACGGCTCCAATCTCCCAATCGAGATATTAAGTGGCCGCCCCGGTTATATTAATTTCCTTGATGCTTTTAACTCGTGGCAGCTTGTAAAAGAACTAAAAGCGGCAACAGGTATGCCTTGCGCTACTTCATTTAAACATGTAAGTCCAACTTCTGCTGCAGTTGGCGTTCCGCTTCCTGAAAAGTTAAAACGCGCTTGCTTTGTCGATGATATTAAAGGACTTGATAATTCGCTTCTTGCTTGTGCTTATGCTCGTGCAAGAGGTACCGACCGTCAGTCGTCTTTTGGTGATTGGATTGCACTTTCGGATGTATGTGATGTTACTACCGCAATGCTTATTAAACGCGAGGTGTCCGATGGTATAATTGCTCCGGGTTATGAGCCCGAGGCACTTGAAATTTTAAAATCAAAGAGAAACGGCAATTATAACATTGTTAAAATTGATGCTGATTATGTTCCAGAGGAGAAAGAAATAAAACAAGTCTTCGGTATTACATTTGAGCAGGGCAGAAATAACTTTAAAATTGATGAAGAGTTACTTTCAAACCTTGTTACCGAAAACAAACAACTTCCCGACAGCGCAAAACGCGACCTTATTGTAGCTCTTATTACCCTTAAATATACTCAGTCAAATTCAGTTTGCTATGCGGTTGACCGACAGGCTATTGGTGTTGGCGCAGGTCAGCAGTCAAGAATTTATTGCACCCGTCTTGCAGGCGGTAAAGCAGATATTTGGCATTTACGTCAACACGAAAAATGCTTAAATCTTCCGTTTATTTCTACGCTTGGCAGACCTGACAGAGATAATGTAATTGATGTTTACATTTCAGACGATGATGAGGATGTATTGGCAGACGGAAATTGGCAAAAATATTTTACTCACCGGCCAGAGCCGTTTACAAAAGCTGAGCAAAAGGAATATCTTGCAACTATAACAGGTGTTGCTGTAGGTTCCGATGCATTTTTCCCGTTTGATGATAATATCGAGCGGGCTCGCCGTAGCGGTGTTTCGTATATTGCACAGCCCGGCGGCTCAATCAGAGATGATATCGTTATAGATTGCTGTAACAAATACGGTATTGCAATGGCATTTACCGGTATGCGTCTTTTCCACCATTAATATAATTTTAAACTAAAGAAAGGAAATATAAAAAATGTTTTTTGAACAATTAAGCCAGTTTGATCCCGAAGTATATGCCGCTTGCGATAGAGAACTTACTCGTCAGCGTCATAACATTGAACTTATAGCATCTGAAAATATTGTATCCGATGCAGTTTTGCTTGCAGCAGGAACAGTTCTTACAAATAAATATGCCGAAGGTTACCCATCAAAACGCTACTACGGTGGATGTGTCCATGTTGATGAAGTTGAAGAAATAGCAAGAAATAGAGCTAAAGAACTTTTTGGTGCAGAACATGCAAATGTTCAGCCGCATAGCGGTGCCAATGCAAACCTTGCAACATTTTATGCTCTCTTACAGCCTGGTGATACAGTGTTGTCAATGAGTCTTGCTCACGGTGGCCACCTTTCACACGGCTCACCTGTAAATATTTCGGGAAACTATTTTAACATTGTACCTTACGGTGTGTCTGATGAAACACAGCAAATTGATTATGAAGAGGTAAGACGTCTTGCTAAAGAACATAAACCAAAACTTATTTTAGCAGGTGCTTCAGCCTATCCACGTACAATAGATTTTGCAAAATTCCGTGAAATTGCTGATGAGTGCGGTGCATATTTTATGGTTGATATGGCGCATATTGCAGGACTTGTTGCAGCAGGTCTTCATCCCAATCCCGTACCATTTGCTCATGTTGTAACAACAACCACTCATAAAACACTTCGCGGTCCCCGCGGTGGTCTTATTTTATGTAAAGAAGAACTCGCAAAACAGATTGATAAGGCGATTTTCCCCGGAACACAGGGCGGACCTTTAATGCATATAATTGCTGCTAAAGCGGTAGCGTTTGGCGAAGCGCTCACCGACGACTTTAAAGCATATCAAACTCAAATTGTAAAAAATGCTGCAGCACTTGCTGATGCGTTTGTTAAAGAAGGCTTTAAATTGGTATCGGGCGGCACAGATAACCACCTTATGTTACTTGACCTTCGCGATTGCGGTGTTACAGGTAAAGAACTTGAACACAGACTTGACGAGGTTCATATCACAGTTAACAAAAATGCAATCCCCAACGACCCGCAAAGCCCGTTTATTACAAGTGGTATCCGTGTAGGTACACCCGCTGTTACAAGCCGTGGCTTTAAAGAGCAGGAAATGGCACTTATTGCTCGTTGGATGAAAGATGTTGTAACTGACTTTGAAGGTAATAAAGATCGTATTACCAAAGAGGTAATTGAACTTTGTGAAAAATTCCCTATCTATAATAGGTGATAATTATGAAAATAATGGTAGTAGGCGGCGGTGGCCGTGAACATACAATAATAAAAAAACTTAAAGAAAATAAAGAAATTACAAAAATATATGCACTTCCCGGCAACGGCGGTATAGCAGCCGACGCCGAGTGCGTGAATATTGGTGCCAAAGATATTGAAGGCATTGTTGATTTTGCAAAAATCAACAATATAGATTTTGCGGTAGTAGCTCCCGATGACCCGCTGGTTTTGGGTGCAGTTGATGCGCTTGAGGCAGCCGGTGTTGCATGCTTTGGGCCTACAAAAGATGCCGCAATAATCGAGGGTAGTAAAATGTTTTCTAAAAATCTTATGAAAAAGTACGGTATTCCCACTGCAGCTTTTGAGATTTTTGATGATGTTCAAAAAGCCCTTGATTATGTAAAAACAGCACCGCTTCCTACAGTTATTAAAGCTGATGGACTAGCTCTCGGTAAGGGTGTAATAATTGCCTTTACAAGACAAGAGGCTATTGATGCTGTAAATTCAATGATGCTTGATAAAAAATTCGGTGACAGCGGTAATACTATTGTTGTGGAACAGTTTCTTACAGGTCCAGAGGTTTCAGTGCTTGCGTTTACCGACGGTAAAACCGTAAAGCCTATGGTTTCATCAATGGATCATAAACGGGTAGGAGATAACGATACCGGTTTGAATACTGGCGGTATGGGAACAATTGCGCCTAACCCATACTATACCGAAGAAATAGCCAAAGAGTGTATGGAAAAAATATTTATTCCTACCATCGAGGCTATGAATAAAGAAAATAGAACTTTTAAAGGTTGTCTTTATTTTGGACTTATGATAACTCCTGACGGACCCCGTGTAATTGAATATAACTGTCGTTTCGGTGATCCTGAAACGCAGGTTGTTTTACCGCTTTTGAAAAGCGACCTCTTTACCATAATGAAAGCTTGCCGTGAAGGTAATCTAGCTGACTGCGATGTTGAATTTGCAAACGCACACGCGGCTTGTGTTGTTTTGGCATCAAACGGTTATCCTGAAACTTATAAGACGGGTTATGAAATTAAGGTTTCCAATGATTTTAATGCAAACCTTTATATCGCCGGTGCCAAACTTGATGATGGAAAACTTTTAACGGCAGGCGGTAGAGTTCTCGGTGTAACTGCAGTTGAACCAACCTTGAAAGAAGCAATTGACAAAGCATATGCCGAGTGTGAAAAAGTTACTTTTGAAAATGCTTACCGTCGCAGTGACATTGGCGCACGCGCACTTGCTGCGATAAAATAATGGAGGCTATAATGGTATATAGAATATATGTAGAGAAAAAAGCCGGACTTGCAAATGAGGCGGCAGCTCTCAAAAATGATATTGTTTCTCTTTTGCAAATTAAAGGACTTAAAGACCTTAGATTGTTAAACAGATACGATGTAGAAAACATTGATAAACAACTGTTTGATTATGCAGTTAACACTGTTTTTTCCGAACCTCAGCTTGATAATGTTACTGAAAATTTGGAAAACGCTGAAAATGCAGTTGTTTTTGCGGTTGAGTATCTTCCTGGTCAGTTTGATATGCGTGCAGACAGTGCTGCTCAGTGTATCCAACTTATTGCCCAGTGTGAACGTCCGCTTATTAAAAATGCAAGAGTTTACGTACTTTATGGCGACTTATCTGATAGCGATATTGCCGCTATTAAAAAGCATGTTATAAATCCTGTTGAAAGTAGGGAAGCGTCATTAGAAACTGTTTCAACTCTAAAAACAGATTATGACATACCCGAAACAGTTAAAACATTAAGCGGTTTTTGCAAACTCGACCGCGTGGGTCTTGAAAAGTTTGTTAAGGATTATGGCTTGGCTATGGATGCTGATGATATACAGTTCTGCCAAGATTATTTTAAAACCGAACACCGTGACCCGACAATGACAGAAATCCGTATGATAGATACATATTGGTCAGATCATTGCCGTCACACCACTTTTCTTACGACAATCGATTCGGTTAAATTTGAAGACGAACTTATTCAAAAGGCTTATGACGATTATGTTGCAATCCGTAAAAATCTTAACAGAACTAAACCTGTTAACCTTATGGATATTGCAACAATTGCGGTTCGTCAATTAAAAGCAGACGGTAGATTACCGCGCCTTGATGAATCAGAAGAAATTAATGCTTGCACTGTGAAAATTACAGTAGATGTTGATGGTAAAGACGAAGATTGGCTTTTGCTTTTCAAAAATGAAACACATAACCATCCTACAGAAATCGAACCGTTCGGCGGTGCTGCCACTTGTATCGGCGGTGCAATTCGCGACCCGCTTTCAGGAAGAAGTTATGTTTATGCAGCTATGCGTGTTACCGGTGCGGCAGACCCGTTAAAACCGGTTAGTGAAACAATCCCCGGAAAACTTCCGCAGCGCAAAATTGTAACAACAGCGGCGGCAGGCTATTCTTCTTACGGAAACCAAATAGGTCTGGCTACAGGTATGGTTGACGAACTCTATCACGACGGTTATGTTGCAAAACGTCTTGAAATTGGTGCAGTTATTGCAGCAGCTCCCGCTAAAAATGTTCGTCGTGAGGTTCCAAACGATGGTGATATTGTAATTTTACTTGGTGGCAGAACCGGTCGTGACGGATGCGGCGGTGCAACCGGATCTTCAAAATCACATACCCAAAACTCTCTTACAACTTGCGGGGCAGAAGTTCAAAAGGGTAATGCTCCCGAAGAACGTAAACTTCAGCGTTTATTTAGAAATGAACAAGCATCTCGTCTTATAAAACGCTGCAACGACTTTGGCGCAGGCGGTGTATCTGTTGCTATCGGTGAACTTGCTGACGGTCTTGAAATTGATCTTAATGCTGTACCTAAAAAATATGATGGCCTTGACGGTACAGAACTTGCTATCAGTGAATCTCAAGAACGTATGGCTGTTGTCGTAGAGCCTCAGGATGTGGATAAATTTATCTCTCTTGCAAAAAGTGAAAATCTCGAAGCTACAGTTGTTGCAAAAGTTACAAAAACACCTCGCCTTGTTATGCGTTGGAACGGTGTTAACATTGTAGATGTTTCAAGGGATTTCCTTAATTCTAACGGTGCGGAAAAACATATAGATATAGTTGCTGCAAATCCGAAGGACTTTACACGTAAAATCGACGGTGAATTTGATGAAGAATACAAAAAACTTGCAGGCGACCTCAATGTATGTTCAAAGCGCGGTTTGTCAGAGCGTTTTGACTCGACAATCGGTGCAGGCACTGTACTTATGCCCTTTGGCGGTAAATATCAGCATACGCCCATTCAGTCCATGGTACATAAAGTGTCTCTTGAAAAAGGTACAACAAACACTTGCTCGTTTATGTCGTGGGGCTATAATCCCTACATAACCGAAAAGAGCCCTTACCATGGCGCATATCTTGCAGTTGTTGAGTCAGTTGCAAAACTTATTGCAACCGGTGCTTCTTTTGATGACACATATCTTACTTTCCAAGAATACTTTGAAAAGCCCTTGAAAGATGCAAAGCGTTGGGGCAAACCGATGTCTGCATTACTTGGTGCTTTTAAAGCACAGATGGATTATGGCATCGGCTCAATAGGTGGTAAAGACTCAATGAGCGGTACTTTTGAAAATATTGATGTTCCGCCCACACTCGTTTCGTTTTCTGTAACAACCGGTAAAACAAGCGATGTTATATCTCCAGAGTTCAAGGCTGTAGATCATAAAGTTGTGTGGTTAAAACCTGATTATGACAAAAACGGTCTTCCCGTTGCAGAGTCTGAAAAGAAACTATTTAATACGGTTACAAGCCTTGTTCGTGATGGAAAAGTAGTTTCGGCATATACAACAACTTACGGCGGTGTTGCAGAAGCTGTAATGAAAATGTCGTTTGGTAATATGATAGGTTTTGAGTATAATAAAGATATTTCAAATTCCGATATATTTGGTTATAGTTATGGCTCGTTTATATTAGAACTTACAGACGATACTGATATTGGAATAACACTTGGTAAAACAACTCAAACACCTTCAATTGTAAAAGCTGATAAAACATTGTCACTTGATGAACTAGTTTCAATTTATGAAAATAAACTTGAGCCTGTTTATTCTTGTAATATTGAGCAAGGTGGCGGTGAAATTCCGGTATTTTCATATACTGCAAAAGAATATCCGTCACCTGCAATAAAAGTTGCAAAACCCCGTGTTCTAATTCCGGTATTTCCCGGCACAAACTGTGAATATGACACATCCCGTGCACTTGAAAGGGCAGGTGCAGACCCCGAAATTTTTGTTATCGGTAACTTAACACCCGATGCAGTTTCGCAGTCGGTTAATGCTTTTGCACAAAAACTCAAAGATACTCAAATAGTTTTTGTACCCGGTGGTTTTTCAGGCGGTGACGAGCCTGATGGTTCTGGTAAATTTATTACTGCATTTTTTAGAAACGGTGCAGTTAAAGAACAAATAAATGAACTTTTGAAAAACCGCGACGGCCTTATGTGCGGTATCTGTAATGGTTTTCAGGCACTTATCAAACTTGGACTTGTCCCGTTTGGTGAAATTACTGATACAGATGAAAATTGTCCTACTCTTACATTTAACACAATCAGCCGACACCAGTCGCGACTAGTTCGTACACGTATTGCTTCAAATAAATCACCGTGGCTTATGAACACTAATGTAGGTGATGTTTACACCGTGCCGATTTCACACGGAGAAGGAAGATTCCTTGCAAGCGATGATTTTGTAAAAAGCCTTGCACAAAACGGACAGATTGCAACTCAATATGTTGATTTTAGTGGTGCTCCCACATCCGATATTAGTTTTAACCCCAATAATTCCGTATGCGCAATTGAAGGAATAACCTCTCCCGATGGTCGCGTATTAGGTAAAATGGGCCATTCTGAGCGTATTGGTAACGGTCTTTACAAAAATGTTGACGGCGTTTATGATATGGGACTTTTCGAGTCAGCAGTAAAATATTTCAAATAAGAGGAGAATTTGAATGAAAACAGATATTGAAATAGCTCAGTCTGTTAAAATGCAGCCAATCACCCAAATTGCTAAGGTTGCAGGTATTAATGATAAATATCTTGAGCAGTACGGTAAATATAAGGCAAAAATTGATCTTTCGATAATGAACGAAACTGATAAACCAAACGGCAAACTTATTTTAGTAACAGCAATTACTCCTACACCTGCGGGCGAGGGGAAAACAACAACCACCATAGGTCTTGCTGACGGTCTTTCAAAAATCGGTAAAAATGTAGTTATGGCACTTCGTGAGCCATCTCTTGGCCCTGTCTTTGGTATAAAAGGCGGTGCCGCCGGTGGTGGATATGCTCAGGTTGTACCGATGGAAGATATTAACCTTCATTTTACAGGCGATTTTCATGCAATAGGTGCAGCAAATAATTTACTTGCCGCAATGCTTGATAACCATATTCAGCAGGGAAATGCGCTTGGTATCGACCCTCGCCGCATCACATGGAAACGCTGTGTAGATATGAACGACAGACAGCTTCGCTTTGTTGTAGACGGTCTTGGCGGTAAAGTAAACGGAACTCCGCGTGAGGATGGTTTTGATATTACTGTAGCTTCTGAAGTTATGGCTGTTTTGTGCCTTTCATCAGGTATTTCAGATCTTAAAGCACGTCTTTCAAGAATAATTGTTGCTTACACTTATGACGGTAAACCTGTCACAGCGGGCGACCTTAAAGCCGCAGGCGCTATGGCAGCGCTTTTGAAAGATGCACTAAAACCCAACCTTGTTCAGTCGCTTGAAGGTACTCCTGCTCTCGTTCACGGCGGTCCGTTTGCTAATATAGCACATGGCTGTAACTCTGTAACCGCTACAAAACTTGCTTTAAAACTCGGTGATTATGCCGTTACAGAAGCAGGTTTCGGTGCAGATCTCGGTGCTGAGAAGTTTCTTGACATAAAATGCCGTGCGGCAGGACTTACTCCTTCAGCAGTGGTAATTGTTGCAACGGTCCGTGCTCTTAAAATGCACGGCGGTCTAGATAAGACAGAACTCGCAAACGAAAACCTTACCGCTCTTGAAAAAGGCATTCCCAATCTCTTGCGTCACGTTTCAAATATCAAAAACGTATACAAACTTCCATCTGTTGTAGCAGTTAACCGCTTTCCAACAGATACCGATGCTGAGATCGATCTTATTATTGAAAAATGTAAACAACTTGGCGTTAACGTTGTTTTGTCTACCGTATGGGCTGACGGCGGCGAAGGCGGTAAAGAACTGGCTTTAGAGGTTGTTCGTCTTTGTGAACAGGAAAAAGGCGATTTTACTTTTAGTTATGAAAGCGATATGCCTTTAGAAGAAAAAATAAACGCAGTTGTAACAAAGATATACGGCGGTGACGGTGTTATTATCACTCCGGCCGCTAAAAAGCAAATTGAAGAACTTACCGCCCTTGGCTTTGGTAACCTTCCTATCTGTGTTGCAAAAACACAGTATAGTTTCTCCGATGACCCTAAAAAACTTGGCGCTCCTACCGGTTTTGAGGTGACTGTCCGTAATGTTCGTGTTTCTGCCGGTGCGGGATTTGTTGTCGTATTAACAGGTGATATAATGACAATGCCTGGGCTTCCCCGTGTTCCTGCTGCAGAAAAAATTGATGTTTCTGATAACGGTGTAATTACCGGCCTGTTTTAATATTAACCGCCCCTCATTACAAGGGGCGGTTATAAATTATTAAGAAATTGAAAAAAATGTATAAAAAGGTTTGATTATTGCAAAAAAAGTATTATACTGTGCTTACAAATAACTTTTTTGGTGAGAAAATGTCGAAATTTAAATTAACTAAACAGCATCAAAAGTTTGTCGGACTATTGTCAATTATAGTGTTTTTAGTATTTATGTCATTGGTATGTTATTTTATTGGCAAACCTATGATAAAACTTGCCTCATCTCCTGATATCTTTCGTGATTGGATAGATTCAAAAGGGTTTAGTGGAAAATTAATATTTATAGGTATGGTTGCTTTACAGGTAGTGTTTGCAATAATTCCTGGTGAACCTCTTGAAATCGGTGCAGGCTATGCTTTTGGTGCAATTGAAGGTACAATTCTTTGTATCGTGGGTGCCCTTGCAGGTAGTGTGATAGTTTTTGCTTTCGTGCGTACATTCGGTGTAAGACTTGTTGAAATATTTTATCCTATAGATAAAATAAATAACTTAAAACTTATGAGCAATCAAAAGCGTTTTTATACTGTCATTTTTCTTATATACTTAATACCCGGTACCCCTAAAGATATGATAGTTTATTTTTTAGGTTTAACAAAAATAAACCCTGCTTTCTTTCTCTTTACTGTAAGTATAGCGCGCCTTCCGTCTATCGTTACATCTACTATTGGTGGTAATGCACTTGGACTTAAAAATTACATCACTGCAATAATTGTTTTTGCTATTACATTGGCAGTAAGCATAGTGGGCTATCTCATTTATAATCGTATCAGTACGAAAAAATAATCTTTTAATACATTTTTAATAATTAATTTATAAAAACCTCTTGAAAAACTTTAAAATAGTGGTAAAATAAATTAGCAGTCTAATAAACAGACTGCTAATTTTTCTTTGAAGGTGATTTAAAATGGCAAAAAAGCAATTTAAGACAGAGTCTAAAAAACTGCTTGATATGATGATTAATTCAATATATACTCATAAAGAAATTTTTCTGCGTGAGTTACTTTCAAACGCGAGCGACGCGATTGATAAATTATATTATCGTTCGCTTACCGATGAAAATGTAGGAATTCCGCGTGATTCTTTTGCAATAAATTTGTCAGTGGACAAGCAAAACCGTGTTATAACAATTGAAGATAATGGTATTGGTATGTCAAAAGAAGAACTTGAAAACAACCTTGGTACAATTGCCAAAAGCGGTTCTTTTGATTTTAAAAATGACGGTGTTGAAAAAGAGGATGTTGATATTATAGGTCAGTTTGGTGTAGGTTTTTATTCTGCATTTATGGTAAGTGATAATATCAGTGTTCTTTCAAAGGCTTACGGAGGCGACACTGCGTATGAATGGCGCTCATCAGGTATTGACGGTTATACAGTCACAGAATCTCAGAAATCATCAAATGGTACGGTTATCACTCTCCATATTAAAGAGGACACCGATACTGAAAATTACAGCGAATTTCTTGATAAATACCGTATTCGTGCACTTGTAAAAAAATATTCCGACTATCTTCGTTATCCTATCAAAATGTATATGGAAAAAAGTATTGCAAAAGAGGGAAGCGATAACGAGTTTGAAACAGTTACCGAACTTGAAACTTTAAACAGTATGGTACCCATTTGGAAGAAAAAAGCAAAAGATTGCACCCCCGAAGAGTACGAGGGCTTTTATCGCGAAAAGTTTATGGATTACGAGGCACCGCTTAGTGTAATTCATTCAAAGTTTGAGGGTGTTACATCAAGCGATGTTCTCCTCTTTATTCCCAAGCATCCGTCTTTTGATTATTATACCAAAGAATACGAAAAGGGATTACAACTTTATTCGAGTGGTGTACTTATTATGGAGAAATGCGCCGAACTTTTGCCCGACTATTTCAGTTTTGTTCGCGGTCTTGCCGATAGTACCGACCTATCTCTTAACATATCGCGTGAAACATTACAACACGATACTCAGCTTAAAAATATCGCTAAAAATATTGAAAAGAAAATCAAGTCAGAACTTTTAAAAATGCTTGATAAAGAACGCGAAAAGTATGAGGAATTTTATAAATCTTTCGGTATACAGTTAAAATACGGTCTTTATTCAGATTACGGAATGCATAAAGATGTATTAAAAGATTTAGTTTTGTTTGTTTCATCGAAAGAAAAGAAATATGTTTCGCTTAAAGAATATGTTTCGCGTATGACAGACACTCAAAAATCAATCTACTATGCAACAGGTGAAACAGTCGATAAAATAGATATGCTTCCTCAGGTAGAAGCAGTTTGTGAAAAAGGCTTTGAAGTATTATATCTTACAGATGATGTAGACGAATTTGCACTACGTATGCTTGTAAATTATGACGAAAAAGAGTTTGTTAATGTTTGCGACCAACAACTTGATATTTTAAGCGATGATGAGAAAAAATCAATAGAAGAGAAAAATACAGCCAATGCTGATATGCTTACTGCTATGAAAGATATACTTGGCGATGCGGTAGGAGAGGTGCGCTTTACAAAAAATCTTAAAACTCATCCTGTTTGCCTTTCTACTGAGGGCGGTATTTCACTCGGTATGGAAAAAACACTTAATAAAATGCCCGATGCTGCAAATACGCCTGTTAAAGCAAAAACAGTGCTTGAAATTAATGCCGATCACCCAATAGCTCAAAAATTAACAGTACTGTTTGATAATGATAAGGATATGCTTGCAGATTATACCAAGATACTTTATGCTCAAGCAAGACTAATTGGTGGTATGAGTGTTGAAAATCCAACAGAAATTTCAAACCTTATTTGTTCGCTTATTTCTTAAATTAAAAAAATCACTTAGGAGTTATATCCTAAGTGATTTTTTTATTAATCTTTATTTTTAAGTAAGTCCCGAATTTCAGTTAAAAGCAAAGCCTCTTCGCTCTTCTCAGGCTCTTTCGCAGCCTCTTCTTCAGCTTTTTTCTTTGCTGCTTCCTCTTCTTCTTTTCTCTTTTTGCTAGTAAATATAGCAAGGAATTTAATCATTGCAAAAATACAAGCCGCAATAATTAAAAAGTCAATAACATTTTGAATAAATACACCGTATTTAATTTCAGAAGAACGAATGGTGACAGAAAGTGATGCAAAGTTTATACCGCCTAAAATAATACCAATAAGGGGCATAAGTATATCCTGTACAATTGATGTCACGATTTTACCAAAAGCGGTACCCATAATTACACCGACAGCCATATCAATTATGTTGCCGCGCATTATAAAAGTTTTAAACTCAGAAAGTGTTTTTTTCATAGAATTTCTCCCCTATATTTGTTAATACTATCATTTTATCACGAACATTTTCATTTTGCAACCCATCAGATTTACACTGTAAAAATATGTAAATCAATGTCCGAAAATGTCTTCGTTTTTGAATAAATGCAGTTTTTAGTAAAAACGTATTGAAAATAATTTGCTTAGTGTTAAAATCATTTTGCAAATAGGGAGGGAATGTTAAAAATGAATAATAAATTTAAAATGGTAACACAAATAAACGATAGTGGAATTTTGGTTTACGGTATTGCATCAAGTGATTTAACTTCGGTGGTTTATGATATAACAAATGACTATGCTGTAATAAAACGGCTTGTAGATAAATTTAATAGCTATGATTTATCTACCGAGCATTTAAACGATGCTGTTGATGACTTTATAAATGAATAAGAGAGAGGCATAATGCCTCTCTCTTATTCATTATTTTTAATTAATCTTTTGATAGGGGATAGTTTTAATAAAACCACCGCACCCACAATTGTTGTTATCAGTTCAGGCAACATATAAGCGCCGTTATAACACAGAGAATAAAGCCAAATATTTGACCATTCTTCAGGCATCCATATATCAAAAATTATAACACCTGAAATAAAATGACATAAAAATCTTAAAATTAATGAAAGAGTTATACCTAAAATGTACCCGCTAACTCCATTTTTTGCAAATAAACCTGCAAGGCCAAGTACCGTAAAAGCAATTATATAGTCTAAGAATATAGTGCCTATTAAAGCGGTAGGGGTAAGGCCCCATCCTACAACTTCAGCAATTGATAGTCCCAATTGGCATAGTGAATATACAAATGCACACCATAGGCCGTGCTTTGTACCGTAGATAATAGCAATCAAAGCAACTGGCAGCATTGACAGTAACGTTACTGCCCCACCAAGTGGCATAGTCCATACTTTAATCAAACTAAGTACGGTTGCAAGTGCTATCATAATTGCTGAGACTGTTAGCTTTTTTGTGTCAATCTTTTTCATATTGACTCCTCCTTATAAATAAAAAATCTCCGCAAAAATGATGCGGAGATAAAAACTAACAGTATTTTCCTACGTCGGCATTATCCGCATCAGGTCACAGGTCGGAACAGAATGGTTCCCTCTCAGCCCGAGTCAATCGAGCTCCCTAAATATTGCCTTATAATTGTATAACTTACTTTTGTAATTGTCAACTACTTTTTTGTAAAAAAATATTGATATTGAATATGCGGTGTGATAAACTAAATAATATTCTAAGGAGGCATATTATGAGCATAAAAATTGGTATTTTCGGTTATGGCAATTTGGGTCGCGGTGTTGAAAGTGCAATCGCACAAAATCCTGATATGGAGCTTGTTGCGGTATTTACTCGCAGAGACCCTTCTGCTTTAAAAATCAACACTAAAAGCGCTAAAGTTTGCAGTGCAGATGATGTCGAAAATTATATAGATAAAATTGATGTTATGGTTTTGTGCGGCGGCAGTGCGACAGATTTGCCGGTGCAAACGCCTGCTCTTGCAAAGCATTTTAATGTGATTGATTCTTTTGATACGCACGCAAAAATTCCTGAGCATTTTGAAAATGTTGATGCTGCAGCGAAATCCAATTCCCATACAGCCATGATCTCAGTCGGTTGGGATCCGGGTTTGTTTTCACTTAACAGAATGTATGGCAGTGCAATTTTGCCTTGTGGTAAAGATTATACTTTTTGGGGAAAGGGTGTAAGTCAGGGCCATTCCGATGCTATAAGACGTATTGATGGTGTTGCAAATGCAAAGCAGTATACCGTTCCTGTTCAATCGGCTTTACAATCGGTAAGAAACGGTGAGAATCCTGAACTTACTACTCGTCAAAAACATACCCGTGAGTGTTATGTTGTTGCAAAAGACGGCGCAGATACATTAAAAATAGAAAATGAAATAAAAACAATGCCGAACTATTTTGCAGATTATGATACAACGGTAAACTTTATTTCACAATCAGAACTTTTAGAAAATCACAGCGGTATTCCTCACGGCGGTTTTGTAATCCGTTGCGGAAAAACAGGTAAAAACCTTGAAAATACTCATATAATTGAATACAGTTTAAAACTTGATTCTAATCCGGAGTTTACTGCGTCTGTAATTGTTGCGTATGCAAGGGCTGTATATCGTATGAATAAAGAAGGGGTTTTAGGTTGTAAAACTGTTTTAGATGTTCCGCCTGCATATCTCAGCCCTAAATCTGCAATAGAACTATACAAAGAACTGCTTTAACTTAGTATTAATATAGGGAATTATTATGTCACAATCGTACAAACGTCTTAAATTGGCTTGCTACAGTTCAAATATTGCGATGTCTGTTGTTGCAAACC
Organism: Eubacteriales bacterium; assembly: GCA_045541455.1. Lineage (GTDB taxonomy): Bacteria > Bacillota > Clostridia > Oscillospirales > QAKW01 > RGIG9041. The sequence continues at coordinate 129,721 of JAZQJA010000042.1, forward strand.
TTTCTCCGATTTTATTTTTAACATTTCATAAACTCTATAATATTTCATATACTATGATGGGTTTTTTAGTGCTTGTTAATTTTATAACACAGCTTTCTGTTGACTTGCTGTTTTCTTTCTTTTCGCATAAATTTGATATTAAGAAAACTGTTAGAATAATGCCGGTTTTGACATTTATCGGCTTATTTATTTATGCAGTATCCCCATTCTTCTTAAAAGATAATGTTTACATAGGGATAATAATAGGCACTGTTATTTTTTCTGCATCAAGTGGTTTGGCTGAGGTGCTTATCAGCCCGGTTATCGCAGCAATTCCGTCAGATAACCCTGATCGTGAAATGAGCAAACTCCATTCTATATATGCGTGGGGCGTTGTTTTTGTTGTAATTATCAGCACTTTGTTTTTGCTTATTTTTGGTTCTGAAAATTGGCAGTATCTTGCAATGCTTTTTATGATTGTTCCTCTGTTTTCTATTATTATGTTTAATAGTGTGGACATACCTAAAATGGATACACCTCAGCGTGTATCCGGTGCTTTAAAATATTTTAAAAACAAAACACTTTGGCTTTTTGTACTTGCTATTTTTCTTGGTGGCGCTTCAGAAATTATAATGGCGCAGTGGAGTTCCGGTTATCTCGAGCAAGCGCTTGGTATTCCTAAAGTATTTGGCGATATATTCGGTGTGGCAATGTTTTCTCTAACCTTTGGCCTTGGTAGAACACTTTACACTAATTTCGGCAAAAATATTTATCAAGTTTTAATACTAGGTTCAGTTGGTGCTACTATCTGTTATTTTGTTGCTGCTATTACCAATACAGCAATTGTAGGATTAGTTGCATGTGCATTGACCGGTTTTTGTGTGTCAATGCTTTGGCCCGGCAGCCTTATTGTTGCATCTGATTGCTTTGCATCAAGCGGTGTGTTTATTTATGCAATAATGGCATCGGGTGGTGACCTTGGTGCATCTATTGGCCCTCAACTTATAGGTTTAATTACAGATGCTGTCAGTTCTTTTTCTCCCGCATTGTCGCTTTCACAGTCAATGGGTATAACGCCAGAACAGTTAGGTATGAAACTGGGTATGTTTGTTGGAATGTTGTTTCCGTTGCTAGCGATTTTTATATTTATTCGTATAAAGAAAATTTCTTTATACAATAACAGAAAGGAATTACTCTAATGAAGATAATTGATATTGTTAGAAAAGATATTATGTCTTTATCTTTTGAGGTGTTTCCGCCAAAAACCGAAAGTGGTTTTGAAACAGTTAAAATTGCTACGGAGGAAATTGCAAAACTTCACCCTTCATTTATGAGTGTTACATATGGTGCAGGCGGGGGAACAAGTAAGTATACATTAGATATTGCAAAAAACATAAAAGAAACTTACGGTGTGCCCACACTTGCGCATCTTACTTGTGTTTCTTCTACAAAAACTACTGTTTCTCAAAAAATCAGTGAAATAAAGGCAGCCGGTATAACAAATGTAATGGCCCTTAGGGGTGATATTCCCGAGTCATTTGAACGTTCAGATCGCAGTAATTGGGATTATAAATATGCAATTGATCTTATTATGGAACTAAAGTCGGCTGATTACGATTTTTGTATAGGTGCTGCTTGCTACCCTGAAATTCACCCTGAAAGTACTAATCAAAAAGAAGATATTAAACGTCTTAAAGAGAAGGTTGATGCAGGTTGTGATTTTTTAACTACACAAATGTTTTTCGATAATAATCTTTTATATAATTTTCTTTATAAGATTCGTGAGGCAGGAATTACAATACCTGTTATTCCCGGCATTATGCCAATAACAAATGCGAGTCAGGTTGATCGTGCAATAAAACTGTCCGGCTCTTTTATGCCTCAACGATTTAAAAGCCTTGTTGATAAATTTGGTTCAAATCCTGCCGCTATGAAGCAGGCGGGTATTGCTTATGCAACAGATCAGATAATAGATCTCTATGCAAATGGTTTGACTAATGTGCATGTTTATTCAATGAACAAGCCCGATGTTGCGGCAAGTATTCAAAGCAATTTATCAAATATAATAGATTAACTATAAAAAGCGTCATTTTAGAACTTCTATCTAGTAAGATAAAGTCTAAATGGCGCTTTTTTATTACTTCAATTTTATAAGGGGATAACAATGTTTTTGTGCGTTATTAACTTTTTTACTAATCGTTTGTTATATCGCCGTTGCTTGTTATTGGTATTTTTTCCCCAAGATAAGTGGGCTTTGGTTTAAATATGGTTATTACAAAGTCCTTGCATCTTGCCAGTATTTCACGGTATTCTCTCATAGACTGTCCTATATAGGTATGGTAGTCAGAAGAAACGCCGTAGGCTTTTATGCCAAGCTTTTTTGCAATATATAACGAACGGTACAGGTGATATTCTTGAGTCACTATAACCACTTTATCAGCGCCAAAAATTTCTTTTGCTCTGTACACTGTTTCGTAGGTGGAAAAACCTGCATGGTCCATAAATATATCTTCCGAGGGTACGCCCGCATTAATGGCATACTGCTTCATTGTACCAACCTCGTCGTATTCTTTGCGTCCGTGGTCACCACTCATAATTATCTTAGGTGCCGCCCCTGATTTATAGAGTTCAATGCCTCTGGTAAGCCTGTCTTTTAGCATGTCACTTGGTTTCCCGTTTCCCTTAACCTGACATCCGAGGACTATAATGCAATCTACATCTTCAAGTTCTGCGGCTTGTTTTGATGTGAGTATGGTATTATTGCCAACACTTTTTACATAGGCATTTATGCCAAAAACAGTTCCAATACCTGCACCTGCAAGACAGAGGAGCATAACTAGTATAATTATAAACTTCTTGTTAATTATCATTATTAATTCTCCTATTTTGTCTTGATTTATAATTTACTTACAAAATCTCTCATCATTTTAGATATCTCAATATTTTGAGGACAGACTGCTTCACAAGCGCGACAGCCAATACAATTTGATGGATGCTGGTCCTTTTTGCTTGCTTTAAGAGCAAATGGTGCCATAAAACCGCCGTCTGTAAAGCAATGCTCATTGTAAAGGTCAATCAGCCACGGAATGTTAAGCCCTTTAGGACAGTGAGTAGTGCAATACCTACATGCTGTGCAGGGAAGACTGGTTTTTTCTATAAATGCTTTGCCTACAGATAATGCAAGATCCCATTCACTATCGTTTAACGGTCTATTATGAGAAAAGGTTTCAATATTGTCTTTTAACTGTTCAAAGTTAGACATGCCAGACAAAGTTACAGTGACTGTAGGTATTGTTTGTAAAAACCTAAATGCCCATGCCGGTATCGTTTCATCAGGACGCGCATTTTTCAGTTTTTTTGACAAAAACTCATTTAATGTTGCAAGTTTTCCTCCTCGTAACGGCTCCATAACCCAAATGGGTATATTGCGATTATTTAACAGTTCAACAAGTGCTTTTGCATTTTGAAATTCCCAATCCATATAGTTAAGTTGAATTTGGCAAAATTCCATATACTTTCCGTATGCGTCTAAAAATCGGGTAACAGTTTCAAGACTTCCATGGGTTGAAAATCCTAAATGTTTAATTCTTCCATTCTCTTTCTGTTTTAAAAGATATGTAAAATCTCCGTATTTTTCATCATTTAGGTAACCATCAATATTAAGTTCACATACATTGTGAAATAAATAAAAATCAAAATAATTAACCTGACATTTTTCAAGCTGTTTTTCAAAAATCTTTTTAGCATTTCCAAAAGAAGAGGCATCATAGCCTGGAAATTTACTGGCAAGATAAAACTTTTCTCGCGGATATTGTTTTAAAATTTCACCCATGATGGTTTCAGAATTGCCATCATGATATCCCCATGCAGTATCAAAATAGTTGATGCCGTTATTTATTGCGTATTCAGTCATTTGGGCAGTTTTTACTGTGTCGATTTTAGAGTTATCGTTATCAATTGTAGGTAAGCGCATACATCCCATGCCCAATGCGGATAGTTTTATATCTTTAAACTGCTTGTAAATCATTTTATTTCTCCTTTGTTAAATTTTTAAGTTTTTTAATAATTAATGCAATTGCCTCATCTGTGTTTTCAGTATGTAAAACAGCGCTTTCAATTGGGCAAAACCCAATTCCGTCTCTGCTTTTTATAAATGGAACGCAAGCATCATATTCAACATTAATACCGTTATTTTCAAGTAATGTCAAAGCGGGCTTGCTTATAACAAAAGCATAAATATTTTTTGTATTCAATTTAATATATAAAAATGCAGCGCCTTTACCGACAACTTTGTCGGCAATATAGTAATTTTCAAGATTAATACTTCTTTCTAACCATTCAATAAGAGGCTTAACACCTCGTTTTTTGCTTGTAAGTGTGTCTAAGTCGCTGTATGCAACACAACTGTAGTTACCGTTAGTAAGTATATTTTTTGCCTTTGAAATATTGCTCATTTTTAACACCTAATAGTTTTTTTATATTTTAATATTAACATCTGCATATAAATTCTTCAAGTTTTTATTGTATATTGGTTACTATTTGATTTAAAATATGTTATAATTAAATAAAATTACATTGTTGGAGGTTATGATGCATCCTATAGTTTTAACGGCTTTTGGGGTTGGCGGTGCGACAATCATTGGCGCTTTAATAGGTCTTGTCTTTAAAAAAACTTCACATAAGTTTAATGATATAGTTTTGTCTTTTGCGGCCGGGGTAATGCTTGCAGCGGCAGTTATCGGACTTATTATGCCGTCACTTGAATATTCAAAAGGCATATTTTCTGTAGTAGTTACAGTTGCAGGTATTTTCTGTGGTGCTTTTACTTTAAATGTGATTGATAAACTTGTTCCTCATCTGCATAAGATCACAGGTGTTGATGGAGAACGACACCCCGAAAAGACAGAAAGTCTAAATAAGGTTTTACTGTTTGTAATTGCAATAGCAATACATAACTTGCCGGAGGGAATTGCAGCAGGGGTCAGTTTTGGTTCGGGAGATATAACGCAAGCTATTACAGTTGCAGGTGGTATAGCTTTACAGAATATACCCGAAGGTATGGTTATTATTGCGCCAATGCTTTCTGCCGGTGTCAGTGTAAAACGAACGCTTTTAATTGCTTTTGCAACAGGTATTGTTGAAGTTTTTGGTACATTTTTAGGTTTTTTTGCAGTAAGCTTATCTGTGACAATACTTCCGTTTGCCCTTGCTTTTGCAGGCGGCACAATGCTATATGTAATTAGTGATGAAATGATTCCAGAGACCCATTCGCACGGAAACGAACGTGGTGCGACATATTCTCTGCTGGCAGGCTTTTCATTAATGTTAATGTTTGATTTCTTTTTGGGATAAAAGTATTATGTTATAATACCAGCAAAAGTTGATAATATAAAAAACCGTGTTTTCTATAAAGAAAACACGGTTTTTTGGTCGAGATGACAGGATTCGAACCTGCGGCTTCTGCGTCCCGAACGCAGCGCTCTACCAAACTGAGCCACATCTCGAAATGTGCGATTAATAATCAGCACAAACTATTATAACATAATTAATTTATTTGGCAAGTGTTTTTTAAAAATTAATTACGCTTTTGAGATTAGCATTCCATTACTGTTTAAAAAGTTATAAAGGGTATTATTTGAACGGTTGTCTGAATTTTTAGAATATTTAGCGTCAAATACTATTTTAAAAGAATATTTGTCATTGTCGCGTATAGAGGGTTGTAATGGTATATCAGGATTTTTGGAGCCGTGTTCAAACCCACCTATATATATTAATTTATCTTTAATAATTAAAGCAAAAGCGTAGGAATCATCGGTTTTAAAAATGCTGCTTCCGCCGCTTTCTTTTGTGATATTGCCATAAGAGGTGACAGAACTTTCATAAAGCGTAATTGTATGGCTTGCCCAATTATAACCTTCAATGTCGTTACCGTCAAAGGCGAGCCGACCTAAACTCGTTATAGCTTTAACTTTTTCCTTGTCACTCATACTGTCAGATAGGTCGTTTCGCGGTATAACATATAATTTCAAATCACTTTTACTTTGCTTTGAGCAAGCACAGGTGAATATAATTAATGTTAAAAAAACAATTATTGAAAATCTTTTCATTAGTTAAGTGTAATAACGGTGTTGGATCCGTCGACTCCTTGTATTGATGCAGATGTCAGTTTGTTGTGTGCCGAACCAAAGTTGAGGTATAAAAAACTACCGTCGTTTAGAACATAAACATCGCTGTAACTTCCCCTTGTGCCTTCGTACCAAGATGGCTCACCAAGGCTTTTGTATACAGTGACAGGGTTCATATTTTTTGAAATATGGTTTATCTTATTTTTGTCTGTCAATTTATGTGTAAAACCGGTGGGCTTTGATTGTGTAGACCAATTACCCAATAGGTTTTTATAACTGCCGCTTTTATAGACTGTAGCACAGCGCAAGGTATCTCTTGTATAACCGTAGTCGAGGTAAAGTTTACTGCCGTCGTTTAGATTATAACAGTCAATTATATATGAATCTTTTGAAAAATTGTGAGAAAAATAATAATTCGGTTTGCCGACAAGTGCTAAAACATCACTTCTTTGCATATCAAGCGAAATTGAAGCTTCAACTAAAGTCAAATTATACATACCGGATGCAAAATAGTCACCTTGTACTGCCGTGTGTGAGTCATTGGGGATAGGTGTTTGAGTGGGGTTATCATTTACATCTGGCTTGTTATCACTTGGTGTATCAGGAGAATCAGGTTTGTCGTTACCGCTTGGTATAACAGTAGTTGATTCACCGTTGCTTTCTTGAAAATTGGATTTTAAAATCCCCAAATCTACAAGTATATCAAAAAAGTTTGCAGTTGTTCCGTCAGAATATATATAATCAGCTTTTATAATATCCATTTCCTCATCATCATAGGTAATCTCAATACTATCACCGTTGCCAAGAGAGTATACAGGATAAACTTCATCGTTGTTTTTGCAATAATGAGCGTTTCCTAAAAGCAGTTCAACTTTTGATTTAACCGTTCCCACAGTTAAAAAATAAAAATCATCAATATAAAGAGAACTTTTAACAATAGCGCCATAACCTGTAGTGCCTGCATTTTCTTTCTCATAGCTTTCTTTATTATCTGATTTTTTACAAGCGCTTGATGAAAAAAGTATTATTATTGCCGATAAAACGGCTATTGTCTTAATGAGTATCTTCATTAGCTTCTCCGTTAAAATAAGCCTTTGCGGCTTTGATATCATATTGTATTTGTTCAAACAACGCATTTTTGCTGTCAAATTTAATTTCTGGGCGTATCATTTCAATAAATTCAACAGTGACTTTGGCACCATATAAATCGCCGCTAAAGTCGAATATATTAGCTTCTATGTTGGGTGCACCGTTTTGTTCAACACTTGGCCTTGTACCGATATTTGCAATTCCGTTATATGATTTACCGTTAATATTAATTTTTGAAATATATACACCAAAAGCCGGAATTACAAGGTTATCGTGCAAAGGAATATTAATTGTTGGTGCACAGTTTTTAGAACCTAATTTTTTACCGTGCTCGACTGTGCCTGAAATGGAAAAATACCTACCCAGCATTTTCGTTACGGCAGGCATATCACCATTTTTAATAAGTTTTCGTATATCGGTTGAACTGAGTTTTTTATTACCATTTAAAAAGTGATTTATAATTTCAACTTTTATATCATATTGCAGACACAGTTGTTTTAATAACTCTGCATCACCAATGGCATTTTTTCCAAATTTAAAATCAACACCGCAAACGACGACTTTAGCATGAAGTCTATCATTTAAAATGTTCTGAACAAATAGGGCAGGTGAAAGGTGCTTAATTTTTTCAAAGTCATCAAAAATGATATGTTTTATACCAACGCTTTGAAAAATTTTTGATTTTGTTTCGTTGTCAGTAATGGCTTGTGCACCCTTGCAGTTGTTTTTAAATGTGTATACCGCAGGGGTTAGGTTCATTTTATTATCAACTGCTGCACAAAGTACCTTAAGGTGTCCTAAATGAACGCCGTCAAAGTCGCCCAGTGCGACGCATAGAGCATTTTTAGTGTTATTCATATTTATAAATGAGTAAGCAGTTTGTAATACTTAACTCCGTCCTTTTCAAATACATTACCAAGTCCTAAAAGCTTGTCTGAATATACTCTTGATATTCCATCGGGTATATTTTTGAGCTTTTTGGTGTCAATTGCACATCCGTTTGATAGCAGTGTTGAATAAAAACTGCCTGGTTTAAACGGGGGATAATCGTCAAGAACAGTGTCCATTGATAAAATGTGCTGTGAAATGTTATCGCAATCAAGTTCTACAGCCATATCAAGTGTCCATTTACCGCTTTTTAGGCGGGTGAGAGAACTCATAACACCTACAGTACCAACAGCTTTTGCAATATCAACACAAAGCGAGCGAATATAAGTGCCTTTTGAGCACTCTACATCCATTATAATCTCTTTGCCTGAAAAGTCAACAATATCAATACCGTATATTGTTATCTCGCGTTGGGGAACTTTTACCTCTTTTCCTTCTCTCGCGAGCTTATAAAGAGCTGTTCCGCCAACTTTAATTGCACTGTAGGCAGGCGGGGTTTGATGGATTTTACCGATAAAATTCGGCAATACATCTAAAATTTCTTTTAAATGTATTTGCTTTTCGCAAGTGTTAGTTACATTGCCTGTTATATCATAGGTGTCAGTTTCTACACCAAAACGCAAAGTAGCACGATACTTTTTGTCACCTTCAGTTATATAACTGCAAAGTTTTGTGGCTTTACCGCACATAATAGGTAAAAGACCGGTAGCCATTGGGTCAAGCGTGCCGCTGTGACCGCATTTCACTCCCAGTCTTTTGCGTATTTGGTTTACAGCGGAAAATGAAGTTATTCCGCTTGGTTTGTTAATAAGAATAATTCCGTCAGTCATTAATTCAAACCTTCAAATAGTTTTTTAGCGAGTAAATTCTTCACAGTATTATACTCACCTTTTATGGTACAGCCGGCAGCCATTTTATGCCCGCCACCGCCATAATATTTGCACACTGCACTACCGTCAATTTCACCGTTAGTTCTTACTGATACCTTGTATTCGTCAGCAGAAATTTGCCTGAATGTTGCCGAAGCTTTAACGCCTTCAATTTGGGCGGGAATAGAAGAAATTCCTTCTATATCATCTTCTGTTGCAGATAGTTTTTGTATCCATTCAAGGTCAATTTTCATACAGGTAATCATATTGTCATAAAAATATTCAAGGGAATCAAGTGCACGCCGTTCAATTTCAAAGGCGGTGTGCGATTTTGTTCTGAATAACAGTTTATTAAGAAATTTTACATCAGCTCCTGCTGTAATAAGTTGTGCAGCTGCTAGATGTGTTTTATCAGTTGTGCTTGCATATACAAAACAACCGGTATCTGTTGAAATAGCGGTGTATAAGCAATTGGCCATTTCTTTTGTAAGAGTTGTCAATTGTAAAACAATTTCAAGTATAATCTCACCGCAAGCGGCAGCATCACCGAAAATATAATTAAGTTTTCCATAGCCATTGTTTGTAGCGTGATGGTCAATTACTAAATCGGCATTCTCAGCAAATGAAACATATTTTTTCCCTGCCATTTCAGGAGATGCAACATCAACGCAAACAATTTTACCAAAACAATTATTATCGATGCGGCTTAGCCCACCCGACAGAAACTTGTATTTTGGAGAAATTTCGCTTTCACACACAACCTGCACATTTTTATCTAATGATTCAAGTGCAAGTTTAAGTGCATACGCACTACCAAGTGTATCTCCGTCCGGTCTTATATGTGTTAGTATTGTAATATCACTGTAACTTAAAAGTGCATCAATGATTTCTTTTAGTGAGTTATTCATCTTGTCCGTCCAGTCCAAGCTCAGAAAGCTTTTGGTTAATGAACATACCGTATTTAAGAGACTCGTCCATTATAAATATAAGTTCGGGTGTGTACCGCAGTTTAAGTGATTTTGAAAGTAGTCCTCTTGTAAATCCCGCTGATGATTGTAGTCCTAAAAGGGCCTCATTTTCGTCACCGTTTAATACCGAAAAATATATTTTTGCGGTTTTGAGGTCCGGTGTTACGCGGACCTCAGTAACCGTTACAAATTCAGGTATTCTCGGGTCTTTGAGTCGGGGAATAATAACAGACAATTCTTTTTTAATTTCTTCATTGACTTTGTCTAATCTGTGACTCGCCATTACTCTTTAATCTCCTGCATTTCAAAGGCTTCAATAATGTCGCCCTCTTTAATATCATTATAGTTTTCAATTGTGATACCGCATTCAAAGTTTTCCAATACTTCTTTAGCATCATCTTTAAATCTTTTAAGTGAAGATAACTGTCCGGTAAAGATTATAGCAGAATCTCTGATTAAGCGAATGCTGGCATTTCTTACTATTTTACCTTCTTTTACATAAGAACCGGCGATTGTACCAACACCCGAAGCTTTAAATACTTGGCGTACCTCGGCATAACCAAGTACAACCTCTTTAAATTTGGGTGCGAGCATGCCTTTCATGGCGGCTTCTATTTCTTCTATACAATCATAAATAATGGTATAAAGTCTAATTTCAACTTCATTTTTCTCAGCAGATGCGCGCGCTGCCGAATCAGGTCTTATGTTAAATCCAACAATAATAGCACCTGAAGCGTTGGCAAGCATAACATCACTCTCGTTAATTGCACCTACAGCACTGTGTATAACACGAACACGTACTTCTTCGTTTGAAATTTTTTCAAGAGAAGCTTTTACAGCCTCTGCAGAACCTTGAACATCGGCTTTGACAATGATGTTAAGTTCTTTCATATTGCCTTCTTGGATTCTTGAGAACAAGTCATCAAGTGAAACAGTGTACTGGCTTTGTTGCTTTAATTTGTCTTCTGCTTTTCTCTGTTCAGCAAGTTCTTTAGCAAGTCTTTCATCTTCAACAACAAAGAAAGTGTCGCCTGCTTGAGGTACATCTGAAAGTCCGATAATTTCAACAGGAGTTGAGGGACCTGCAGAATTAATTTTCATTCTCTTGTCATTTGTCATTGCGCGTATTTTACCTACGGAAGAGCCTGCAATAATTACATCACCGTTTTTAAGAGTTCCGTTTTGAACAAGTAGGGTAGAAACAGGGCCGCGACCTTTGTCAAGGTAGGCTTCAATAACAGTACCTTTTGCAAGTCTGTTGGGGTTGGCTTTGTATTGGTTTACCTCGGCAACAAGAAGAACCATTTCAAGAAGAGTGTCAATGTTTTGACCTTTAAGGGCTGAGATGGGCACGCAAATGGTGTCACCGCCCCATTCTTCTGCAATAAGTTCATATTCTGTAAGTTCTTGCTTAACGCGGTCTGGGTCTGCACTGTCTTTATCGATTTTATTAATAGCAACAATAATCGGTATATTTGCAGCTTTTGCATGGTTTATTGCCTCAACCGTCTGCGGCATAATGCCGTCGTCGGCAGCAACAACAAGAATAGCTATATCTGTAACGGCTGCACCTCTTGCACGCATTTGTGTAAAAGCTGCGTGTCCTGGTGTATCAAGAAATGTGATTTGCTGGTCATTAACTTTAACTTTGTAAGCACCGATATGCTGTGTTATACCGCCAGCCTCACCGGATACAACATTAGTGTTTCTAATCGCATCAAGAAGTGATGTTTTACCATGGTCAACGTGACCCATAACAACAACAACTGGGTCACGGGGGAGGAGGTTTTCTTCCATATCATCAGTATCATCAATAAGTCTGTCCTCAATAGTAAGAATTACCTCTTTTTCAACCTTTACGCTAAACTCTTCACCTATGAGATAAGCGGTGTCAAAATCAATGTTCTGTGAAGCAGATGCCATAACACCCATACCCATAAGTTTTGCAACTACCTGAGCAACATTCACTTTCATGCGGTGAGCAAGTTCGCTTACTGAAATTTCGTCGGGCACAAGAATTTTGAGCTGAGCTTTTTTACGCTGAAGTTCAATTCTCTTAAGTCTCTCAGCTTCACTTTCTTTGGCTTTCTTTTTGCCATATTGGTTTTGATAGTTATTTTTCTTGACTATCTTTTGTTTTGACTGTGAACTTGCGGTTTTACGGTTTTCATGTGAACTTGCTAGTTCATCAAGTTTTTCATCATATTTACCAAGGTTTACATCTGTTGTTCTGGTGTCAACTACACGTACTTTCTTTTCAAATGTAATATCTGCAGAGTTAATCTGTTTGCGTTCTTTTTTGGGCTTTTCTTTCAACTGCTTAACAGGCTTGAGCTCTCTTTTAGCAGGTTTTGCAGGTGCATCATTTTTAGGCTGCTCTGCAACTGCTTTTTTGGGCTGCTCTGCAACAACTTTTTTAGGCTGCTCTGCAACTGCTTTTTTAGGCTGCTCTGCAACTGCTTTTTTAGGCTGCTCTGCAACTGCTTTTTTAGGCTGCTCTGCAACTGCTTTTTTAGGCTGCTCTGCAACAACTTTTTTAGG
>JAZQJA010000043.1:0-40916 GCA_045541455.1 Eubacteriales bacterium
AGAGCAGGCAAAACCTACTCTATTATTATAAACTTTATTTATCTGTTTTAAAAATCGGATTTATAAAGTGCATTATAAACCGATTGTGTCTAAAAAGGCTTTTATTTCGTCGGCCTGTGTTTTTGATATATTTTGACTGTAAGTCAACTCGTCGATAGACCTTTTGGCATTGCCGCCAAATAAAATGTTAAACCAGCGGCATACCTGCATAAAAGGAGTCAGCCAACGGTGTTTTTGTAAAACCGGATAATAAAATTTTATATCATCATACGGAAGAAAAATTCTTGATAAAGCAAATTTGATTTTTCCGCCGCGTTTTTGCTGTTGTATGGCAATTCTATTTTCTTTTGAACCATAAACGCCGCCGCAAATTATATAATTTTGCATTTTTTCGGTAACGGCATCTAACGGTTGGTTATCAAACCAAGCCCTACTTAATTTTTGTGCAGCATTTGCAAATTGTAATAACTCCCCTTTTTTTAGTAAAGAATTACGTTTTGCTGTATCTACATTGTCAATATTATCTAAAATCCAAAGGTCAATAAACGGACGGATTCCGCAGCCGCCACTTTTAAAATGCTTAGCCATATGAGCTATATGGTAAAAATAAAACATATCATCAGTCATATTATAACGGTAATTACTGCCATCAACAACTGCTGCCGTATCCCAAACGTTGACAAGCACATTAGATGATAAATTTACCAAGCCGTCCTCAACTAAATCATAATGAAGTTCAATGTGCACGCCGTTTTGGGAATACAATGATACATCGTGAGAATTTTGTCTGTGCTCAGTAAAACTTAAGTTATCTACCAAGTAGGAAACGGCAGTTTTTAAATCTTCTTTATGAACTAAAATATCAATATCACAACTTGTTCGCATCCACGGTTCAGGATAATATTTGCGAATTACAGAACCCTTTAACGGAAGAAAAGATATTTGAGCTTTTTCAAGAGCTTCGCACACTTGCTTTAGTTCAAAATTCAATTTTTCATAACGATACACCGCACGAAAGATGATCTGCTGAATCTGGGGTTTAATTTTCTCATCTGCCAACTCATTATTTATTATTCCCAATGCGACAAGATGCGCAATATCGTGTTTTGAAGCCAACTTAATCACATCTGCAATCGTATCGTCCGACACAAGCTGTTTGTCGGCTTCACTCATCGGATTGTCATGGAATACTGACTGCAATAGAGAAAACAAAATAATCTCTATGTTGTTACCCACAGATAATCACCCCCGTTTTTTCACCATTCCGACAATCCTATCACGCAAATCTCTATTTATCAGCACGATAGCAACTGAAATCAACGATGTAATACAAATTGAAAGGATACCATTAACAAGCATTTCCGTAAGATGATTATCAAAACTCTGCCTAATCACATCCATTATAAGCAAAGCGATAACAAAAACACCAGTAAGTAGCAAGTTTTTAATCATCTGAGGTTTTGCAGATGCCTTGAAGATCTTTTTGTACAATACATATGGTTCCATTGTGTGACAAACGGTCAGATTCGTGATAATGGTCGCAATGCATACGCCAACAACGCCATATTCTTCGCCCCATATATTTCTGAATAAAACTACTAACAAGATAGAAAGAACAATGTTAATACTTCCCTCAATCAAAGGTCTCCACCTATCCTCATAAAATGTTCCTGTTGCATCCTTAAACAAAATATAGGATTGCCGCATAAATTTTACAAAGTAATTTAATGTGATAACAAACGAAATGCTGCGACTTAATTGAAGGTTATTTCCAAGCATAAGTTCTACCAAATTATCAATTACCGCATAGTATCCTGTGAAAAAAACTACACCTAATATGTAATTTATCGCATAGAATGTAGAAAAGTAATTTTTCAAAGTATCTTTATTCTCCACATACAAGTGTCCAATAATCGATGTTAAAGGAGTAAAAAACAAAGAAATAATTGAAATTACCGCCACAGCTATCATGCTATAATTTGAGTATTTACCCAAAATAACAACTCCAATAAAAGCTGATATTATAATGCTACTCGTTGAATCTACCAAAATTCCCCCTATTCGTTGTAAAAACAACGCTTTGATGTTGCGCATAATATCTTGTTTCGTTGACCTATCCACCTTTTGCGGAGACATCGAAATTATATGAGCATACTTTCTCCTTGTAACATAATCTGTAACTCCCCATTGTAACAACACGGTAAATATTTTACAAATCAAGTAGAATTCATACGATGAAGTCAGTACAACCACAACCGCCTGCAAAATATATTGTAATACTACTCCACTTGACGATATAGCAGTTGATATATAGTTGTTTTTGTATGCGTTAATAAGGGATAACTTCGAGTTAAACGCATAGGTCAACACAACTGAAACTAAGGTTAGAAAAAATGTTCGATATATATCAACATCTAACTGTGCATAGTCTTTTGCGATATATGGTATAAAAGGCATCAAGACTATTCCAACGGTCAATATCACACCGCCAATAATCCAATAAACCTTTGAAAATAGCTGATACAACGCGGCTACTTTTTCATTGTTTTTTTCGACAATAGGTGTGTACATGCAAAAAACTATTGCGGTTCCAACGCCCAATTCAGCAACAGATAAGAAGCCTAAAATGCTAACATATAAGGAATCCAACCCATTTATCTCGTTTCCGATATACTGTATTAAATACCGTCTTGTAATCAAAGAAGTCACAAGTATTAAAAATCTAAAAATAATTGAAACAGCAATATTTAATACGCTTCTTTTTCTGTCCATAATAATCCTTTCGCTACAGCCCACTTTGCTCAATAGAATACCTTAGTTCAATCTGTTATATGATTTTTTTGAATAACTTCGAAACGTTGTTGCGAACATATAGATAAACACCATAATCAGAAAATAATTTACATTAACAATACCGGCTATAAATCCATCATAAGAACTTCTTGGAGCTTCCAACAATGCCATAAACATATACAACTTAATGGATGATGAAAGCCAACTCTTATGATTTAGGTAGGACATCTTTTTGAATAACCAACCATATATAAAACTACCGATCGACACACCTATATATCCAAAATCAGCATACAAAGTAGCAATAAATGATGAGCCCGTTCCGTGTCCGCTAAGAAATTGACTTTCCATTGACAGATAAGAAATAAGGGCATCTAATGAGTGTGACTCTAACGCAAATTCAGCAGAATGTCTTGCAGGTATGCTACTTAAATCAAACAGGTTAAATAGTGTTCCATATCTAAAATAATTTAATGTCTCTCCTAATGAATAAAAACGCCATTTCGGTATTTCCTCAGCATACTCATAGCCATACTTGATTACCTTTGAAGAAGCTCCAATATTGACAAAAAAATCAACTATGGTTTCTCCAAATGACGAAAACTCCACCTCACGCCCCGTCCGAATATACTCATACAAAAACAGAAACGAAAGCAAAAAAGGAACTGCTAATAGCATCATTGTTACTAGCTTTTTGGATACCCATACAGTATGTCCTCTATCTGTATAATTTCGATAAAAGCAATAACACAAAACAAAAATGACATTATATATCAATCCACCTCTTGAGCCGACAAACAACAAAAGAATAGCGTATATCAAGTAGGTTTTTATTACAATAGATGATTCTTTTTTAGTGGGAAATGTCGCCAAAAAAACACACAGAGCGATCGGTGCAAATTCCCCTATTTCAATTATAATTGAAGGAAGTATAGGATCAAACGATGTATAATACGCAACATATCCATTAGCAGCAACAAATCTAACCGTATCAATGGTGTTAAGTAATAGGATAAAGAATGATACTCCATAAACCAGTTTTGAAGCCTTTTTAACTTTCGCTACAATTACAGGAGTTGATTCATTCTCTCCCAATGCATCAAACTTAGCCATATTTCTTTTTGACGATGTGAAAATATACCCTAACCAAATAGATACTAAGCTAACAAACAAACAAATATGTGTGTGTACTACTGCATCTTTACCAAATTGAAGATGATATTTCTTATCAAAAAAAAGTTCAGCAATATCTCCAGACATCAAATAGATAAAGAACGATGCTAAAAAGAAAAAGAAGAACCCGTGTGCATTAATATCTCTCAAACACATGAAAAACAGAATCATAATCACACTAACAGATAGAATCATCCAAATGTCTGCTCCGAATGACCATAACAATCCAATTATTGTTAGAAAAACACCAAATTCAATCAGTTGTTTCATGCCAATCTTTATGCTTTCAATCCTCATTCTCTTATCGCACATTTTCTACTTTGATATAGAAAAAGCACTTAATCCTCCCTAACTTTTATATATTTTTATATAATTTTCTGCCATCATTTTGGAAGAAAAGCTAGTCGCAATGCTCAACGCAGCTTTGCCGTGCCGTTCTCTCAACTCCGTATTTGTGTAGTATTTTTCAAACGCTTCGGCTATTGCCTCGGTATCCACGGGAACAAGCAACGCACTTTCATCATCAAGCATATCTGGAA
The DNA here is from genome assembly GCA_045541455.1 of Eubacteriales bacterium. GTDB lineage: Bacteria > Bacillota > Clostridia > Oscillospirales > QAKW01 > RGIG9041. The sequence continues at coordinate 4,506 of JAZQJA010000043.1, forward strand.
TGCCTCCAACCATAGTCGCAACGATAGGCATTCCGCTGCCCATGGCTTCAATAAGCGTCATTGGAATTCCTTCATACAATGAAGGTAATGTAAAAACATCCATAGTTGATAAAAACTGATGTACATTAGATTGCAATCCGTAAAAAAATACATTGTTAGATATTTTTTTAGTAATAACCAATTCTTCCATTTCTTTTTTGTTTTCCCCATCACCAATTAAATGAAGTTCACTATTTGGATATTTTTGATGGAAAATCTCAAAAGCCGCAATTAGTCCCTTGTGATTCTTTACATCTTGAAAGCGTCCAACATGCAGTATTTTAAATTTTCCAGTACAGGAATAGTCTGTCTTTGCGTGGCATTTTTCTAAATTTATGCCATTGTAAATCACCGGAATCGATTGCTTTCTCATTCCATATTCATCAACAATAGTATCTTGAATTTTTTCGCTCAATGCAACAGGCACTAACGCATTCATTTTGAAAAATATCTTATTCAGTTTCCTCGCTAGTTTTCCATTCTCCTCTTTTGCAACACTGTGAACGGTATGCACTCTGCGTTTTACGCCTGCCATAATTGCCGCTGGAACAGCATATTGGGCACAATATCTATGAGTATGTACAACATCCGCTTTGCTTTCTTTGATGATTTTCTTTATCTTTTTGATCATAGAAAAATCCAAGCTAGATTTCTTTCCCAGATAACGCACATCTATACCGGCTTTTTCAAGACGTTCGGTGATGGCAGAATGATAATCATACATACTTACAACAATCACATTATGCCCGAGTTTTATTAATTCATATGTTAAATTTTCGCACATTATTTCTGCCCCAGCAAGACCAAACTCTGGAATGATTTGAACAATTGTCATTCTTCCATCTCCAATATTACTCAAATATTTTTTGGAACGCTTTTTTTATAAACGCCTTTTTTGACTTAAAAAAGTTTCTTTGATAAGTTTCCCATTTTATAGCGAAATCTCTAAAAATTACATCATTAAATAGATCGTACATTACGGTCAACTGTGCGATATGAAGTTTGTGGTAAAACGGACTGGCAATTCGCTTATGGTCATCATATTTACTCCAATACCTAATATCAAAATCAGACAACTTTTTTTTCAACGAAACCAGAGTTGCCTCTAAAACTAAATCAACTCTTTTATCTTTTATATATTTAGAAAAATCGTATAGTCCCCACAAAGAGAATATCCAACCATTTAAAACAAGCGGAGACTGTGTAAATTCATACAAATACACATCCTCCCCACAATATTCAGTAGTACCACCAGCAGCAATAGGTTTCAGCATAAAATCTTTTGCCTTATACACAGCGGTGATATACCTATCGTCTTGAGTCATAATATGTGCACGGATAAGCAATGAAATCCCCTCACCTTGCGCCATCGAAGAGTACGGATGTTCTGGGTTCTCATGATTGAAGGTATTCCAAGCTCCATCAACTTGTTGATTATCTACAGCCCAATCAGCACATGCGAGAAACTTCTTGCTATATATTTCATCTTCTGTTTCCAGATATAGGTCGTATGCAGCTAAGCCATATTGAAATATACCGATTGAAAAAAAAGTTTTATCTCCTGTTTCAACTTGATATTGCGGAACCAGTATATTAGGATCGTCTTTCGTTACCTTTTCAGTCAAATCGTTATAATAACCTAAAACCTCCGTTTTTGAATAATATCTTCCAACGCCCTGATTAACATGATCTATGCTCTTTCCCGTGAGCATTTTATACCATTTCTTTACTTTATAGATAATTTTTTTCATTTTTCCACCCATATGATTATTAACCGCCGAAATCAACTTGATTTACAAAAGCTGTTCAATAATGATTTTTATTGCTTCATTAGGCAAGAATTGTTTGCTTTTTCTTAAGCAATTCAATTTTAACGCATTTATACCTTCCGTACATTTCGCAACGTCCATCAATTTTTGTCTTAAATCATCAATGTTGTCAAACTCATAACCAATGCCAGTAGCATGGTCATCAACAATATCATTAAAGCTTTGCCATCTAGCACTAATCACGGGAACACCTGCAGCATAGGCATCAATGATTGTTCCAGGAATGCCCTCAGTGTAAAATTTAGTTGGGAACAGCAAAGCAAAATAGTTTTTCAGTACTTCCACACTTTTATCAAATGGAACAAGACCATAATATTTTATATAATCTGGCAGCTCCATTTTTAAATTATCAAACCATTCATTTTGTGAAGGATCTACTTGACCATATATATCCAGCAAATATATGGTTTTTCCATACTCCAAATTGATTGATTTAACCGCATCAATGGCGTCCTCGATCCCTTTTTCTTTCATAACTCGCGAAAAGGTGCAAAGCCTGTATGGAGCTTCATTTTGATATGAAAGATCACTCATGGAAATAGGCGTTAGTTCTTTGCAATTAGGCATTACAAAAATATTCTCAAACCCTTGTGCGACTAACGCCTGTTTCATCGTCTTTGTCTCAACATAAATAGCGTCAAATTTTCTTAGTGATTTAGCAAGACCCTTTTGTTTCTCCAACATCTTGGGAAGCCAACCGCCAATTACAACGTAATGTATCTTTCGTTTTTTGAAAAACATCTTAAATAAAGGCAGCAACCGACCAAATATGCGTAAACCATTATGTGCAGGCAAAATAATTATGTTTTGAGTGTTTTTCATCGCTCTCCACACATATACCGGAGCCTTCAATAATGTTTTTACCCCGCCATGTGTATCGAACTGAAGAATTTCCGATTCTCCACACTCCTTACATAATTCATTCGTAACAATTTTTGTTTTAATGGTTTGTCCGTCTAAATACTCTAATCCATAAGCATAATGACCGATAACTGCCACTTTTTTCATTCTTACAATCTCCAGTATTTCATACCGCTTTCTTTCAGTTCAGTAACTTTGTAAAGCCCCTTTACATCTATAAGTACCTTTTCTGCATCTGCGGAATTTTTGAATAATTTTTTTATATCATTAAGACTGAGTGCTTTAAATTCATTGTGAGCAACTGCCACAATTACGCAATCAGCATCCTTGACCTCTTCAAGTTTCGTAAGGGTAACACCATATTCGTGCATCGCATCTCTATCACTTGCCCAAGGATCAACAACAATCGGTGTAATCTCATATTCTGCAAGACGTTTGATAATATCATCCACCTTGGAATTTCTTGTGTCGGGGCAGTTTTCCTTAAAGGTCAGACCGAGAATCACAACCTTTGACTTCTTCGGAGCTTGTCCCACAGCAATCATGTTCTTGATAGCCGCATCGGCAACAAATTTACCCATAGAGTCATTGACAATTCTACCATTGAGAATAATCTGGCTATGGTAGCCGAGTTTTTCTGCTTGATATGTAAAATAGTAAGGATCAACACCAATACAATGACCGCCAACAAGACCGGGACGGAAGCCGAGGGCGTTCCACTTGGTATTCATCCCGTCAACGACCTCATTGGTATCAATGTCCATTTTATCGAAAGCCATAGCAAGCTCATTCATAAAGGCAATATTGATGTCACGTTGGCTGTTTTCAACAACCTTAACTGCTTCAGCCGTTCTCAGATTGCTCACGGGATAAGTACCAACTTCGATAACAATATCGTAAACCGCCTTAATGGTTGCAAGAGCTTCATCATCGCAACCAGATACAATCTTGGTTATGTTTTCAAGTCTGTGAACCTTATCGCCGGGATTGATTCTTTCAGGAGAGTAACCGACCTTAAAATCAACACCGCACTTCAATCCGGATTCTCTTTCCAAGATCGGAATACATACATCTTCCGTACAACCGGGATACACCGTAGATTCAAACACAACGTAAGAACCCTTGGTAAGATTTCTACCAACGATTTCAGAAGCTCCAACAACAGGGGTTAAATCGGGGGTATGGTCTGTGTTCACAGGTGTAGGAACGGCAACAATATGAAACTTTGCCTTTTTCAAATCTGCTTCATCAGAAGTGAAACAAACTGTGGTGTTTTTGATTGCTTCATCGCCTACTTCTTTCGTGGGGTCAACACCGTTTTTGTAAAGTTCAATTTTTGCCTTGTTCAAGTCAAAACCAATAACATCAATGCCTTTATTTGCAAATGCAACAGCAATAGGCATACCAACATATCCAAGTCCTACAAGGGACAATTTTTCCTCATTTTTTACAAGTCTATCGTAAAAAGACATATCTAAACTCTCCTCCGAAATGTAAGTTTTTATATTATTTTGTTTTCATAGCTACCTTGCTTGAACTCTTTGGAGAATAACTTCGTTATTCCAATCATAGAGCCAAATCCATAAGCAACATGAAATATTGGGAACAATACTGTAAGCGCCAAAAATTCTTTTAATGTTTCTGCTTGTTTGATCGAGAACACTATATCCAACAGTAAATATAAAGATAACTCTGCACATAGTAATGCAGCAAACAGCGAATGAACCAAACTGAGTATGCCAAATCCGATAATCGAAAGCACAAACGCAAACGGAATAAAATGCCGTAATCCCATTGAGCCGGGACACAATTTCATCGTGATAATATTCCACATACCGTTCTTCCTTGCCATCGCAGAAATCCCCTTAATAGAATCTCTGCAATAATAGGAAAGATGGATGTCATTTGAAAGATATATTTTTCCACCATTTTTACGAATGCGAAAATTCATCTCATTATCTTGGTTTCTCACTAAACGTTCATCATATCCACCATATTTGGAAAACACATCTCTCTTGAACGCTCCAAACGGGACAGTATCAACATATCCACTCTCGCCGTTTGTTCGGAATTGAGAATTACCAACACCAAATTTTGAAGACAGCATTTTTGCAATGGCATTACCCATGAAGCCATTCGCTTTAGTTTCCGCTATTCCACCAACATTTTCAGCATCGGTATTTTCCAAATAGTAAATACATTTTGAAATATAGTCCGTTGCATAGTCTGCATGGGCATCTAACCTCACTATGTATTTTCCTTTTGACGCTGCAATACCGATATTCATTGCATAAGGAACAATCTTGTTCGGATTGTTATATACCTTGATAAGTGATGGATATTTTTCTTGATAGCTACTCAAAATTTCAACTGTCTTGTCCGTTGAGCATCCATCAACAAATATCCATTCCATTTTGTCAATCGGATAATCTTGCAACAACAAAGAATCAACGCATTTCTCGATGTACTGTTCTTCGTTGTAAACGGGCATAACAACTGAAACAATAATTTCATTTGTCATACTTCAATACCTTCTTTTTCTTGGACAACTTCATAATCGCCCTTATATTCTTTTCCCAACACCGCAAATACAGTCATAAACATCAGCTTAATATCATTCCAAAAGGAAAACTGCTCAATCTGTTTCAAATTGTAGTACATCTTAGCGGGCAATATCTGCTGAACATAAACTTTGTCTGTGTCCTCAACACCATCAAGCAGCTTTGCTTCGTCCTTGTAAAGAATACTCGCAAGGCTTGTAACACCGGCAGGAAGCAAAAATGTTGCCATCATTTCAGGTGTATAATGTTCTGTATATTTAACGCTTTCAGGTCTGGTTCCAACAAATGTCATAGTACCGCGAAGTACATCGATAAGTTGGCTAATTTCATCAAGGCGGCATTTTCTGATGACAGAGCCTACTTTTGTTATACGGCTGTCATTTTTTACAGTTACCTGACTTCCTATTCTGTCTGCACCAGAAACCATTGTTCTGAATTTGAAAATTCTAAAACACTTACAATATTGCGTTACCCTAACTTGCCTATAAAACACAGGACCACGAGAATCTATTTTTATTGCTATTGCCAAAACCAAAAAAAACGGTGCTAAAATAACAAGCATTATCAATGAAACCACTATATCAAAAAGTCTTTTGAAAAATAAACTGACTTGTTTCTTTTTCAAAATATCATAGTATTTTCTAACCTGCTCAGTTTGCATTTCCAAAGGCAATTGTTCCCACTTTTTAAGCATTATTTTATGTACCCCTTTAAAACATTTATATATGTTTCAATTACATATTCCACTTGTTCGTCTGTAAGACAAGTATGAAGCGGTAAAGTAATTTCATTTGCAAAGTGAGCATAAGCATTTGGATAGTCACTTATATCAAACCCTAAATTTTTATACGCTGTATGCATTGGCAGAGGTTTATAGTGAACGTTGGTTGCAACCCCACACTCTGCCATTTTAGTAATAATTTCATTTCTTTGTTCAAGTGTAATATCCGGAACACGAGTAATATATAGATGACCCGATGATTGAGCATCGGCGGTATAATGCAAAAGAGTTTCTACACCAAGCGGTTTAAAAGCAGCATCATATTTTTCAATAATCTCTTTTCTGCGCTTTAACATAGCAGGATAGCGTTCAAATTGCTTGAGTCCTATTGCAGCCGCAATATCGGTCATATTGCATTTGTAATAAGTACCTATAATATCATATTCCCACGCGCCCAGTTTTGTCTTAGCCAAAGCATCTTTTGATTGTCCGTGTAAGGAAAGAAGCTGAAGTTGCTTATAGATATACTCGTTATCAATACCGTCTATAGTTTTCCACGTCAACGCACCACCTTCTGCAGTGGTGAAATTTTTTACGGCATGGAAACTAAAACTGGAAAAGTCAGCAATTGTGCCTGCCATTTTTCCATTACGCTTTGCGCCAAAAGAATGAGCGGTATCAGCCATAATTGCAACTCTGCCAAGCGCTTTTTGGATTTTGCCATTTGCACGGAACAGATTTTTCTTGCGATTGACAATTTCAAAAAGTCTATCATAATCGCACACAACTCCGCCAAGGTCAACAGGAATAATTGCTTTCGTTTTTTCTGTGATCGCATTTTCTAATGCATCATAATCCATCTCAAAACTGTCTTTTTGTGTATCAATCAGTACAATTTTTGCGCCAATATGGTCGATTACAGAAGCAGAAGCTGTATATGTATAAGCTGAGGTTATAACTTCATCCCCTGACTGTACACCAAGAACACGAAGCGCCATTTCTGCACACGCGGTTTGCGAGTTTAAACAAACACACATTTCTGTACCGATATATTCTGCAATATTTTTTTCCAGTTGCTTAGTTCTGGGTCCGGTTGTAATCCAGCCTGAACGAAGTGCCTGCGCAACCTCTTGAATTTCCTGCTCTGAAATATCAGGCGGGCTAAATGGAATTTGTTTTATTGTATCACTCATATTTCAAACACCTTTAAGCTTTTACTGTATTTTTACAAATCTAAATATATTTATAGTTATACACTGTATATTATAGTATATATAATATTAATAGTCAATTAAATCGCAGTAAAAAACGAACTGCATTTTTAAAATGCAGTTCGTTTTTTATTTTACAGGAAGGCCTGTTTTTTTGTGACGTTTTATAAACTCAAACGTTTCCGTCTCACCATGTTTTGCCAGATATGCTAACAATAGTTCAATTTTATCAGAAGTGGTTTGAGTTATTACACGTGTAGGCTTACTTCTTAAAAAGTAGTTAAGTGGATGGTCTTTGGTATAATCTTTACCAAGATAAGTTTTACTTGCCGCCACCCTATCGCAAAACATTTCGATTATAAATCTATCAGGCATATCTACAGGTTCAATTCGTTTCGTTTTAAAATTGTAGTCTGTCCAATATTCAAAGTGATGACGGTTTCTGCCCTTATGGTGCATCCACGCTTTGCTATAGCCGTGTTTTTCACGTTCAACCTCGTTGGGAGAGCGGGTGCCTAAAAAATATTTCGCGCCCGGTATAAACTCGGTTGGTGTATACTTTGATAAGTCGTGAAAAAGGCCCTGCCAAAATATACCCGCCTTAAAACAATGATAAATAACTTTATGACGATGACGGGTAATAACACAAAAATGCTTAAATGGATGTGCCATTAACATTCTCCTTATTGTTTACTAACAGATACTGAAAACTTTTTATTCCAACTCGGCACGCATACAAAACAAAGCAAAGCCCCCACCGCCGCAAAAACAAGCCAAACACCGATTGTGACAACCCAGCCCGAATTTTCGGTAAGCACAGCAATACCGTAAGTGGAAAGGGCACTGCCGATATATGTGCAAGCGTTAAGAAGACCGGAAACCAGCGAAATGTGTCCTGTATTTATAAAATAACGGGGTATCATACAAGTCTGTATAAGGTTTACGCCATGCATACAGCCGGTAAGCACCGCTATAAACACAACTGACAAGGCAGCGTTTTTACCCGTGAAAACAAGCAGCAAAAGCGATGACGCAGCACCGATTGCAAAAACTGTACCGGCACAGTTAAGCGGGTTTTTAATATGCTTTGTATATACATACTCTGTCAATTTAAAGCAAGCCATACTGAATACAGGCAAGCACACACCTGTCAGTATTGAAATATTATTACCGAGTTTATATGTTTCTGCAATATATGACGGCATCCATGTTGTAATTCCATCGCGAAGCGAGCCTTGTAAAATAATTGCGATCATTATAGAAATCATAAGCGGTGTAAAAAGAGTTTTCCATACACCTGACGAACTTGTACCCTGCTGTTTTTTATGAGTTAATTCAAATTTAACATCAGGACAGCAACAATTCCATATCGGAAGCATGGCAACAGCAAATAATGCTGAAAACCAAAACGCAAAGCGCCAATCGGCAACCGTTATAACTATAGGCGATACAAGATAGATAACTATAGTACCTATCTGGGCACCAAACGACACGACAACCGTTGTATGTTTATACTCATCGGCTGTTAAAAGTGACGCCATTATGCGAACTATGGGTGGCCACATAAATGCCTGCGCAAAACCGTTTATACACCAAACTGCCGCCATAAGCCACGGTGATGCACAAAACGGAAGAACAATGTTCATGGCGATTGTAATTACAAGGCCAAGAGAAACAAGTTTTTTAGGCTGTATCATATCACTGAAAAAACCGCTGATAATTTGGCCCACACCGTAAGTCACAAAAGCACCTGTAAGTGCAATAGACAATTGTGATTTTGAAAAGCCGGTAGCTGTAACCATTTCAGCAATTACCGCACCGAAATTAATGCGTGTAACATAACTTACAAAGTATACAAACATGAGCAAAATGCCGAGTTTTTTAGCAGTGAGTTTCATTTTTATCTAAAGCCCCTAATTCTTAAATAAAATTATAAAACCTTTGCAAGAAAATCTTTAAGGCGCGGATTTTGCGGGTTATCAAAAATTTGCGCAGGTGTTCCCTGTTCAATAATAACACCTTGATCCATAAATACAACGCGGTCGCCAACCTCTTTTGCAAAGCCCATTTCGTGAGTTACAACTACCATAGTCATACCCTCATTGGCAAGCTGTTTCATAACGTCTAAAACCTCACCGACCATTTCGGGATCGAGCGCAGATGTAGGCTCGTCAAACAGCATAACCTCAGGTTGCATACACAAAGCACGAACAATTGCAACGCGTTGTTTTTGGCCGCCAGAAAGCTGCGACGGGTAATCGTTTGCCCTATCTTCAAGACCTACACGGCGCAAAAGGTCAAGTGCCATTTTGTCTGCATCAGATTTTGAAACACCCTTAAGTTTTGTAGGTGCGATAGTCATATTTTTTAAAATCGTCATGTGCGGGAATAGGTTGAAGTGCTGAAACACCATACCCATTTTCTGACGGTGGACATTTATATTCGCTTTCTTACCGTTTATATCGGTACCGTCAAAGATAATTTCGCCCGATGTTGGGGTTTCGAGAAGATTAAGACTGCGAAGTAAAGTTGATTTGCCGCTGCCCGAAGGACCGATTACAACAACAACCTCGCCGCGATTGATATTAATATCAACACCGTCAAGTGCCTTTACCTTTCCGCCAAGGTAATGTTTTTTAAGGTCTTTTACCTGAATAATAACATTATCGTTCACTCTTGCGCAGTCTCCTTTCCAATAGTGTTACAAAATATGTAAGTACAACTACCATTATAAGATAGATGATTGCAACTGCAATAAGCGGCATAAAAGCCGAAAATGTTCTGCCACGGATAAGGTCGCCGGCTTTGGTAAGGTCCATAACGCCGACATAACCTGCAATTGAGGTTTCTTTAAGCAAAACAATAAACTCGTTACAAAGAGTGGGCAGCACATTTTTAAATGCTTGCGGAATTATTACATAAACCATTGTTTGAAAATAGTTAAAGCCAAGCGACCTGCCTGCTTCAAACTGACCGTTATCAACAGACATAATTCCGCTTCTGAAAATTTCCGCAACATAAGCACCCGAATTTATACCAAACGCTATAACCGCAACTACAATACCGTTTCGCACATTTACAAGAATTATAAAATACATAATCATAAGTTGAACAACAACCGGAGTACCGCGAATTACCGTAAGATAAAGTTTGCACACACCGTTAACAATACACATCACAAAATAGCCCAAGCCGCCTTTTTTTTGCATTGTTTCTTTGTTCTTATCGTAAGTAGAGCGTACAGCAGCAACAACAATACCAATTATTACACCAATGATGAGAGCAAAAAAAGTTATGATAAGGGTATTGCAAAGGCCTTCTCTCATCCATTGCCAACGGTTACCGTCGATAAAATTAAGTTTAAAATCAGCCGCAAACTCTTGCCATTTATTAACTAAAAAATCCATCTAAATACCTTTCTATTCATAGAAATAGGGGCGCCGTCGGCGCCCCCGAACTTAGTTACCGAAAAATTACTCAGCAGGGATATATTTGTCGATGATTTTCTGTAATGAACCGTCTGCTTTAAGTTCTGCAATAATTTTGTTGATGTCTGCAAGAAGTTGTGTATCTTCTTTAGCAATTGCAATTGCATAGTTTTCAACGACATATTCTGTTTCAAGAATTTTAAGGCCTTCATTTGCAGCAACGAAAGATTTTGCAGGCTCATTATCAATAATAACTGCTGTTACTTTGTTTGTTTTGAGTGCCTGAACTGCGTCTGCACCAACCTTATAACGCTCAACATTGCCTTCGCCAAAGCCCCATTTTTCAGGGTCGTCTGATGAATAGATGTCACCAGTGGTATCCTGCTGAACGCCGATTTTAATGCCTTCTTTAACGCCGGTGGGGTTACCGTCAGCATCAAAACCTGTATAGAAATCTTCGTAAGAGTCGTATTCGCTGTTCTCGTTTACGATAACAACCTGAATACCTGTTGCATAACTTTCTGAGAAGTTAACGCTTTCAAGACGCTCATCAGTAACAGTCATACCAGCAATACCGATATCGTATTTACCTGACTGAACACCGCCAACGATTGAACCGAACTCAACATCGTTGATTTCAAGTTCTTTACCTAATTTTTCAGCGATAAGCTCAGCAAGTTCAATGTCGATACCTGCATAGCCGTCGTTGTCATCTTTATACTCATAGGGTGGGAAAGCGGCGTTTGTAGCCATAACAAGTTTGTCTTTTTGTTCGCCTGTTGTAGTATCTTTAGCACAGCCTGCAACGCAGCCGAGCACAAGAGTAAGTACAATTACAACAAGTGCAATTCTTTTAAACATTTTCATAAATATTACCTCTCTTTAAATAATATTAAAGTTTATACGGTTGTATTATAGTTTATATTATTCACATTGTCAATACTATATTGCATATTTATGCAAATTAAAAAATTTTAAAAAAGTATTGGTTTTTTAAAACCAATGTTGTATAATAGTAAAAATATATTCAAATTTATTAAAAGGAGAGGCATTTATGGCATACTACTACGATCAACCGTCTCACACTTTCAGCGAATATTTGCTGGTTCCGGGCTACAGCAGTTCGGAGTGCATTCCCGCTAATGTTTCGTTAAAGACACCTCTTGTAAAATTCAAAAAAGGTGAAGAGCCTGCGTTATCGCTTAACACACCACTTATTTCTGCAATAATGCAGTCTGTTTCAAATGACACTATGGCAATTGCTCTTGCAAAAGAGGGCGGTGTTTCGTTTATTTACGGTTCTCAGACTGTAGAACAGCAAGCAGAGATGGTGCGCAAGGTTAAAAACTACAAAGCCGGATTTGTTGTTTCGGCTTCAAACATTCGTCCTGACCAAACACTTGCTGACATTCTTGAACTTAAACGCATAAACGGTTTTTCAACAGTAGCTGTTACTGAAGACGGCACTGCACACGGTAAACTTTTAGGTATTGTTACCGGACGTGATTACAGAGTAAGCAGAATGGACCCGTCTGAAAGAGTTGAAACATTTATGACTCCCTTATCAAAGCTTATTACAGCACCTACGGGTACTACTCTTAAGGCTGCTAATGATATAATCTGGGACAATAAACTCAACGCGCTTCCGCTTGTTGATGAAAACGGATGTCTTGATTCTTTTGTATTCAGAAAAGACTACGACCAGCATAAGTCAAACCCCAACGAACTTCTTGACAGTCAAAAGAGATATATCGTTGGTGCAGGCATTAATACCCGTGACTACGAAACACGCGTTCCGGCTCTTGTCGAAGCAGGTGCAGACGTGCTTTGCATTGACTCATCAGAAGGTTTTTCGGAGTGGCAGTCACGTACAATTAAATGGATAAGAGATAAATATGGCGACACAGTTAAAGTCGGTGCAGGCAACGTTGTTGACGGCGACGGATTTAGATTTTTGGCAGATGCAGGTGCTGACTTTATTAAAATCGGTATCGGCGGCGGTTCGATTTGTATCACACGTGAAACAAAAGGTATCGGACGTGGTCAGGCAACATCTGTTATTGATGTAGCTAAAGCAAGAGATGAATATTACAAAGAAACCGGTGTTTATGTGCCGATTTGTTCTGACGGTGGTATTGTTCACGATTACCATATTACCCTTGCACTTGCAATGGGCTGTGATTTTTGTATGCTGGGCAGATACTTCTCACGTTTTGACGAGTCGCCGACAAACAAAATTTTAGTTAACGGCAGTTATATGAAAGAGTATTGGGGCGAAGGCTCGGCAAGGGCACGCAACTGGCAGAGATACGACCTTGGCGGCGATGCCAAGTTATCATTTGTTGAGGGTGTTGACTGCTATGTTCCCTATGCAGGTCCGTTACACGATAACCTTGCCATCACTCTCAGCAAAATCAAATCTACAATGTGCAACTGTGGTGCACTTTCTATACCCGAACTACAACAAAAGGCAAAACTTACACTTGTAAGTTCTGTTTCGATTGTTGAGGGCGGCGCCCACGATGTACTCGTTAAAGATTCCGGTAATAAATAAATTAAACAAACAAAAAAAATTCCGCATCGTTTTGATGCGGAATTTTTTTATTTTAGAAATTTAAGGGCACCTGTGGGGCATACATCTACACACTTATGGCAGTTTGCACAATCTGCAATTGTATCAGGTGTATTAAACTCTGGCTTGATAACGGTTTTAAAGCCGCGGTCAACAAGACCCAAAATGCCTTTATTTGCCACTTCTTTACAAGTGCGTACGCAAAGATTACAGAGTATACATTTGCCCTGATCACGCTCTATAACCTCAAGTTTGCGTTCGACAAACGATGCGTGTTTTTCACCATCCAAACGCTTAACATCAATATGGTAGAGATTTGCGTGTTTTATAAGTCTGCAATCATGATAATCGTGACATCCGCATTCAAGACAGCGTGATGCTTCACGACGTGCGGCGTCTTCTTCAAATCCAAGATTTATTTCTTTAAAATCATGTTTGCGTTCGTTTGCAGGACGTGCAGGCATTTTTATACGTGCGTGTTTTTCAAACTTCTCAAAATATTCATCAGGTAATGTGCGTTGTGATACAAAAGGAGCGTTAAATTCAAGATACATACCATTTAAATATCCATCAACTATTTTGGCAGCTTTGTTTGCTTCACCTATTGCAGCAATTGCGATTGAGGCACCACGATTTGTGGCGTCACCGACAGCAAACACTCCATTTTCAGATGTTGCAAAAGTGCGCTCATCCGCCTCGATTATACCGCGTGAGTTGAGTTTTAATTGTTCAAAGCCGTTTACATTCACCTTTTGTCCAATAGCGGTTATAACAGTATCTACATCTAATGTTTCAAATTTGCCTTCTACAGCAACAGGCGAGCGTCTGCCGTCGGCATCAGGTTCACCAAGTTCCATCACCTGAAGTTTGATTTGTGTAACCTTACCGTCTTTACCGATTATTTTTGCAGGGTTTGTTAAAAACTTAAAGTTTACACCTTCTTCAATTGCTTCTTGAATTTCAATATCCTCAGCAGGCATTTCGTTTCGAGTGCGGCGGTATATTACATAAACATTTTCGGCACCGACACGAACGGCAGTACGGCAGGCATCCATAGCGGTATTGCCACCGCCGACAACAGCGACATTTTTACCGATGTTAAGGTTTTGACCAAGCGCTACCTTTCTTAAAAAGTCTATACCGCCCATAACACCGTCCAACTCCTCACCCTCACAGCGAAGTGACATATTATTCCAAGCGCCAACGGCAACAATTATTGCATCATGCTTTTGACGGACATTATCAAGTGTTACTTTTTGGTTATTGAGCATAGTAACACCAAGTGAGCGAATTTCATTGATTTCTGCATCAAGCACATATTTTGGCAAACGGTATTCGGGAATGCCGTAACGGAGCATACCGCCCATTTTTTCCATTGCGTCATAAATCGTAACAGCGTGACCTTCAAGGGCAAGGTAATATGCTGCAGTGAGGCCAGCAGGTCCACCGCCAATAATACCTACCGTTTTACCTGTAGGCTGTTTTGGTGTCGGAACATACGGGTTTGTTTTGAGCACATTATCAGCCGCAAACGACTTTAAAAACGCGATTGAAATAGGCTCATCAACCCGAGCGCGACGGCAAGCCGTTTCACACGGGTGTGGACACACCCTGCCGATTGATGCAGGAAGTGGCAATTTTTCTTTTATTATTTTTACTGCCTGTCTGTCATTTCCGTTCGCGATTTCTTTTAAATACCCCTGACAGTCAGTACCGGCAGGACAGTTAAGGGAGCACGGGCCTTTACAGTCACCGTCGTGGTCACTCATCAACAGTTCGAGTGCAATTTTACGAACTTTCTTAACTCGTTCGGATTCGGTAAAAATAACCATACCGTCGCTTGCTACAGTAGAGCAGGCGCGCATAAGTTTAGGGCTGTTTTGACATTCGACAACACAGATACCACAAGCACCATAACGTTTAACTTGTTCATGGTGACAAAGGGTAGGTATTTTCACACCGTTAACACTTGCAATTTTTAATATAGTGTCACCCTTATTGCCAATACATTCTTTGTTATTTATTATAATTTTAATTTGTTCCATTTTTGCCACCCTCCTATCTCACGCTGATTGCATTAAAACGACACAGAGTTTTACACTGACCGCATTTAATACATTTTTCAGTATCGATTGTGTGAGGATTTTTAACAGTACCCGAAATTGCACCAACGGGGCATTTTTTAGCACAGAGAGTACAACCGCGGCACTTATCCGCATCAATTGAATATGTCAGAAGTGCGGCACATTCACCGACGGGACAACGTTTTTCGTTTATATGCGCTTCATACTCATCACGGAAATATCGAATTGTAGACAACACGGGGTTAGGCGCAGTTTGGCCAAGACCGCAAAGTGCACCGTCTTTAATGCCTTCACATAGTTCAAGCAGAAGTTCAATATCACCGTCTTTTCCCTCACCATTGGTAATGCGGGTGAGAATTTCTTGCATACGCTTTGTACCGATACGGCAGTGCACACATTTACCGCACGATTCTTTTGCGGTAAAATCCAAAAAGAATTTAGCCATATTGACCATACATGTGCTATCGTCCATTACGACCATACCACCCGAGCCCATAATTGCACCCGTTGCGGCTAGTGCCTTATAGTCAATGACGGTATCAAACATATCTGACGGGATACAACCGCCCGAAGGACCACCGAGTTGCACCGCTTTACATTGTCTGCCGCCGCGTATGCCACCACCGATGTCATATATTATATCGTTTATTGTCATGCCCATAGGCACCTCGACAAGACCGCCGCGGTTAATTTTACCTGTGAGCGCAAACACTTTTGTTCCTTTACTGTTCTCGGTGCCCATTGCAGAGAATGCTTTGCCGCCGTTTTTAATAATCCACGGTACGTTTGCAAAGGTCTCTACATTATTAATATTTGAAGGTAAATCGTTATACCCACACTGTGCAGGAAAAGGCGGTTTTAAACGCGGCATGCCGCGTTTACCCTCAAGAGATTCAATAAGTGCAGTTTCTTCACCGCAGACAAAAGCGCCGGCACCCGCTTTAATCCGCATTGTGCAACTAAACGAACTCCCCAAAATATTATCACCCAAAAAACCTGCTTTTTGAGCTTGAGCTATTGCAGCTTCAAGCCGCACAATTGCAAGCGGGTATTCTGCACGAACATACACCACAGCTTCGCTTGCACCGATAGCATAGGCACCTATTAGCATACCTTCAATAAGATTGTGCGGATCGCTTTCTATAACAGCCCTATCCATAAAGGCACCGGGGTCGCCCTCGTCGGCATTACAAATAAGATATTTCTTTTCTGATACCGACTGACGTGCAGCATTCCACTTAAACCAAGTTGGGAAACCTGCACCGCCGCGGCCGGCAAGTCCTGACTCTTTTATTTCATCAATAACCGACTCAGGTGTCATTGAAAGAACTTGTTTTAAAGACTCATAACCACCTACTTGCGTATATGCGTTTATATCTGTAGGGTCTATTATACCACAATTGCGAAGCGCAATACGGGTTTGTTTTTGTAAAAACGAACTGTCGGATTTTGAAATTTTAAGATGTTCAACAAGAGATAAATCGTCTGCTTTAACAGCATCGGATATTAATTTTGCATCGCTTTGATTTACTCGTACAAGTCGGGTAAGACTGTCACCGTCATATATATCAACAATAGGCTCTAAAAAGCACATACCGATACAGCCGGTAACAGACGGATTTATACCGTTTTCAACAAGTGCATCAAATACTTTTTGTGCACCGGCAGCAATACCGCAGCTGCCCTGTCCCACTACTACTCGCATCTATTTTCCCTCCTTATACAAGCGGTCAATAACCGCAATTGCTTTTTCGGGGGTGAGTGAACCGTAAGTTTCACCGTTAATCATCATAACGGGAGATAAACTGCAACAGCCAAGACAAGCAACATTTTTAAGTGAAAACATACCGTCCTCGGTTGTTTCACCGTCAGTAATCTGCAAACGCTCACAAAGAGCTGTTTCAATACGTTCTGCACCGTTTACATGACAAGCCGTACCTTTGCAAAGCATTATAAGATATTTGCCGACCGGTTTTAAACGGAACTGTGTATAAAATGTTGCAACACCCATAACCTCAGCAGGTGTAGTACCTGTTTTTTGCGCGATATGATAAATTACATCTGTTGGCAAATAACCGTATATATCCTGCGCTTTTTGCAGAATTGTTATAAGGCTGCCCGAAACTGATGCATATTTATCAAGTACATCATTTAACAGTGATAGATCACTTTTTGAACAATTACAGTTGCACATTGGTTTTTCCCCTTATAAGTCAAATTGTTTCTAAAAACAAATTTTACATCAATGCAAAACAGTTGTCAAGATTTGAAGGTTTTTAACCATAAATTTGCAAAATTTCATTAAAAGCCAAAAATAAATATTTACATAAACTTATTTTTAAATAATTGATTAAAACTGTTGATTTATTTTACATTTAATGTTAAAATGCTTATGTTATGCAAGTTATTGTTTGTAAACTTGCATAATTATGTATTTTCATTTTGGAGGAATGAACATGGGTTTTACAAACGAATATCTTAAAGAGGTTATGGATCGCGTTATTGCACGCAACGCCGGTGAGCCGGAGTTTCATCAGGCAGTACGCGAGGTACTTGAGTCGATTGAGCCGGTTATAAATGCGCACCCCGAATACATCAAAATGGGCGTTATTGACAGCATAGTTGAGCCTGAAAGAATTATCAAGTTCAGAGTACCGTGGGTTGATGACAACGGCAATGTTCAAGTAAACCGCGGTTTCCGCGTTCAGTTTAACAGCGCTATCGGTCCGTACAAGGGCGGTCTTCGTTTCCACCCGTCAGTATATGAAGGTATTATAAAATTCCTCGGTTTTGAGCAGACATTTAAAAACTCTCTTACCGGACTGCCTATGGGCGGAGGCAAGGGTGGTTCTGACTTTGACCCCAAAGGCAAAAGCGATATGGAAGTTATGCGTTTTTGTCAGAGTTTTATGACTGAACTTTCAAAATATATTGGTCCTGACACAGATGTTCCTGCCGGTGACATTGGTGTTGGTGCAAGAGAAATCGGATACCTTTTTGGTCAGTATAAAAGACTCAGAGATGAGTTTACAGGCGTTTTGACAGGTAAAGGCCGTTCGTACGGCGGTTCACTTATCCGTCCCGAAGCTACCGGTTTTGGTGCTGTTTATTATACAGTAGAAATGTTAAAGTCGTTTGGTGACGACATCAAGGGTAAAACTTTTGCAGTATCGGGCTTTGGTAATGTTGCATGGGGTACCGTTCAAAAAGTAAATGAACTTGGCGGTAAGGTTGTTACAATCTCAGGCCCTGACGGTTATATTTACGACAAAGATGGCATCAGCACTCCCGAAAAGGTTAACTTCTTACTTGAAATGCGTGCTTCATGCCGTGATAAAGTTCAAGACTACGCCGATAAGTTTGGCGTGCCCTTCTTTGCAGGTAAAAGACCGTGGTGTGAAAAGGTTGACGTTATTATGCCTTGTGCTACTCAAAACGAGGTTGGCATTGAAGATGCAAAGAACATTGTTGCAAACGGTGTTAAATACTATGTTGAAGTTTCAAATATGCCGACAACGGAAGAGGCTGTTAAGTATTTGAGAGAAAACGGCGTAATCGTTGCTCCGTCAAAAGCAGTAAATGCCGGCGGTGTTGCTGTTTCGGGCCTTGAAATGAGCCAGAACTCAATGAGATACAGCTGGTCTGCTAAAGAAGTTGACGACAAACTCAAAGATATTATGAAGGGTATTTACAAAGCGTCTTGGGATGCTGCCAAAGAGTTTGGTATGGAAGGCGACCTTATTGCAGGTGCTAACATCGCAGGCTTTAAAAAGGTTGCAGACGCAATGCTGGCTCAAGGTGTTGTATAATATCTAAATATTAATTTCATAAAGACAGTTCGTGACCATCCTGTCTTAAAACAAAACTACGGAAGAAAGGTTTGGGGAGTCACTTTTTTAAAAAGTGACTCCCTTTTATTACAATGAACGAAATTTTACTTATAATAGAACTTATACTTATTTACGGTAGTATACTTGTTTTTTACAAACTGTTTGGAAAGTCAGGTCTTTACGCTTTTACAGTATTTGCAACGCTCACTGCTAACATTGAAGTAATGATACTTGTAAACGCGTTTGGTATTGAACAAACGCTTGGAAACATACTTTTTGCGGCGACATTCGTAGTAACTGACATATTAAGCGAATCAGAAGGAAAAAAATTCGCAAACAAAGCGGTATTTATCGGCATTGCAACGTCTGTTTTGTTTATCCCATTATCACAGTTATGGCTTAAATTTATACCAGCATCAAGTGATGTGGTTATGCCGCATATTGTGGGTGTGTTTAAAAACACGCCGCGTCTTATGCTATCCAGCATTGCAGTTTATGCAATTGTTCAGTTGTTTGACGTTTTCTTATATCATTTTATATGGGACAAGACAACAAAGATATGGGGCGACAGAAAAAAGTTTTTATGGCTTAGAAACAACCTTGCAACACTTATGTCTCAGTTGCTTAACAGTATACTTTTCAATTTTGCCGCATTTTACGGTGTGTACCCAATAAAAACTATTTTTAGCATCATTGTATCTGGATATGCAATTTTCATTGTAACAAGCCTGCTTGACACACCTATTGTATACATTGCAAGACGACTAAATATAAAAAAATAACATTACGGTGGTAATATGAAATATAACAACATTCTGTTTGATCTTGACGGAACGCTTACCGACCCAAAGGTTGGCATTACAAAATCGGTGGCGTATGCGTTAAAACATTTTGGTATTGAGGTTTTAGACCTTGACAGTCTGTGCAAATTTATCGGTCCTCCCCTTTCATACTCGTTTGCCAAGTTTTACGGGTTTGACAAAGATCAATGTGATAAAGCGATAGAAATATATCGAAGTTATTTTTCAGTGACGGGTAAGTTTGAAAATGTGGTTTATGACGGCATTGAAGATATGCTTAAATCTCTAAAAAACCGTGGATACAAACTGTTTGTTGCAACAAGTAAACCCGAACTATTTGCGGTGGATATATTAAAGCATTTTGGATTATACAAGTATTTTGAGCGTGTATGCGGAATACCGCTTTCACGCGAGGATATGACAAAAGCTCAAGTAATTGAAAAAGTTATAAACGAATACTCGCTGGATAAACGCGAATGTGTTATGGTTGGTGACAGACATTATGATGCTGACGGGGCAAAAGACAACGGCATTGACTGCATTGCAGTTTTGTACGGATACGGTAGTGCCCAAGAGTTTACAAAATGCTCTGTTAATGCTATACTTAACACAGTTGAAGATTTAGCAAAATATTTTGAATGAGGGAAACAATGGATATTATAAGCACACTTGCAAGCGAACTTTCAATTAATGTTAAAAATGTAGAAAACACTGTAAAGCTTATTGACGAGGGTAATACAATCCCGTTTATAGCAAGATACAGAAAAGAAGTTACAGGCTCGCTTGATGATCAGGTTTTAAGACAGTTACACGAACGACTTGAATATTTAAGAAATCTCGAAGCACAGCGTGAAAAAGTTATAAACACTATAACAGAGTTGGGTGCTATGACTGACGAACTTGCTGTGGCACTTGACAGCGCAAAAACACTAACTGAGATTGAAGATATTTACCGTCCGTACAAACCAAAGCGTAAAACGCGCGCTTCAATTGCAAAAGAGCGCGGGCTTGAACCGCTTGCCCTTGAAATTTATAAGCAGGAACAGGGATGTGATATTGACACTCTTGCAAATCAATATATAAACGACGAACTTGGTGTGGACAGTGCCGAAGCTGCACTTGCAGGTGCATCAGATATTATTGCAGAAATGATATCGGATGACGCGGCTGTACGCCGCGGTTTGCGTGTTGTTTGCACAGCACACGGTGAAATAAGCACTGTAGGCACCGAGGATGACATAGGTGTTTATGAGATGTACGCGCAATACAGTGAACCTATTCGTAAAGTGCCGGGGCACAGAATTCTCGCAATAAACCGCGGCGAACGCGAAAAGATGTTAAAGGTCACAATAGCGTTTGACAGAGTGCGCGCACTTGAAATTGTGTGCAGAGGACATGTAACAGGTACTGGCGCAGCATCTGAGTTTGTAAAGGCCGCAGCCCAAGACGCTTATGACAGACTTATATTCCCTGCTGTTGAGCGTGAAATACGCGCCCAGCTTACCGATGCCGCCTCAAGCAGTGCTATCAAACTATTCTCACAAAACTTGCGGCAGTTACTTATGCAGCCACCTGTAAAAAACAGTGTTACTTTAGGTCTTGACCCCGGTTACAGAACCGGTTGTAAAGTGGCTGTTGTTGACGGTACCGGCAAGGTGCTTGATACGGGTGTTATTTTCCCTGTACCACAATTTAACCGTGTGGAGCAAGCTAAGGCAACTGTTAAAGCACTTATTAAAAAGCACGGCGTTACGGTTGTTGCTATAGGAAACGGCACCGCATCACACGAAACCGAAGTGTTTGCTGCCGAGGTTATATCGGAAATTGATGAAAAGGTTTCATATATTGTTGTAAGTGAAGCGGGTGCGTCGGTTTATTCGGCATCTAAACTGGGTGCACAAGAATTTCCAACATTTGATGTTTCTCTCCGTTCTGCTGTATCAATTGCAAGGCGCTTACAAGATCCGCTTGCCGAACTTGTTAAAATTGACCCTAAATCTATAGGTGTTGGACAATACCAGCACGATATGCCGCAAGCACAGTTATCAGACGCACTTGACGGCGTTGTTGAAGATTGCGTTAACTCTGTCGGCGTTGACCTCAACACAGCTTCGGCACCGTTACTTTCCAGAGTTTCGGGCATTGGACCGGCGCTTGCAAAAAACATTGTTGAATACCGCCAGCAAAACGGTATTTTTACATCACGTGCAGCACTTAAAAAGGTGCCAAAACTCGGTCCGCGTGCTTATGAGCAGTGTGCAGGTTTTTTAAGGGTGGCGGAAAGCAAAAATATGCTGGACAACACAGCAGTTCATCCTGAAAGTTATGCCGCTGCAAAAGGACTTATAGACAAGTTTGAAATTAAAAACGGTGATTTTTCAAAACTTATGGATCTTGCCAATGAGTTTGGCATTGACAAACTTGCAAGTGAACTTAATGTTGGTGAGGTAACACTAAGGGATATTATAAACGAGCTTATGCGTCCAAACCGTGACCCGCGTGACGAGTTGCCTGCACCAATGCTGAGAACAGATATTCTGGGTATGGAAGATTTAAAGCCGGGCATGGAGCTTTGTGGTACAGTTCGCAACGTTATTGATTTTGGTGCATTTATTGACATTGGTGTGCATCAAGACGGACTTGTGCATATATCACGCATAACAAAGCGCTTTATAAAGCATCCAACCGAAGTATTAAGTGTTGGTGATATTGTGAAGGTATGGGTTGTATCTGTCGATGTTGAAAAGCACAGAATTGCGCTAACTATGATTAATCCTAATGATAAAGACTTAAAATAATTTTTAAAAAAACACTTTCGTTTGAAAGTGTTTTTTACTTCCTCAATCAAATTTACTAATAGATGCCCTGACAAGTGGAGCCAATTAAACCCCGATTTAATAATAAAAAGAGCGTATCATAAGATACGCTCTTTTTTTATAGACAAGTTAGAAATGCATTTTAGAATTCAATGCCTGATTCAACAGTGATATCTGCATCTTCATCTTCAATTGTTGCAATGCTTTCTGTTGCACGGAAGCTGATTAATTCAGCTTCGGGTTTTAAATATTCTTTTTTCATTGTTTATATATCTCCTTTAGCTGTATTAAACAGTTGCTTCTTTAACTGTTTGTGTTGTTGAAGAAACAACAACATTATTTAGTGTAAGGTTAACAGTAAGGGTAACTGCTGATTCGATATCAGCAAAGTTTATAACGTTTATTACAAGTGCACGTTTTAACTCAAGGCCTTCAGCGCTGTAAACCTTTGCCAAAAGTTCGGGATTTACAGTAACTGTTTTAGAGCCGCCTTCCCAAGCAATTTCAAGTTCTACTGCAAAGTTGTTATTTACATTACCGTAAACATCAACAGTGTTTGCATAACTTACAACATCAGGTCTGAAAGCAAGCTTAAACTGGCTGTCATTTGCAACCTGAACTTTGGTGTTCATAGTAACAGCAGCAAATTTGTAACCGCCGTCAATTGCAACAGGAACAAGTGTGTTTTGAGCTGCAATTACAACATTATCTGACATAATAGCGCCGTCACCTGTAACCTGTGAACCGTTTGTTGATACAAAACCGGTTGTTGCAGTTAAATCAAAACCGTTAAGGTCAAAGTTTGCACCTGCTGTAAGAGTGAGAACATCAGTTGTAGCGTCGGTAAGTAAGAAGATTGTATCACCGGCTTTAGCATCTTCATTAGCCTGTGCCACTGTTTCATAACCTGTATCACCAATAGCAACAACTGCTTTTCTTGTCATAGCAGCATCAAGCCAATACCAACGGTCTTCGTGGTAAGTAAGCGGATCTTCAACTTTAAGCATTTCACCTTCTGCGTTTGCATAATCTGCAGTATAAGTTGTAAGCAAGAAGTTGCCTTGAATCTCAACTGCATCGGTGTCGGCATAAGGCGTACCATCAGCACCCAGATACTTCATTACAATCTCATCTTGCATACCGTTAAAGATGTTGCCTGTAATAGATACAGCGCCCGGTTGACGTTTTGCGTTTTTGGTATGTGTCTGGTCGAAGAATTTAACTGTTGTAGCAGCAGGAGCTGCAACATAGTTGTCGTGGAACTTAACTGCTGAAAATGAACGTGACTCCCATTTGATTACAGAGAAAACACCGTCTACAACAGTGGATGCTGAGAAGTTATAGAACGTGTTGTTTGAAAACTCAAGTGTCGCAGTTAAAGAAGCGTCAAGCTGATTTGCTATACCCTGGAAGTTCAAAGGATTGCCACTTGCCGTTGAATAACCTGTAAGGTATGAGTTTTTCCAGATGTACTCTGTATCAGTTTTTGCAAATTTAATCCAGTTTTGATAATACAGATTTGTAAAGTCTACCCATACACTGTCAAGCGTTGTTGAATGCGGAACATAGCGTGACATAAACTTGGTGTTTGCCTTTGTTCCTACAGCATAATAGTTTTTAAGTAAAATTGAGTTATTTTGTTTTGTAAGGCTGGGGTTATTATTTGCAATGGTTGTTCCAATATTACCGCCAAAATCTATAAGGTGAGTATTTGCTTTATGGTAGATATTTTTAAGTACAATGTTTGCACCATTTGTTCTGGTTGAATCGGTAATTTTACCGGTTATATAGAAACCGTAAAATTCAAGTGCGCCGCCTTCAAAATCAGTTGCAACTGTGATAGCGGTAGCAACAGAACTTGTAGTATCAAAGTTGGGGTTTACAGTCCATGCGGTGCTACCCGATTTAACAGCACTCCAGTTTTCGCCGTCGGGACGGTTAAAGGGAGCGGTGTTCCAGTTAACACCGTAAAATTTCATCGGTTTTGTAATGTTAAAACTTCCGTTCCAAGAAGGAACAAGTACCTGTGAGTTTGCAGGGATTGCGTTAATACTGTCAAAAGCATTTACACCCTGTTCAAAGGAGTAAACTGTGCCTTCCCACTCTTCATAAATTGTTGTGCCTTCAATAAATAAATAATCATCGTAAAGCAATACTGCAGTGTTTTGAATAGTTGAATTTGAATAACCTTCATTAAACGGTTCAACATCTGCAAGATAATGCATTTTTACAGTCCATGTCTCAGTTAAGGTGTTTGCAGGATTGCTGATGGTAAATGTAAATTCGTCTGTAATGCCTGTTTTTGTAACATTAATAGTTTCACCGTGTGCAGTTTCACCAAACTTTAATGTATAACCTGCTGTTGCAGTAATAAAGTCGGTATCGATTGTATAGGTGTCACCAGAAAGTGTTGTATAATCGTTTGATTTTACTATATAATCAATAATCTTGTTAGTGTTGTCAATTTCAACAATATCTTCTGTTCCCGCCGCACCGGCAAGTTCATAAGCAAGAACGTCACTGCGTTGTGTCATAGCATAATCAAACCAATACCATGTATCACCGGATAAGCCGTTTGCTGCAGTTATTGCCTGACCTGTTGCAGATTGATAATCAGCAGTGTATGTAGGCAGATAGAAGTTGCCATAAATGTCAAGTTTATCACTAGAATTAGAGACAGCAAAATTGTTTGCAATACCAATTATTTTGTTATTGATAATTTTAACTGAACCGTCTGCTCTGGCAGAAGAGCCAGAACCGTAATCCTTAAATAAACCTACACCGGTTGTTGTTGCATTTGGATAAATAATATAGTTATCTTCAACTGTAATGCCAGAATGGTCTGCTTCATCAAGCCACAGGAAATAACCTGTTGTACTTGCAAAATCATTAAAGACATTGTTTCTTAAAACTACTTCTCTAGTTTTACCCGAGTCAATTGCACCACTATTAGAACTGGCACCTTGTAAACCAAAGTGACCATTGGTTGTTGAAGGGAAATAACAGCCCTCAAAGGTAAGCGAGGAACCGGTGAGGGTTTTAATATAATTTGTACTTGAAGCCGCAAGTTTATTTCCTACAGATGAATCTATATACATACCTCTAATTACGGTATTATGAGGCATAAACTCGCCCACAATTCTAACGTTTGCATCAGTGTCATTATCAGCTAACCACAAATTTTCGATAAGAAGCGAGTTGTTAGCAAGATCCGCAATTTGATTGGCCGAACATTTTCCATTATAGAAATAATAAGATGAGTATATTTGGTTTGAGAAACAGTTTTTGATAACGATTTGAGCTGCTTCGGTACGGTTTCTATCATCAACAGGATAAGTATTACTTGTACTATGCGAAAATTGGAAGCCATAACATTCCAAAGCGCCAGTAACACTAGCAGTTATATGCAATCTTGTTATTATAGCATTACTAGCACGGTTGTGATAAGTTTCATTTGCTGTCCATGCTGTAGTGCCGTATTTAAGTGCTGTCCAATCTGCCGGTCTTACATAAGGACAGGTGTTCCAGTTGGGAGCATAGAACTTCATAGAAACTGTTGGGGCAAGTACGCCATTCCAAGAAGGAACGATTACCTGAGGTGTTGCCGCAATAGTGCCGTTTGTAATGGCTGTTTCAATGTCGGTAAGTGAAGCAAATGCATTTTCACCAATGGTGAAAGTGTATTCTGTATCTTCCCAAGTTGCTGTTACTGTTGTGCCATCAACTGTAGCCGACGAATCGTACAGCAAAACAGCTGTGTTTTTGATAGTGTCGTTACCGTCTGAACAAACATAGTTTGTTTTAAAGTCAACTGCTTGAGCTGATGCAGTGAATGTAAACACAGACGCCATTGACATTACCATAAGGATGGCGAGAGCAAAGGATAAAACGCGGTTTATTTTCTTGCTCATTGTTGTATCTCCTTTATAAATTATTTTTTTACATTATTTAAAATTTAAAAAATGTGATTAGTGTTATATTGATTTTTCAGCGTAAAACAAATTTAACACAAGTGTGTCAAGTTTGTCTTTATCAACATAATACTCAAGGTAGTCGCCGGTAAATTTGTTTTCACCTTCCGGCGTTATAATTTCTTTAAGTTCGTAGTCTTTATACTGACTTAGCATTGAACTTAAAGCCGTGGCAGTTGTATCTGTCACAATATAGTCTTGTACGGATTGATATGCGTTTATAACAAAACTGTCGCTTTGGTTAAGTTTTGTATTAAAGGCTTGCATAAAACCATTAATAAACTGCTTGTGACGGTCAATTCGCGAGATGTTTAGTTGGTTGCCGACATTTTTTCTGCCCCTTACA
This sequence comes from Eubacteriales bacterium, assembly GCA_045541455.1. Classification (GTDB taxonomy): domain Bacteria; phylum Bacillota; class Clostridia; order Oscillospirales; family QAKW01; genus RGIG9041. The sequence continues at coordinate 31,575 of JAZQJA010000043.1, forward strand.
AACGTTGTTGCAAGGTCGCCGGTTAGCAACGTTTCACCAAGCGGAATTGAAGGCGTTACTGCCGAAAAATCGTCCGTAACTGTAACTTTAACGCCGCCAACAGCATCGGTAAGCAGGGATATAGCATCCATATTCATAGAAATATAATGGTCGATAGTTATGCCGTAAAGAAAGTCGGAAACGGCTTTTTTAACATTTTCACAACTATCTTCTACACCTTTACCGTAAGTATGCGAAAGGGCGAGTTGACCGGTAATTGTACCGGCGGGACTGCCGTTTACACCAAGAACGGGCAAGGTTACCATGGTATCGCGGTTGAGCAGCAAAACCGAATAGTTTTTAGCTGTTTCGTCAAACACCGCGAGTGCTATCATATCTGCCGCGCCGTCATTATTGTATGAATTGCTGGCTGTAACGGGGCCCTCTTTATCTATGCCCAAAAGCATAAACACGTTGATGTCCTGACGCGGAAAGTACTCAACACCGTTACGAACAATTGTTTTGGAAACATTGGTGGGATTTAACGGTTCTGTCGTAATATTGTTGTTTGTGATTGTTATAATTTTATAACCGCAAAAAACCATTACTGCAACAAGTAAAGCAAACGCCACCACTAGTACAGGGCTTGTTTTTCTTGTATGTTTCATACGCAAACCCTCTCTTTTATCTTTTTGAAATTAGTTTACCTTTTTACGACGGAAAACTACAACAAGTGCTACTGCAAGAACAAGTGATACTGCCATTACTGCGTACCAAACTGCAAGGTAGCTGTTTGAGTTATCACCAGTTGAAGGAGTTGTTGTATCTTCAACAAGGAAAGCAACGGGGCAGAAGTGTTCAAACGTCGCTGTAACTGTACCGTCACCGTTGTTTACTGTGTCAACAACGTTCCAAGCACCGTTTTTATACGACATTGCTGTAACAAAAGCGTCTTTTGCAATACCGAGTTTAAAGGTAAGTGCTAAAGTTGTGCCTTCTTTGGGAAGATGTGTTGTTTTAAGGTCTTCACAAAGAACTGAAACATCAAAGAGGTCCTTTACGATAAGGTTATCAGCGTTTTTGTATTCGCCGAGAGCCTTTTTAACAACATCGTTAAGAGCAGGACATGCTGTTGAAAGTTTAACGTCAGTTTTTGTGAGTTGATCATAAGCTGCCTTTAAAGCAGCCTTTGCATCAGCGGGAATATCTTTTGAGCCATCAGCGTCTGAAACAGATGTGATTACAACACATTCGTCCTTTTCTGTTGAAAGAACTGTGCCATTTTCATCCTTTACATAACCGATAACTTTATTACCGCTGTCGTCTGTAGTGTAAACAAGCTCAGGTGCGCCCTTATTTGTTATACTGGGAACAAAGTCAGAACTTGCTGCAAGAGCGTTTACTGTAAGAGTAAACATTGTTAACACTACAAGCAGGATTGAAATTGCCTTTTTCATTTTAACTCGTCTCCTATTAAAAATTTTTTAAACATAATATATGATTTAAGAACGCGGTACGGACATCAGCTTTTGCTCGAGGGCATTGATTTTAGCAATAGCCGAAGTCCCGAGTGAACGTTCTATAATCCTAAGTGCTGCATCAAGGTTTGGCGGACGGTCTTTTAGGTTGTGACAGTCGGAACCGAGAAGCTGAATTTTGTTTTCACTAAGCAGTTTTAATGCAAGTTTGCTTGTGAAACGATTTATAAAAAAATCTGCATTTGCCTGAACAAGTACAGGCAGGTGAGATAATTTTTCGGGGATGCCTTTTGTGTTAAAAGGACTTATATATCTATCTATATGCGCAATAATTGGTGTGATGTGAAGTTTTGACGGAATATCCTCAAGTTCATCTAAAATGCGCTGTGACCACACAGTGTTTGGCATTTCTATAAGAACGCTGTTTGTACCGGTAATTCGCATATCGTACAATTTTTCGAAATCACTTATTCCTTCAAAAAAGTGAACTTCTGCGCCAAGTGAAATTCGCGGAAGGCCGTCGGCTGAATCAAGTGCGTTTCGCATTCGTTCCAACGCGTGCAGGCGTTTTTGCAAAAACCGCTCCGGCGAGTTGTGTCGTGCATAAAAATGAGGGGTTAAAACAACATGGTCAATACCTTGTTTTTTTTGTAAACGAAGCATTGCGATTGAGTTTTCAACCGATTCGCTGCCATCATCAATATTAGGCAGAATATGCGTATGAAAATCTATCACAGTCATAGTAATTTAAAATACACCTTACTTAAAAAAGTTTTTTACGCTTTCTTGTCCTTTTAGCAGGCTCGCTATAAGCTGCGTATTTACCATAGTATTTTTTATCATAGCCGTATCTGCCAATGCTTTCACTTGCACAGTTCATAACAATACCAAGTATTTTAGAGTCAACAAACTCAAACTGTTTTACAACATTTGAAAGTACAATGCCGTTACAGTAATCCTGACGGACAACAAGTATCATACCGTCTATTAGTTTTGTTAAAACAAGTGCATCTGAAACTTCGCCGACAGGCGGCAAGTCAAGAATGATATAGTCGTAATATTTACGCAGAAGGTTTATCATTTTTTCCATTTTTGTCGAGCTTAGCAGTTCGACTGGATTTGGCGGGTTTCTACCCGATGCTATTACATCAAACCCTTCTTGTGTGTCAAGTTTACATGTTTGAACAAGCGTGTCCATTCCGATTTGACCAATAAGGTAATTGGAAAGGCCGGGAGTTTTTTGAATGGGAAGTTTTGTTGAAAGTGAAGGACGGCGCATATCACAGTCGATAAGCAATACCTTCTTTTCAAGTTGCGCCAATGTATAAGCAATGTTTGACGAAGACAAACTTTTACCCTCACCCGCCATGGCGCTTGACACACCTATGACAGGGCAGGTCAATTCTTCGTCTACAAACGAGAACTGTATTTTTGTGCGAAGCAATTTATATGCTTCTGATGCGGCAAAGCTGATGTTTTTACCAACAAAATTGCTTTTGCGCATTTTAACTGTCGTAGCATCTGAACCGATTGACTTTTCAAGATATGAATAGTAACCGTATTTATCATTACGGGTTTTTTTCTTATGTTTATTTGAATTAAGATTAGGAACGGCAGTAAGAATGGGGTATTTACAACGGCGTTCTATATCTTCTTCCGAACGGATTGTTACATCAAACACTTGTATTACAACTATAACTGCAGCGCTTAGCAAAATACCTATTACAAAGCCGAGCAGTGTGTTTTTTGATGTGCTTGGTGAACTGGGAGCAGAAGGTACAACGGCATAGTCAACAATTTTTGCAGAGGTGCCCTCAACAATTGAAGATATACGTTTGGGCAGAATATACGCAATTGCATTTGCTATACGTTCTGCCTCCTCAGCGTTTGCGCTTGTAACCTCTACTTTAAAAACCTCGGTTTCATTAACGTCAGCCGCAGAAATCATACCTTTAAGTTCGCCGTATGTATAATCAAGATTTGCATAATCGATAACATCGTTTAAGCAAGCACGTGAATTTAATATAACTATATATGTATTTACAAGGTTTTTAGAAGCAACAATGTCACTTGACGAAATACTGAGTGATGCACTTCCCACTGACACCGAGCTGTTATTTACATAAAACAATGCAGAAGATTTAAAAAGAGGTGTAACAAAATTCGTTGTATAAACAAATGCAGACACTGCACACACCACAGCAGAAATTACAAGCACCCATGCCTTACTAAGCAGAGCCTTGACAATACGCATTAAATCTATTTCTGTCAAAATGTCGTTTTTATTAATATTATTATCCATTTAATCCTCTGTTTTTTCATTATAAGAAACAATTATCCAATATATTTAGTAAATTATATCACCTTATTAAAATTAAGTCAATATCATAAATTAAATTAAAGGCATTTACCAATTATTGTTGATTAATTAATAAATCGTGATATAATTTAGGGTATTATCAAAAAGAAGGGTGTATTATGAAAAAAATTGCAACAGCGGCGGTGTTTTTATCAGCACTGCTGTGGGGTACTATGGGTGTATTTGTACGAGAACTGTCGCAGTTTGGTCTGTCAACAAACAATGTGGCGTTTGTTCGGTTGTTATCGGCATCAATTATACTGGTCATTGTATTATTTATAAAGGATAGAAAAGGGTTTTACATAGATTTGAAAGATTTGCCGTTATTTATGGTGACCGGTTCGGTTTCTGTATTTGCAATGTGTGCGTTTTATTACAAATCTATTGAATTATCATCAATGTCTGTTGCAGCAATATTGCTTTACACATCACCTTTTTATGTGACCGTTGCCGCCGCATTTTTTTACAAAGAGAAGATAACCGTAACAAAAGTATGTGCACTTATCGTCGCTTTTATAGGTTGCATTTTTGTGGCAGGGCTTGGCGGAAAAGTGTCGGGTTTAGGTGTACTTTTCGGGCTGTTATCAGGAATCACCTACGCATCTTACAGTATTTTTAGCAAAAAATTGCTCGAAAAATACAGTAGTCTTACAGTTACTACATGGTGTTTTATTTTTGCCGCAATTGCATCTGCCTGTCTATCCAATCCCGCAGCTGTTTTTACAACTTTAAACAATTCGGGCTACACATCTTTATTATTAAGCGTTCTTGCCGGGCTTATTACGGCGGTATTGCCCTTCACGCTATACACCTTTGGACTTAAGCACATTGAAGCGGGAAGTGCATCTGTTATGGCGACTCTTGAACCAATGACTGCAACAATACTTGGTACAATTATTTATAAAGAGTTTCCAAATGCGCTTGGAGTTTTAGGGATTGTATTGATTTTGTTTGCAATTATATTATTAAACAAAAAATCACGAGTTTAGGCTCGTGATTTTATTATTGTTTCTATTTGTTCTTTATTGGCAGGGATTGTGCCTTGTATCATTTTATCATTACCGCCGCAACGCGCACCGAGTTTATTTGAAAGCAAATGTTTAATATTATTCATATCTACTGTTTTTGATAATGCAACAAACGAATAGGTAGCGTTTTGACCGCTAAGCACCATACAAATACCGCCGCATTTATCGGCAACGGCATTTACATAGGCACGAAGTGCATTCATATCCAGTCCGTCTTCAAAGATAATTATATCGCCATCTGTTCGACACACAGAGGCTGCTTTATACAAAATAAGTTCGCGTTTTAAATTTGAAATTTGAATTTTCAACTGTGCGGTATCGTTTACATATTTATCAAAGAAATCCGCCGCATTGTTTTTACCCGACGATAGTATTTTTGCAATACGGGCAAGGTTTTCTGTTTTTATCCGATAGTCACGCAGAGCACGTTCGCCACACGCAATGTGCAGGCGCATACCACCTTTATAGTTTTGGAATTCGGTTATCTTTATAAGTCCTACTTCTCCGGTAAAAGCAACGTGAGGTGCACAACAAGCACAAAAATCTACACCCTCTATTTCTACAATACGAACATTACCTGTTATTTCAGATTTACTGCGATAGTCAAGAGTTTTTAGTTGTTGTGCATCGGGGTAATAACTGCTGATTTTTAAATTTTGAACTACGGCGGCGTTTGCTTGCGTTTCTGCAAGGTCCAATTGAGACGGAGTAAGCGGACCATTAAAATCGCAAGTCACATCATCTGAAGAAAGATGAAAACCGACGTTGTCATACCCGAACAGACGATGTATTACACCCGACAAAATATGCTCGCCGCTATGTTGACGCATTTTATCAAGGCGCGGTTCAAAATCAAGCGCGCACTCTACACAACCCTGAACCGAAGCGTCGGTATAATGAACAATAGTGTCGCCGTTTAAGGCAACATCAAAGACACGCGCAGTACCGATAGTGCCGGTGTCACACTTTTGTCCGCCTTCATTTGGGAAAAACGCCGTCTTATCCAACACGACTGCAAAACGATCGTTATCTTTAGTGCAAGACAGCACATTTGCACTGAAATTTTGTATATATGGATTTATATCATAAAGTTTCTCAGTCATAACATTCTCCTTATAATATAATTATAAGGTAAGTTTTAATTATAATCAACCGCAAATATTGACAAACTGTAAATTTTACGCTAATATTATCACATAAAATAAAGGAGAGAGAAAAATGAAAAACAAAAAGCTTTTCATGCTCATCGCAGCAATACTTGTTGTAATGTCGCTTTTTGTTACCTCGGCTTTTGCTGACGGACAAGAAGACAGCGCAGCGGTTGCTGCAAGCACCGTAGTTTCGGTTGAAATTGACGGTGAAACAATAGAGTACGATTTATCTGACAGTGAATCTGCTCAGGCGTATGTTGATTCGTATGCTGACAACCTTACTTATGACACAAACTTTGAGCAAAACATTGAGGTTGCACTTGCAACAGTTCGTGAGTCGGTTGGTACATACGCAACATTCTGGTCACTTCTTCCCGCTCTTATCGCCATTATTTTGGCCCTTATCACCAAAGAAGTTTATTCTTCACTGTTTATCGGTATCCTATCAGGCGGTATCATTTATGCAGGATTTAACTTTGAGGCTACTGTAGTACATGTGTTCAGCGACGGATTTATCAGTTCTGTTGCCGACGCGTACAACATCGGTATTCTCATATTCCTTGTACTGCTTGGTGCTCTTGTTGCAATGATGAACAAAACAGGCGCATCTGCTGCTTTTGGAAGATGGGCTGCAACGCACATTAAATCACGTGTTGGTGCACAACTTGCAACAATTTTACTTGGTTGCCTTATATTCATAGACGACTATTTCAATTGTCTTACAGTAGGTTCGGTTATGCGCCCTGTAACAGACAAACAAAATATCTCACGCGCTAAGTTGTCTTATCTCATAGATGCCACTGCAGCACCTGTATGCATCATTGCTCCCATTTCGTCATGGGCTGCTGCTGTTGCAGGTTTTGCAAAGGGTGCAGGCGCCGAAAGCGGTATGTCACTATTCATTCAAGCAATACCTTTTAACTTCTACGCGCTTTTAACTATCGTAATGATGATAGTTTTGGCTGTTACTAAATTTGATTTTGGGTCTATGAAAAAGCACGAACTTAATGCTATAAACGGTGACATTTTTACAACCGGAAATGAATTTGAAGACAATACAGAAACAAATGTAAACACAAAGGGCAGAGTTATCGACCTTGTAATTCCTGTTATCTTCCTTGTTATTGCTTGTGTAATCGGAATGATTTACTCGGGTGGTTTCTTTACTGTTGATTCAGGGGCTTATCACGATTTTATTACATCATTCTCTAATAGTGATGCTTCGGTCGGCCTTGTTTACGGTTCGTTTATTACAATTGTATTTGCTGTTATATTCTATCTTTGCCGCCGTGTTATTTCCTTTAAAGATTGCATGGACTCAATCCCCGAAGGATTTAAAGCAATGGTTCCTGCCATCCTTATTCTCTGCTGTGCTTGGACATTGAAAACAATGACAGACAGCCTTGGCGCTAAGATATTCATTTCTCAGCTTATTGAAGGTTCGGCTGCAGGCTTACAGTACATGCTTCCGGCAATTATATTCCTTATTGCTGTTGGACTTTCTTTTGCAACCGGTACATCTTGGGGTACATTTGGTATACTCATTCCAATCGTTCTAAGTGTATTTAGTGGTTCAGACGGTGCAATCACAATAATTGCTGTATCAGCTTGTATGGCTGGTGCTGTTTGCGGTGATCACTGCTCACCTATTTCAGACACAACAATTATGGCGTCAGCCGGTGCACGTTGCAACCACATAAACCACGTTTCAACACAATTGCCTTATGCACTTACTGTTGCCGGCGTATCGTTTGTAAGTTATATTATTGCAGGCTTTGTACGCAACGCATGGATTGTGCTTCCCATTTCAATAGTGCTTATGATTGCTACCTTATTATTAATTAAGGTTATTACAGATAAAAAAGAAAAAGCATAAGACTTTATAAATATGCCGAGCGGTATTGACCGCTCGGTTTTTTTATGCTATAATTTACGTTTGGAAAATATTTTACCAAAGGGGTAATAGATATGTCAGGACATTCTAAATGGAAAAATATAATGCATAAAAAGGGTAAAACCGACGCACAGCGTGCAAAGGTATTTACCAAAATGGCACGCGAAATTATGGTAATTGTTAAAGAAGGTGGTCCGGACCCTGCTTCAAACTCACGCCTTGCCGATGCAATTGCTAAAGCAAAGGCAGCAAATGTGCCTAACGACAATATCGAACGCGCTATCAAAAAAGGTGCCGGCGACGGTGACGGCAAAAGTTATGAAAATAACATTTACGAGGGGTATGGTCCTGCAGGTGTTGCCGTTGTTGTTGAGTGCTTAACCGATAATAAAAACCGTACTGCAGGTGACCTTAGACACTATTTTGATAAATTTCACGGCAACCTAGGTACTTCGGGAAGTGTGCTTTGGCAATTCAAACAGTGTGGCGCCATTGTTATAGACAAATCAAAAGCTGGTGAAGATGAACTTATGATGGCAGCACTTGATGCCGGTGCTGATGACTTTAATGTTGAAGATGACATTTATGAAATCATCACTTCTCCTGAAAACTTTTCTACTGTACGTATGGCACTTGAAAATGCAGGCTATAGTTTTGAAACCGCCGAAATTACACGTATGGCTGAAAACTATGTATCTCTTACAAACGAAGATGATATAAAGTTTATGAATTTATTACTCGAAGCGTTAGAAGATAACGACGACGTTCAGAATGTTTATCACAATTGGGATGAATAATTTATTATAAAAAAGGTACTGTAAATAACCGATAGTTTTTTACAGTACCTTTTTTAATTTAAAAACAGATGAGCAAAAAGTGTGTTGTTCTTATCGGAGAATTTGTAGTCACTGTTAAGAACCAGCATCGCATTTGTATGCACAAATGCACTTGGGCAGTAGCCCAAACCCACAGAGCAACAGAAAAGAGAAGATTCGTATCTTAACGAGTCTTCTCTTTCTGTTTTTCTGATATGTGATATGCTGACTAAAGTCAGCGTGATATTTTCTTTGAAAATTCCTCGCCTATGGCGAGATATTTTAAAAGAAAGTGATATTGAAGCCTTACGGCTTCAGTGATATTCTATTCGCCATAAACTTGCGAAGCAAATATCACTCGGCATAAGCCGAATAACACTGCGTAGCAATAGAACTCGCCACAGGCGAATAGAATTGGCGTGATACTCCGTTAAGAGTATCACGCCAAATGCTCATCTGTTTTTTATTGAATTATGCGATATAGTCGATATGGAAGTAAGCAAGGATTTTTGAAACTTGAGCACGGGTTGCTTTGCCCTTAGGTGCAAATGTACCGTCACCCATACCGTTTACAAGTCCTGCCTTCTGGCAAGCTGTAACAGCCTCTTTTGCGTATCCGCTTATCTTATCAGCATCTG
>JAZQJA010000044.1:0-23621 GCA_045541455.1 Eubacteriales bacterium
GAAACCGCAAACGCGTCCATTGCTAAGCCTATAGCAATTAAAAACATTTCTAATATTCCCATATCAATACAACGTCTTAAACCAAAAGAGACAGACTCTTTGGCACTTTCTCTTATTATATGTATTAAGATAAGACTTGAAATTTTTTTCTGTGCCAAAAAGTCCGTCCCTTTTGGCTTATCAATCTCCTCTTTAACATTTTACGAATAAGAATTCCAATTTATTCAAAAACTAATTACCAATAATTTATTTAGGAGGTTTTAAAATGAAAAGAATTTTAACTCTAATTTTAGCCCTTACACTTGCTGTATTTATGATTACCGGTTGCTCTCAACAACCCGCAGGTAGTGAAACAGGTAACGGCGAAAAGGTTATCAAAATAGGTATTTTTGAACCTGCTTCTGGTGACAACGCTGCTGGCGGTAAACAAGAAGTTCTAGGTATTCGCTATGCACATTCACTAAAGCCTACCGTTAATATCAACGGTGAGGAGTATAAGGTTGAACTTGTAGAAGTTGACAATCAAACAACTGCAGAAAAAGCACCCGCTGCTGCTTCTACTCTTGTTTCACAAAAAGTTGCTGTTGTTCTCGGTACATACGGTTCTGGTGCCGCTATGGCTGGCGGCGAGATTTTCAAAGCAGCTAAAATCCCCGCAATTGGTTGTTCATGTACTAACCCCGGTGTTACATCAAACAATGAATTTTATTTCCGTGTATGCTACATTGATCCATTCCAAGGAACAGTTATGGCAAACCATGCTAAAGACTCTGGTGCAAAAACTGCTTATGTTCTTACACAGCTTGGTGATGACTATTCAACTGGTCTTGGAACCTATTTCAAAAAAGCATTTGAAGATCTTGGCGGAAAAGTAATTGCCGAAGAGTTCCCTGAAGGTACAACAAACTTTGCTTCTTACATTGCAAATGCTACAGCAGCTAATGCCGATGTAATGTTTGCTCCTACTTCAACTGCTATGGCATCTCTCTTAATCGAGCAATGCGCAACAGCTAAAGTTTCATACAAACTTATGGCTGGTGACACTTGGGAAAGTTCGGTTATCCTTGACGCATCAAAAGGAACTAATATAGATATTTCTGTTTCAACATTCTTTGACGAAGAAGATCCCTCTGCTGCAGATTTTGTTAAAGGTTTCAAAGCATGGCTTAACAATGATTCACAAAACCTAACAAATAACGGCGGTAACGATATTGTAGCAGCTGTTTCTGCACTCGGTTACGATTCATATCTCACAGCAATTGCTGCTATTGAAAAAGCAAACTCAACAGATACTGTTAAAATAAAAGAAGCTTTACAGACTATTACAACTGCAGATGTTGCAGTTAAAGGTGTAACCGGTTCAATCTACTTTGACGAAATCGGTGATGCCGTAAGAGACACAGCATATATTAAAGGTGTTGACACCGAAACAGGTCTCTTTAAGTTCCTCAAAGTTCAAACAATTGCATCTAACTAATTGATTTAAAGGAGCAGCGAGGTTAATTCCTCGCTGCCCTATTATTTTCACTCTCACGGAGGCATATATGACTCGCAAAAAAACACTAAAGATCTTGCTTGCATTATCTACAGTAATATTTATAATGTCAATTCCGTTGGTAGCGAGTGCCGCAACTGAAAGCGCCAAAGCAGGATTATTTTCAACTAAAGTATTACCCTACTTAGTAGCCGGATTACAAGATGGTGCTCAATATGCACTTATTGCTATAGGCTATACTATGGTATACGGTATACTAAGATTAATCAATTTCGCACATGGAGATATATTTATGGTAGCAGGTCTTGTAATGGTATACACATCTGCAACAATGCCATTCTATATTTCAATTCCCTTTACAATAATTATCACGGTAGCTCTCGGTATACTTGTTGAGCGTGTAGCGTACAAACCGCTCAGAACAGCCCCGAGAATGTCTGTCATGATTTCGGCAATTGGTGTTTCCTACCTATTGCAAAATGTTGCATGGTACGCAACCGGCGGCCTTGCAAAACAATACCCTACCATTCCATTTCTTTCAAATATAATACAAATGGGCTCGGTATCAATTAAACTCGTTAATATTATCACACCTATATTGACTATTGTTTTAGTCGTTTCTTTGGTTATTCTTATAAAGAAAACTAAGATAGGTATGGCAATGCGTTCAGTTTCAGTCGATTTTGAAACATCACAGTTAATGGGAATTAAAATAGACAGAGTTATAACAATGACTTTTATTATAGGTTCCTTCTTGGCAGCAGTTGCATCTCTGCTGTTCTTTACATCGTATACCGGAATCACTCCGACCGTAGGTGCAATGCCCGGTCTAAAAGCTTTTATTGCAGCAGTTTTTGGCGGTATAGGTTCAATTCCGGGTGCAGTTATAGGTGCGTTTATTATCGGTATTTGCGAAAACATTGTAAAAGCACTTGGTTATACAACCTTCTCTGACGCATTTACTTTTGCATTATTGATTATTATATTAGTTGTCAAACCTTCCGGTTTGCTTGGCGAAACAACAAAGGAGAAGGTATAAAACTATGGATAAGAAAACAATAAAACTTATAAATATTGCGCTTTTTATCGCACTGTTTATTGGCATTATAATAACACAAACTTTTGTAGAATCAACATCTATACTTTTTACTGTGTTGAAAAAAGGAATGGTTTACTCACTTATCGCAGTATCTATGAACTTACTTAATGGTTTTACAGGTTTGTTTTCACTTGGTCAAGCAGGATTTATGCTTGTAGGTGCGTATACCTATGCTATTCTTACTATTCCTGCAGAATTAAGAGAAAATGTATATTTGTACTACGACGGCGGAATAATTAAATTTTCTATACCCTTTGTTATTGCAATTATAATTGCAGGTGTTGTTGCAGCTTTATTTGCATTTTTAATAGGCTTACCTGTTTTAAAACTCAAAAGTGACTATTTAGCAATTGCTACTCTTGGTTTTGCTGAAATAATAAGGGCCATTATTCAATACAATAAATTAGGACCTCTTACTAATGGTTCAAACCTATTGCGCGGTTTTCCGGGCTTTTCAAATATGAAGCTAGATTCAATTGGTTTAAATTTTGAACTTGTTTTCCCGTTTATAGCAGTGTCAATTTGCATTGCAATAATTGCGCTTTTAGTAAAATCAACCTATGGACGCGCTTTTAAAGCAATACGCGATGATGAAATTGCCGCAGAAGCTATGGGCATTAATCTTGCACAACACAAACGTATGTCGTTTATTATTAGTTCATTTTTTGCAGGTATAGGTGGTGCTCTGCTTGCTATGTTCCAATCAACCGTTCAAGCTAATACTTTTAAAAGTGCGATGACTTATGAAATTTTGTTAATTGTTGTCATTGGCGGAATTGGTTCAATAACAGGATCAGTGATGGCTTCATTTTTATATGTTGCTTGTTCAGAGTGGTGGTTAAGATTTCTTGATAATGAAATGTTTATTGGATCATTTCAAGTTCCACTTTTAAAATCCGGCTTCCGTATGGTTGTATTTTCAATTATAATTATGATTGTTGTTCTGTTTTTCCGTCAAGGTATAATGGGAACCAAAGAATTTTCGACTATCAGAATTTATAATTTCTTTAAAACCCTACCTTCTAAATTTCATAAGAAGGAGGATAAAAAGTCATGAAAAATATATTAACGCTTGAAAATGTAACAATGCAATTTGGAGGCGTTGTTGCAGTAGACAATTTAAGCATGGTAATTAATGAAGGTGAAATTGTATCACTTATCGGGCCTAACGGTGCCGGTAAAACAACTGTTTTTAATGCAGTAACGGGAGTTTATCAACCTACTAACGGAAAGGTTGTTTTTAACGATAAGATTATCGCGCAAGGCCATCCATCTGGTAAAATGAAAAAACAATACCTTGGTGAAAATGCAGATTTATATGCTAAGAACATCGAAAACACTCCGGACAAAATAACAAAATTAGGTATGGCAAGAACTTTCCAAAATATTAGACTTTTCAAGTCAATGACAGTTTTTGAAAATGTTCTTGTTGCAAAGCACGTAAGACGAACATCAAATATATTCACAGCAACATTTATGCTTAATAAAAAAGAAGAAGTTAAAATGCGTGAAGAAACAGCCGATCTTCTAAAACTTGTTGGCCTTTACGATGTAAGGGATGAACTTGCAACTTCTCTCCCCTACGGTATGCAAAGACGACTTGAGATAGCTCGTGCATTATCTACTGAACCAACACTTTTACTTTTAGATGAACCGGCAGCAGGTATGAATCCTCAAGAAACAGAAGAATTAACACAATTTATTAAGAAAATCCGTGATGATTTAAATTTAACAATTTTTTTAATTGAGCATCATATGAATCTTGTTATGGATATTTCAGACAGGATTTATGTAATTGATTTTGGTAAAAAAATAGCTGATGGTGTTCCCGGTGATATACAAAACAATCAACGCGTTATTGATGCATACTTGGGGGTAGCTGATGATGAGTAATATACTTACAATTGAAAATTTACAAATATCTTTTGGTGGTATTAACGCCGTAAAAAACCTATCCATCCAAGTTGAAGAAGGCAAAATCGTTACACTAATCGGTGCAAACGGTGCCGGAAAAAGTACGACTCTTCGTGCTATTGCCGGCACAGTTAAACCGCAATCAGGAAAAATCTGCTTATACGGTGAGGATATAACTGCAAAAAAACCGCATGAAATTGTTAACCGCGGTATCACACTAGTTCCCGAAGGCAGACGAGTCTTTCCAAACCTTACGGTATTGGAAAACTTAAAAGTCGGTGCGTATCTACGCAAAGATAACATTAATGACGACATTGAGCATGCATACAAGCTCTTCCCTCGCCTAAAAGAACGCTCGTGGCAGCTTGCTGGTACACTTTCCGGCGGCGAACAACAAATGCTTGCAGTTGCACGTGCATTAATGAGCAAGCCCAAACTTATTATGATGGATGAGCCATCGTTAGGTCTTGCCCCTTTAGTTGTCAAAGGTATTTTTGATATCATCCGTGAAATTAACAAAGAAGGCATTACTGTTTTACTCATTGAACAAAACGCTAATATGGCACTTAAAATTGCGGACAAGGCCTACGTTCTTGAAACTGGCAATGTAACAATGGAAGGAACAGGCGTTGAACTCTTAAAAGATGAGCGAATCAAAGAGGCTTATTTAGGAAAATCAAAATAAATAAAACTAAAAGACGATGAACAAAATTGTTCATCGTCTTTTGGTTTATACTTTTTCAACGCCGATTGTGACATCTTCCCCGTTAATATTCCAACTTTTAACGTATCCACAAGGCTCTGTAACTTTTAAACTATCAGCAAGAGTGTCGCCCATAATGTCATCTGCCATTCGTGATGCAACATCAACTGTGTGACCTTCCCCGTTTATTGTAACATTGATATGATCTGTAACATTAAAGTCTGCTTCTTTACGCATTGTCTGAACTTTAGAAATAATCTCACGCACAAAACCTTCATCAACAAGTTCATCAGTCAAATTAATATCTAAAGCAACAGTAACACCTCTGTCACTAAGTGTAAAAAAGCCTTCCATCTGCTCTGTTTCGATCAAAAGATCTTCTGTTTGCAAAATAACATTACCACTTGGAAGTTGTAAAGTAATGCTTCCACTTTGATCAAGATCTTTTTTAGCTGCATTGCCGTCAAGTTCAGAAAGTGCCGTTCTTATTTCGCCAAGCTGTTTACCATACTTAGGTCCAACAGTTTTAAGTTGCGGTTTGAATTTGTATGTGACAAATTCATCCACCTTATCAGTAAACTCAACGTCTTTTATGTTAAGTTCGTTTTCAATTATATCAACATAAACGCTGTCAAGTGCCTTTTCAGTCTTAACAAACATTTTACCAAGCGGCTGTCTATTTTTCATATTCGAACCGTTTCTGGCTGCCCTGCCAAGAACAACAATTTCAAGCACTTTATCCATACTATATTCAAGGTCTTTATCGATTTTCGATTCATCAACTAATGGAAAATCACAAAGATGGATACTTTCAGGAGCATTTTTATTTACAGAGCGCACGATATTTTGATAGATGTCTTCTGTCATAAACGGAATCATCGGTGCGGCTGCTTTAATTGTTGTTTCAAGAGCGGTATATAATGTCATATATGCTGCTGTCTTATCTTCGGTTTCACCCTGTACCCAATAACGCTCACGACCGCGACGAACATACCAATTTGAAAGTTCATCGACAAATTCTTGCAAAGCACGTGCAGCTTCGGGAATTCGGTAATTTCCAAGGTTTTCATCAACCGATTTAACCATAGAATTAAGCTTTGAAAGCAACCATTTATCCATAACAGTAAGTTTGCAATCTTCAAGATTGTATTTTGTTGGATCAAACTTGTCAATTTGAGCATACAGTACATAAAAAGCATAAGTATTCCACAGTGTGCCCATAAATTTACGCTGACCTTCTGTTACGGCTTTACCATGAAATCTGTTAGGAAGCCACGGTGCAGAGTTAGTATAAAAATACCAACGTATTGCATCAGCACCATAAGTTTCTAGTGCGTCAAATGGATCGACGGCATTTCCCTTTGATTTTGACATTTTTTGACCATTTTCGTCTTGAACATGACCTAAAACAATAACATTTTTAAAAGGTGCCTTATCAAAAATCAATGTTGATATAGCAAGGAGTGAATAGAACCAGCCTCTTGTTTGGTCAACCGCTTCAGAAATAAAGTCAGCAGGAAACTGTGATTCAAAAAGTTCTTTGTTTTCAAAGGGATAATGATGCTGTGCAAACGGCATTGAGCCTGAGTCGAACCAGCAGTCAATAACTTCAGGAACTCGTTTCATCTGTCGTCCGCAATGAGGACATTTAATTGTAACAGCATCAATAAACGGACGATGCAATTCTATGTTATCAGGACAGTTATCTGACATAGATTTGAGTTCTTCTATACTGCCGATTGAATGATAGTGACCACACTCACATTCCCAAATGTTAAGCGGTGTACCCCAATATCTGTTACGAGAAACACCCCAATCCTGAACATTTTCAAGCCAATCGCCAAAACGACCTTTACCTATGCTTTCAGGTATCCAGTTAATTGTATTATTATTTTTAATTAAGTTATCTCTTACTTCTGTCATCTTGATAAACCAAGATTCTCTTGCATAATAAATAAGAGGTGTATCGCAACGCCAACAGAACGGATAATCATGTTCAAACTTAGGTGCGTCAAAAAGCAAGCCAACTTTATCAAGATCTGTTAAAACAACAGGGTCTGCGTCTTTAACAAACATTCCTGCATAAGGAGTTTCGTTTGTAAGATTACCTTGACCGTCAACAAACTGAACAAACGGCAAGTCATACTTACGGCCGACATTGGCATCATCCTCACCAAAAGCAGGCGCAATATGAACTATACCTGTACCATCGCTTGTTGTAACATAACTATCACAAGTGATATAATGACCTTTTTTATTTTGCTTTTCACAAACAGGCTTTACAAAATCAAACAACGGCTCATACTCTTTAAATTCAAGGTCAGCACCTTTATAACGTTCGATGATTTCATAAGCATCACCTTCTTCACAAAGTTTACCCAAAACTTTATCAAGAAGTGCTTCTGCCATATAGTAAGTATAACCATCAACTGCCTTTACTTTACAATAATCAACATCAGGATTTACACAAAGAGCAACGTTGCTGGGCAATGTCCACGGTGTTGTTGTCCACGCAAGAAAATAAGCATCTTCATTAACTACTTTAAATCTTACAACTGCAGAACGCTCTTTTACATTTTTATATCCTTGAGCCACCTCATGCGATGAAAGAGGGGTTCCACAGCGAGGGCAATAAGGTACTATCTTAAAGCCTTTGTAAAGAAGTTTTTTATCATAAATTTTCTTGAGAGCCCACCACTCAGATTCTATAAAATTATTGTGATAAGTAACGTAGGGATCATCCATATCAGCCCAAAAGCCAACAGTACGAGAAAAATCTTCCCACATACCCTTGTATTTCCAAACGCTCTCTTTACAATGAGCAATAAAAGGTTCTAATCCATACTTTTCTATTTGTTCTTTGCCATCAAGCCCCAAAAGTTTTTCAACTTCAAGTTCAACCGGCAACCCATGAGTATCCCAACCGGCTTTACGCGGAACCATACAGCCTTTCATAGTTCTGTAACGGGGAATCATATCTTTAATTACGCGGGTAAGAACATGACCAATATGAGGTTTGCCGTTTGCAGTTGGCGGACCATCATAAAAAATATACGGTGTTCCTTTTGCTTTAGACTCAATACTTTTACCAAAAATATCGTTGTCCTGCCAGAACTTTTCAACTTTCTTTTCGCGCTCGACAAAATTCAAATTTGTCGGTACTTCGTTATACATTCCAATACCTCCAAAAAATAATAAAAGGCCTTCATCCATAACAGGATGAAAGCCAAGTTTCACAACCACCTATTATAGCGCACCATCATGCACAATTCCGATAACGGAGAATAACCGGCAAAGTCTACTGCTAGTTCAACCTGCGACTTGGAAGTGATTTTCAGACAGAACCTACTGATACAGGGCTTTCACTATCCCCTGCTCGCTGTGAAGCTTCAAAACTGCTTACTGTCTTCCTCATTGTCATTTTTTATATAATAACATACAGTATTTAAAATTTCAAGATATAATTTCCTTGTTTTTTATAATTTATATGCTATAATTACATCAATATAATTTAAAGGAAACAAAATATGGACAATACTGTAAAAAAAGTCATTAAAGACACTTTACCAGTAATGGCAGGATACATAGTGCTCGGCACCGCTTTTGGTATCCTTTTAGAAAGTAAAGGTTATTCTGTTATATGGGCATTTTTAATGAGTTTTTCAATTTATGCTGGCTCAATGCAATTTGTTGCAGTAGATCTACTTTCAAACGGTGCATCTTTTATTTCAAGTGCAATTATGACTTTACTTGTAAATGCAAGACACTTGTTTTACGGCATTTCAATGTTAGAAAAATACAAAGGAATGGGGTTTAAAAAACTTTATCTGATATTCTCACTAACAGACGAGACTTATGCTCTTGTATGCAATGATACACCAGAATATGTCAACTCAAAGAAATACTACTTTTTAGTGTCTCTTTTTAATCAATGTTATTGGATATCAGGAAGTGTTATCGGTTCAATTATTGGCTCTGCAATTACTTTTAATACCGCCGGAATTGACTTTTCAATGACTGCTCTGTTTGTTGTTATTTTCATTGAACAATTATTTAAAAAAGACAATTTGACACCTGCTATAATCGGTATTGGCTGTTCGCTTTTTAGTTTAATGATTTTCGGAACAGATAATTTTTTAATTCCTTCTATGTTATTAATCACTGCTTCTTTGTGTGTATTCGGAATTTTTTCAAGCAGAAAGGAGCCTAACAATGCATAGTATTATCACAATAATTGTTATTTCAGTAGTAACTCTTTTAACAAGGGCTTTGCCATTTTTGATATTTCCAGAAAATAAAAAGGCTCCTAGAATAGTTTCTTATCTTAGCAGTGTTTTACCTTGTGCTGTAATGGGTATGCTTGTAATTTACTGTTTGAGGAGTGTAAACCCACTTGCTTTCCCACACGGTTTACCTGAATTTATATCAATTATACTTGTTGTAACATTGCATTTATGGAAAAGAAACACGTTAATTAGTATCGGAGCAGGTACTATATGTTATATGTTATTAATTCAATTAATATTTAATTAAGAGGAAACAAAGTATTGTTTCCTCTTAATCATTTATTACATAAAAAATTCATATCATTATATAAAAACTTGGAGTAAATATAATGAAAATCACAGTAGCGTTAGCAGGAAATCCAAACAGCGGTAAGACTACGCTTTTCAACTCTCTTACAGGTTCAAATCAGCATGTTGGAAATTGGCCGGGGGTAACAGTAGAAAAAATTAGTGGTATTTTAATAGATAATCCGGACATTACGGTTATAGATTTACCGGGAATCTATTCTCTCTCAATGGCAACAACAGAAGAAAGGATTGCAAAAAAATATTTAACCAACAATAAACCTGATTTAATAATTAATGTAGTTGACTCTACAAATCTTTGGCGCAGTTTGTTTTTAACAACTCAAATCACAGAACTTAACATTCCAACCATCGTTGCTCTTAATATGTATGATATAGTTGAAAAAACAAACTCTGAAATCAATTTAAACTTGCTATCACAATATCTCGGATGTAAAACCGTAAAAATTTCCGCACTTAACAATATCGGTATCACTAATCTCTTAAACGAAATTAATTTACTTACATCTAATAGAAAACTTTATAAAACAATAAAAACGTCTAACTATTCAACGCCTGAAAAACGCTATGCATATATAGATAAAGTTGTTAAAATGTGCTATTTAAAAAACAATGACTTTAATAACAGCCAAAACAAAATTGATAAAATTATAACAAACAAATATTTATCACTACCGATATTTGCTCTCATTATGTTTTTAATTTACTATTTGGCATCATCGCCGTTTATCAAAAGTATTTCAGAATTTATTAGTGAATTTATTTTTGGATATGACTATAGACTATTCACTATTAAAACAATAGGTCTTAGCAAGTTTACAACAATATTATTGAATAAGTTAGGATGTAGAAGTTGGATTATCAATTTTATAACCGATGGAATATTAAACGGCGTTCGTTCTGTTTTGTATTTTATACCACAAATTTTTGTTTTATTTTTTTGCATAGCAATACTTGAAGGTTCGGGATATATGGCAAGAATCGCATATATTACAGATGCGCTATTTAAACATTTTGGCATGAGCGGAAAATCAGTCGTGCCTTTAATTTTAGGTACAAGTTGCAGTGTTCCTGCCATTAATGCATCACGTACAATTGACAGTGAAACCGATAGAAAAATTTCAATTATTACAACTTCATTTATACCTTGCAGCGCCAAACTGCCGATAATACTTTTAATTACATCTACGGTAATGAAAAATGCCTGGTGGGCGGCACCAAGCATTTATTTTTTATGCATATTTGCTGTTTGTATATCTGCAATATTGCTTAAAAAAACAATATTTAGTAAAAACAATAAAACTCCTTTTATTTTAGAGCTTCCACCCTATCGCAAGTTGAGCTTTACCAGCACTTTTAAAAATGCTTTTCAAAAAACTAAAGCTTTTGTAAAAAAAGCCGGAAGCATTATTTTGGTGAGTAGTGCGTTAATATGGATTTTATCAAATTTCAATTTAAATGGTTATTGCAGCATTGAAAATAGTTTCCTATCAGAATTTGGTAAACTTATCTCACCTATTTTTATTCCTTTAGGGTTTGGAAACTGGCAAAGTACTGTAGCAATCATATCTGGCTATCTAGCAAAAGAAAATATAGTGAGTACACTAAATGTTTTACAAAATTTTTCAATCACTGAAACATTTACTGTTTCAAGCGGTATGTCATTTTTAATTTTTAATATGTTAAGTTTTCCATGTATTGCCGCACTCTCTTGCATTTATAAAGAACTTAATAATTTAAAAACATTTATATTTACATTGTTATACCAATTTGGGTTTGCTTATTGTACCTCTCTAATTGTTTATACAATTATGAGATTTTTAGGACTATGAGTCAAATTTTCACAACCATTTTGGGTTACTACAATCATATCTTCAATTCTAACACCAAATTTGTTTTCAATATAAATACCCGGCTCTACTGTAATTACCATACCTGTTTCCAGCAAGTCGTTACATCTGGTACTAAATCCTGGTGATTCGTGAACATCTATACCAATGCTGTGCCCCAAGGAGTGACCAAAACATCCTTCAAAACCTTCATTATAAATAATATTTCTCGCAACGCTATCGATATCTTTACACACTTTTCCGGGTAATATACTTTTTATAGCTTCAGACTGCGCTCTAAGAACTGTTTTATAAACAAATTCTTGTTCTTCGCTGATTTTACCAACAGCAACTGTTCTTGTCATATCAGAGCAATAACCACCATAAATAGCCCCAAAATCCATAGTAATAAAATCACCATTTTGTATAGTGTAATCACCAGGGGTACCGTGAGGCAACGATGTATTCTTTCCTGCAACTACTATGGAATTAAATGACACACGCTCTGCGCCCATTTTTCTCAAAAAAAACTCCAAATCAAGCATAATATCCTTTTCTGTTCGTCCTTTTTCAATACGGCTTAATATGTAATTAAAAGTTTCATCAGTAAAAAACTGCGCCTGTTTTATTAAAGAAAGTTCTTTATCATTTTTTATAGATCTCATTTTCATAATATGAGAATTAATTGTATCATCGCTTAAAATTGTTGCATTAATATGTTTTGATAACAAACCAAACTCTAAAACTGTAGTATTAGCTGTTTCAACATATATTTCTTTTATATTTTCCTTATCAATTATCTCATTAATCTCGGAATACAAGTTTGATGATAAAACAACATTTAAATCAGTTATTACATTTTTAGCCTTTTCAAAATAACGAAAATCTATAAAGAAACTAGCTGAGTTTTTTGTGATAAATATAGTTCCTGCAGACGAACGAAAACCCGTTAAATAAATCCTGTTTGAAGGGCTTGTAACTATAATTGCCTGAAAATCATCTAATTTTTTACGTAATGAATTAATTCTATTAATCACTTTATATCTCCTTAAGAATTGTGCAAAGAAATTTATATGTCCGTTCTACCGAAGCAATTTTCATCTTTTCTTGCGGTGTATGAATATCAAGAATTTCAGGTCCGAAAGACACAGCATCAAGATCGTCAATTTTATCACATAACAAACCACATTCAAGACCTGCGTGAATTGAAGTGATTTTAGGTTTAAAACCGTATAATTTATTATGAATATCAATCATTTTATCGCGTAGAGGTGAACTTTTTTTATATTCCCACGCAGGATACTTACCATCAACGCTATAAGTACCTCCATGTTTTTGTGCCAAATCATTCAATTTAACAATTAGGTTTTCCTTTTGCTCATTAACACTGCTTCTAACCGAATGAGATGTAACAAGTTTACTGTCCGAAATTAAAACCTTGCCAAAATTTACTGATGTTTCGACAAGATTTTCAATATCTTTACTCATTCGAACAACTCCGTAAGGGAGTGAAACCAAAAAATCTGTTGCATTTTGAGAAGAAAGTTTATCAAACATATATTCACTATTTGAAAAACTTATATCAATAAACAAATCTTTATCATTTTTAATATTAAGGCTATTTTTAAATTCGTCAATGTATTTTTTTATTAATTCAAAATCACAATCGGTACAAATTTTGGACATACACTCGCGTGTTATTGCATTGTCCTTAAGACCACCTTTTATATCTATTAAATTAAAATCTATTTTTATTGATAAATATCTTAAAAGATGTGATACAACAACACTTGCATTAAGCCTTCCTTTATCAATTTCAACACCTGAATGACCGCCCTTTAAACCACCAACATGGATTTTATAGGTAAAAAGCCTTGAATTATCAACTTTATTCAAAGGTATTTGAGAACTACAGCGTGCACCACCGGCACAGCTTACCGTAAGAACGCTTTCTTCTTCAGAATCAATATTGAGCAAAATTTTCGAATCAACAGTAGATAAATCTATGTTTAACGCACCATCCATACCTGTTTCTTCATCTACTGTAAATATAGCATATATTTTGGGATGGCTTAATGAATCATCTTCTAAAACAGCAAGTGCCATCGCAACGGCAATACCGTCGTCAGCACCAAGAGTAGTGCCGTTAGCACTTATATAACCATCGTTTACATAAATAGACAATTCATCATTTTCAAAATCAAATTCATAGTCTGCTTGCTTTTCACAAACCATATCAAGATGGCCTTGAATTATAACACTTTGATGTTGTTCATAACCGCATGTTGCAGGTTTTTCAATTATAACATTATTCCATTTATCCTGTTTGTATTTTAGCCCTTTTGAAATAGCAAATTCTACGCAAAAATCACTAATCCTTTTTGTATTTCCTGAGCCGTGCGGAATTTTACATATTTTCTCAAAATATTCAAACACGGTAGATGGGTTGAGATTTTTCAAAACATTCATATTCACACCTCATAATTATTCTAATATATTGACTGCATAATATCAATATTTACTTGCATTTTTTGACGCTTTGTATTACTCTTATATTAATATTTTTTTGGAGGCGGATTATGGAATTCAGTGTTAACAGTCCGATTATTTATTTAATAGTCGGCATAATTGTTGCCATCGTTCTTGCTCAATCAGTTTATTTTCTTTTAAAAGCTATAAAACGAAGCAAAACAATATGTATGGACCAACAAAAAATTAAAAAGACAATTATTTCGGCTACTCTTTTTACTATAGCTCCTGCTGTTGCAATTGTTATTAGTATTATAGCTCTATCAAAAGATTTAGGATTACCTTTACCTTGGCTTAGGCTTAGTGTTGTAGGTTCAATGTCTTATGAAACAATTGCTGCAACTAATGCCGAAAGTGCTCTGGGCCTTGTTTTTGGACAAGTAGAGTCGTTAAATGCAACTCAATACGTTACAATTACACTCGTTATGACAATAAGTATTATGGTAGGTATATGGCTTGTCCCCCTTATTGCAAAAAAAATGCAAAATGGTATGATTTCAATGGAAAATCGTGATAAAAAGTGGAGTGAATTATTTAACTCAGCTATGTTTATCGGTATGATTGCAGCATTTTTAGGATATGTGTTTTGCGATTTTTCAACAATATTCAGTGGCTCGACTGTTGGATTAATACCGGTTGCTGTTATGGCAGTATCTGCAATTACAATGGCTCTATGTGGAATTGCAATGAATAAACTCAAGTGCAAATGGATGGGAGATTATGCCCTACCAATAAGCCTTGTTATTGGAATGGCAAGCGCTATACCGATAACTGCTTTTTTAGGATAAGGAGGAAAAGACTATGAAAAAAGAACTTTCATATATTGATAGCGTACATAGAGACGGAAGAATATGGAACTTATCTGTAATGGCAGTATTACTTGCTTTTCCTATTGTTATTGCTATCATTTTTAATGTAACTCCTGACTGGAAGGCTCTTCTTATGGGGCTTATTGCAACAGCTCCAATGTATTGGGCTGTAGGAGTTGTTGAAGTTATAACATATATTCCCATGCTAGGAGCAGGAGGTTCATACCTATCTTTTGTTACCGGAAACATTTCTAATTTAAAACTGCCCTGTGCACTAGGCGCTTTAGAGCAAGCCAATGTTAAATCTAATTCTGAAGAAGGCGAAATTATTTCAACAATTGCCATAGCGGTATCCAGTATTGTTACCACTTTAATTATTGTAATTGGCGTAATACTTATTGTACCGTTATCTCCTATTTTAAACGCTGAAATATTAAAACCTGCCTTTGCACAAATTCTACCTGCACTATTTGGCGGTCTAGGTGTTGTATTTGTATCAAAAAACCTCAAAATTTCAATAGCACCTATTACACTTATGCTTATACTTTTTATTACTATTCCTGCACTTAATGAAGGTACAGTAGGTATTATGGTGCCTATTAGCGTGTTATTCACATTATTAGTTACAAGAATTATGTATAAGAAAGGATTGGTATAAATGGCCGTTGTTTATATAATCCTTACTTGTATTGCTGCTTTTATTCTTGTAATCATTTTGCGTGCATTTGCTTTTAAGCCAAAGCCTCAGAATATAACAAACATTGAAACACTTAATTTTGACAAAGATAAGTGCATTAATGCTTTAGCGCAGCTGGTACGTTGTAAAACAATCTCCTATAATGATCACTCTTATGAAGATGATAGTGAATTTAAAAAACTTATAAATCTTTTGCCAAAACTCTATCCTTATGTTTTCAAAAAATGCACATACACTGAACTAGACAACCGTGCTCTACTATTTAAGTGGCCAGGTAAAAGTTCATCACAACCAACTGTACTTATGGCTCATTATGATGTTGTAGCAGTTAATGAAGAAGACTGGGAAAAGCCCCCGTTTGATGCAATAATTGAAAACGGAATTATGTGGGGACGTGGCACGCTTGACACTAAAGTTACATTTAATGCAGCATTATTTGCAACCAATACACTTATAGAAAATGGATTTGAACCTGAAAATGATATATATCTTGCTTTTTCCGGTGGTGAAGAAATCAACGGTAAAGGTGCTGTAAACATAGTAGACTACTTTGAAAAAAACAACATTATACCCGCACTTGTTGTTGATGAGGGCGGCGCTGTTGTTGAAAATGTATTTCCGGGTGTCAAACAACAATGCGCTTTAATAGGAATTGCTGAAAAAGGTCTTATGAACCTTGAATATCTATGCACATCACAAGGTGGTCACGCTTCGGCTCCGCTTGCACACACTCCAGTGGGGGTTTTATCCAAGGCTTGTACTAAAGTTGAAGATAATCCACCAAAAATGCATATAACAAAACCTGTAGCCGAAATGTTTGACACACTTGGCAGATATTCATCATTTTTATATAAAGTGATTTTTTCTAATTTGTGGTGTTTTAAATGGGTGCTTGACATTATCAGTAAAAAAAGCGGCGGTGAAATTAATGCTTTAATGCGCACAACTGTTGCTTTTACAATGATGAGCGGAAGCAACGGAAGAAATGTAATACCTCCAAAAGCAAGTATGATTTCAAATATCCGTATAAATCCGGCTGATAATATAGACAGCGTAATTTCACATATTTCAAAAACTATTAAAAACCCAAATGTTACATTAAACTTGATTGAAGGTACAAACCCAAGTAGAATCTCACAGACTAACTGCAAAGCGTGGGACACTGTAAAAAATGCAGTAGCATCAACATGGCCTAATGCTATTGTTTCACCGTATCTAATGGTACAGTGTTCCGACAGCCGTCATTACGGCAGAATTTCTGACCGTGTTTACAGATTTTCAGCAATGGATTTAACAACAGAAGAACGTAAAACAATTCACGGTAATAATGAACGAATCCGACTTGAATCAATTTGCAAAGCAACAGATTTTTACATTCGATTAATTAAACAATGCTAAAAAATAATCCCCGTTTAAAACGGGGATTATTTTTTATAATTTTATGCTGAATTTAAATTTAATATTGTCACCGTAGAGTTTGTATTTTTCCATAAGCTCGGGACCACATGAACGAGAGCCTACACCACTGTTTTTATAGTCAATACGTACATGTGTTTTACCGTCATCAACTAATTCATCAATATGTGTAGCTTTTGTAAGCGCAGCAGTTGAATACTTAGATACATTACATTCAAAAGCAGTATCAGCAACTACTTTTAAGCCGTTCTCAAACTCAAGATATTTTACACCATAGTGGTTGCCATGCTCCTGAGGTCTTACATATTCAAAATACTCATTGTCAGCACATGATTGCCACATACCGTACGTAGAATATCTATTAAGATCACAATAAGTTTCGCCGGGACCTTTGCCAAAATAAGTAAACTTAATATTATCTTTTACAAATGCAAACTCATAGCCAAACCGTTGTAACCAACAACAACCCTCTCTTGTTTTTGCACTAACATCAAAATCAATTCTACCATCATCACCAATTGTTACAACTGTTTCATAGTGCAAAAACGGCATTCTAGCAACACCTGCAAGTGAGCCTTTAGTAACAATTGAACCTTTTTTAATTTCACAAGAATAAATCTTGTTAAACATACGGTCCATATTTTCACCTTTAAAGCCTGAGGTTTGTTGCCAAAGTTGTTTATCCTTACGTTCATTGTCAATTGGTGCTCTGAAAGTGGTAAGCAACATTGGAGAATCGAGAAGTTCATTGCCATTAACTTTAATTGAGGTGAATGTACCATAAAATTTAGTTATAGTATATTCAAAATTTTCACCTTTAGCAACAATTTGTTTATCATTTTCCTCAAGTACCGCAAGTTTTTTACATTCACCAACTGCTATTGTAGGTACATTTAAATCAACTTGAGCCACGGCAACTTCATAACCTGTATTATCATACAAATAGGCATTAAGATAACAGCCGAATTTACAACTTGCCGGAATATTTTCAAACATATCTAAATCAATTGTTTGACCCGCATTAACATCAAGTTCGGTTTCTTTTGATTCTAAAATTTCGCCGTCACAAGTAAGTTGATATTTAAATGTATAGCCCTTAAGCGATTTGAAAGAAAACCTATTCCAAACTTTAATTTTATCATCTTCTATGCGCACTCTAATTGGTTGATATGCTGTTTTAACTTCAAGTGAACCCGCTTTAAAACTTCTATCTGCCATAACCATACCGTCACAGCAGAAATTATCAAAATGCACAAGTTCTGTTTCCCAGTCACCACCGTATTTTGGCACACCGTCTTCAATTACAACATGATCTGCCCATTCCCAGACACAACCACCAATAAATTTGGGTTGTGTATCGGCAAGCTCCCAATAATCATATACATCACCAGGACCGTTACCCATAGCGTGTGCATATTCACAAAGGAAAAGTGGTTGTCTTTTTTCAGGGTTTAAACAAAAATCTTTACAAACATCGATATCAAGATACATTCTTGAAAATACATCTGAATGATATCTTTCATTATACCATTCAGGATGCGCAGAACTATCGGCCTTACGACAAGCGTCTTCGCAGTGGATAAGGCGTGTATTATCTCTCTGTCTTGTCCAATCAATCATAGCCTCATGGTTTACACCGTGACCACTTTCATTACCTGTTGACCACATAATTATTGAAGCGTGATTTTTATCACGTTCTACAGCGCGAACCATTCTTTCTACATATTCGTCTTTCCACTCAGGCTGTTGACAAGTCCAGTCAAGAGAATTAACATCATAACCTCTACGAATTTTTTCATTTCCGTATCTAGAAACAAAGCCGTGTGTTTCTAAGTCTGTTTCAAGTACCACGTAAAAGCCCATTTCGTCACTGAGCTCTAAGACATAAGGTGTAGGAGGATAGTGTGAGGTACGAATAGTATTAATGTTAAGCTTTTTCATTTGCTCAAAGTCATATCTCAAATCTTGGTCAGTCATACACCATCCTTTTGTAGGATGCGTATCATGGCGGTTTACACCCTGAAGTTTCACCGGTACACCGTTTATAAGCAGTTCGTACTTATCAGAAATTTCTATTGTTCTAAAGCCGACCTTTTGTGTAATTATCTCATCTTTATATGTAAACTTAAGCTCATAAAGATAAGGAATTTCCGCATTCCAAAGTGTAGGATTATCTACTGTAAATTTAGCTTCGCCTTCACTTTCAACTTCACCAATTTTTTTACCATTATCAAATAGTTCAATTTTTGCCTTTCCGTCAAATTTCACTATGATATCATTATTCTCAGTATGAATATCAATATCAACAATATGTCCCTCAGGTCTGGAAAGAACATAAACATCTCTAAAAATACCGTTAAAACGGAAAAAGTCCTGATCTTCAAGATAACTTCCAACAGACCATTTAACCACTTCTACTCTGACAGTGTTTGTACCAAGCTTTACAAAATCAGTAATATCAAATTCAGCTTGAAGATGACTACCTGTAGTAAAACCGACATAGTTACCGTTTACTATAACTTTTCCGGCAGACGAAACGCCTTCTAAAACAAAATATGTTCTATTATCTGTATTTACTATTTCGAACTCACGTTCATAAACACCACAAGGGTTTGCATCGGGAACATAAGGCGGATCAATTGGATATGGATATTCAGTATTTGTATAGTTAGGATTTTCATATCCCAACGACTGCCAACAAGACGGAACATCAATTATATCCCAATCCGATATTTTTTCTTCGATATCAATATCCCTATTGTAATAGTGAAAACGCCATTTACCGTTAAGCAAAGTATAAGCACCCTTATTTTCAGGTATATAATGACTACGCTGCGGTAATCTGTTTTCACTGGTTTTTAATAAATTTTCATAATATCTCATAGTAATATACCTCCTATGTTAAACAAATGATAGCACAAATAACAGAATTAGGCAATATAAATAAATTGCATTAATATTGCATTATTGCTCGCTTAGTAAATTTGTAATAAATTGTCTTGCTGTTCTACCGGAAACGCCGCCGTGATGCATTTCCCAAACACGCGCTTTATTTTCAAGTTCTTCATCGCTGATGTTAATACCAGCGCGTTTTGCAAGTTCTTTTACAATTTCGGTATATTGAGAACGAGCGGGTTTTGGATAATAAATTGTGAGCCCAAAGCGTGCTGCTAAAGAGAGTTTTTCTTCTATTGTATCCGAACTGTGCACATCATTTCTAGCACTTAAGCCTTCTCTGTCGTTCCAGGTTTCTCTTATTAAATGACGACGATTAGATGTTGCATATATAAGAACATTATCGGGTTTTGTTTCAACGCCACCCTCAATTATAGCCTTTAAATACTTATATTCGTTTTCATTTTCTTCAAACGATAAATCATCCATATAAATTACAAAGCGATAATTTCTGTATTTTAATGTTGAAATTATTTCAGATAAATTTTCAATTTGGTGTTTATGAATTTCAATCATTCTAAGACCGTCATCATAAAACTCGTTAATTATAGCTTTAATACTTGTAGATTTACCTGTACCACTATCACCATAAAGTAAAACGTTATTTGCAACATTACCATTAACAAATGCAATAGTATTATCCAACAATGCTTTTTTCTGGCTGTCATAGCCTACAATATTGTCTAAGTGCACACTTTCCATATCATTAACAGCAGACAATTTAAGACATTCACCACACGCAACCCTGAATGCTTTATTTAAACCAAGTTCACCATATCCATATCTAAAATAAAAATTAACAACAGCATTGTAAAAATCTTCTTTTGTTTTTGCCTTATTTAATTTGTTTGTCAACTCATTTATTAGTAAGGATACATTTTTATAACGAATAAAGCTGTCGTTATCCAGTGCTTTATAATTGAATACATGCAACACAATACTAGAATCAATATAATCTTTTAATTCTGTAAAATCATAATTGAACAATTCAAAAAGTTTGTCCAAATCAAATCTGGCAAATTCGCAAATCGATACATTTTCAATCAAACGGCGTTCGCACATACGTGAAAATGCATTTTCATCGGTTGCTATAATGTATGCAATATAACCATGCCACAAATTACCACTTAAACCATAGTCAATTGCAAACTCTATTAATTGTGACATTTGAAAATTAATATTTATTCTAATTGATTTAGTATCTTCATTATTTTTATGAGCTTTACAGACAATGCTTAAATTATGTAATATACTATAATGAGTTTTTTTAGCATATAAAATCAACTCGTCAAACAACAGATCCATTCATTTTCCCCCTATTTGATATTTAATAAATCATATCATATATAGTCTTCAAATTCAAATATTTGTTTGAATTTATCATAAAGTATGTTATACTATTCGTGCATAAATTAGTTTTGATTAATTTGGGAGAATATTTTGTATGGAAAAAAGAGAAAAACTCAGTTCAAGGCTTGGCTTTATATTATTATCTGCGGGCTGTGCAATAGGTATAGGTAATGTTTGGAAGTTTCCATATGTTACCGGTCTTTACGGCGGTGGGGCTTTCGTATTAATTTATATTTTCTTTTTAGTGGTAATGGGTATACCTATGATGACAATGGAATTTGCCATTGGACGCGCAAGCCAAAAAAGTCCTATTAAGTCTTGTAATGTGCTTGAAAAGAGTGGACAAAAATGGCACATACACGGCTATCTTGCTTTAATAGGAAATTACCTTCTTATGATGTTTTACACAACAGTGTCCGGTTGGATGCTAAATTATTTTTATTTAACTGCAAGTGGTATGTTTGAAGGAGCTAACAGTACAGAAGTTAGTGCAATTTTTAACAATATGCTTTCAGACCCGATTACAATGACTTTTTGGATGGTTATTGTAGTTATTGCAGGATTTCTTATTTGTTCGCTTGGTGTACAAAAAGGCGTTGAACGCATTACTAAAGTCATGATGCTCGCATTACTGGGTATAATAGTAATATTGGCAATTAACAGTTTACGCCTTGAAAACGGTATAGAAGGTTTAAAATTCTATTTATTGCCGGATTTTAAACGTATGGCAGATACCGGCATCGGCACTACTATTGTAGCCGCGATGAATCAAGCATTTTTCACTTTAAGTCTGGGTATTGGTTCTATGGCAATATTCGGAAGTTATATAGGTAAAGAACGCTCTCTTTTAGGTGAATCAGTTAGAGTTGCTGCGCTTGATACTTTTGTAGCGATATTTTCAGGATTAATCATTTTTCCTGCTTGTTTTTCGTTTGGTGTAAACCCTGACAGTGGTCCGAATTTAATTTTTGTGACCCTTCCAAATATTTTTAACAATATGCCTCTTGGCAGACTTTGGGGCAGTCTATTCTTTGTTTTCTTAGCATTTGCAGCTTTGTCAACAATTATAGCAGTATTTGAAAATATCATTTCTTGCTTTATTGACCTTACCGGTTGGAGCAGAAAAAAAGTTGTATTAGTAAATATACCACTAATGACTCTGCTTTCCCTTCCTTGTGCATTAGGATTTAATGTACTTTCAGGGTTTACTCCGTTTGGTACAGGAAGTAATGTTCTTGATCTAGAGGATTTTATTGTCAGCAATATCATTCTACCAATAGGCACATTAATCTATCTTTTATTCTGCACATCAAAACACGGATGGGGCTGGGACAATTTTCTTGCCGAAGCCAATACGGGTAAAGGATTGAAAATGACAAAATACCTGAAATTTTATATGACTTATATTTTACCTATAATCATATTTTTAATATTTATTATCGGTATTTATGATAAATTCTTTTAATTAGAACCCCCCAAACCGCCATGCGCAATTAAAATTGCTGGTAGGTACCAATAGGAACCTTGTTGTGTTCACAATAAAAAACGGACTGTAAAAAGTGTGTTGTTCTTATCGGAGAAAATAGAATTCTTTCAAATTCAGCTAAGAACCAGCATCGCATTTGTAAGTACAAATGCACTTGGGCAGTAGCCCAAACCCACAGAGCAACAGAAAAGAGAAGATTCGTATGTTTCAACGAGTCTTCTCTTTCTTTTTGTCTGATAAGTGATATGCTGACTAAAGTCAGCGTGATATTTTCTTTTAAAATTTCCTCGCCTTTGGCGAGATATTTTAAAAAGAAAGTGATATGAAACCTATGGGTTTTGTGATATTCTATTCGCCATAAACTGTCCGCAGGACAATATCACTATGCGTAGCATAATATCACTGCGAAGCAATATAACTCGCCGTCAGGCGAATAGAGTTGCGTGATACTCCGTTTGGAGTATCACGCTAAATTGGGCGGATTTTTTAATTATATATTGAAATTTATATTATTTTAATGTATAATTACATTGGTTAAGTAGTTAATGATTCTAACTGCTTTTATAATTTTGTACTTTTGGCCGGATACCAATAGTACAAAGGTTTGTCCAAAAAGAATAAAGGAGGAAAAATAATGACAAACAAAACGACCAAACGAGCATTGATGACAAGCGTTTTATCCCTCGTTATCTGTCTTGCAATGCTTATCGGCACAACGTTTGCGTGGTTTAAAGTCGGATCGTAGCC
>JAZQJA010000045.1:0-5233 GCA_045541455.1 Eubacteriales bacterium
AAATGACCTAACATACGTTTAAAATATTATTATTTGATAATTTATTTGCTTTTTTGCCCATTTACATATATAATATTAATTAGAGGTGCTAAAATTCATGAAGCCTGAAGAATTATATTTATTGCCGGAAATTATTAGAGATTTTTTGGTATATAGTGAAACTATCAAAAATAAATCTGCCCTAACCGTTCAGGAGCAGTTTTTAGACTTGCGCACTTTTTTCAGATTTCTTCTAAAAATTCGTGGTTTAGTGCCTGCTGAAACAGAATTTACAAAAATTACCATAAATTCAATCGATGAAGAATTGGTAAAATCTGTAACTTTAAATGATTTATATATGTTTATAGTTTTTTGTAAAAACGAGTTAAATAATTCACCTAAAACAAGAGCTCGAAAATGTTCTACACTAAAAACATATTTTAAATATTTAACCAATAACAAAGGCATACTAAAAAATGACCCTTCTGCACTATTAGAAACGCCAAAAACTCAAAATGAGATGCCAAAATATTTATCTTTAGATGAGAGTAAGATGCTTTTAGAATCAGTTGATGGTAAGCATTACGAGCGTGATTATTGCATACTTACCCTATTTTTAAATTGTGGACTTCGTTTAAGCGAATTATGCAATATTAATTTTTCAGACATACGTGAAGATAATCTTGTTGTAACCGGTAAAGGAAATAAACAAAGAGTTGTTCATTTAAATAGTGCATGTCTTAAAGCTATTGAGAATTATAAAAAAGTTCGTCCTGTAGAAGGCGTTAGAACTGAATATAAAGATGCTCTTTTTATAAGCCAACAATTAAGAAGAATTTCTAATAAAACAGTTCAACATATCGTTTATACTTTTTTGGATAAATCGGGGCTTGGTGGTCAGGGATTTTCGACCCATAAGTTAAGACACACCGCAGCTACTTTAATGTATAGACACGGCAACGTTGACGTTAGAGTTTTAAAAGAAGTTTTGGGTCACGAAAATTTAAACACTACTCAAATATATACACATGTTTCTGATAAACAAATTAAAAGTGCAATTGATAATAATCCCTTGTCAGAAATCAAACCAAATAAAAAATAGAAAAAGCACCTAAATAGGTGCTTTTATTTATGCTCTTTTAAGCCTTAAACGTAATTTATCAGATATCATAGCAATAAATTCGCTATTGGTTGGCTTACCACGTTCTCCATTAATTGTATAACCAAAATAAGAATTTAAAACGTCAATATCGCCACGATCCCAAGCAACTTCAATTGCATGTCTGATTGCTCTTTCAACTCTTGAAGATGTTGTTTTAAAACGCTTAGCTACTGTAGGATATAATATCTTTGTTACTGCATTAATAATATCGTCATCTTTAATAGCTAACATTATCGCTTCACGTAAGTACTGATAGCCCTTGATATGAGCAGGAATACCAATTTGATGAATAATTTCCGTAACCATTAATTCTAATTCATTATCAGTAATAATATTATTTTCAGTTTTAAGAGGTGCAACTTTATTATTCCAACCCGAAATTTGTATTATTCTTTCGGCCATAACAGTAATATCTATTGGTTTAATGAAGTAATATGATATACCTGCAGAAAGCGCTTCTTGCTCTAATTTTGAATTATCACAACTTGATATTGCAACTAATAATGGCTTATTTTCAATATTTTTTAGTTTGTTAGATATACCTATGATATCTAGCGATGGTAAAAACACCTCGGAAATTACAACATCGGGCTTGTAATTCATAATGCTATTGTAAAGTGTAATACCGTCTTTTTCACAACTGATAACATCCATGCCATAACTTTTTAGTGCGTTCACGCAATTTAAACTAAATTCCGTTTTATTGTCCCCTATTAATATTTTTAATTTCTTTTCCATATTTATTTCTCCTTTTTTCTTGAATTTGTTATATTTTACCATTTATTGTAAAATATTTCAAGATAAAATTTGGTAAATTATGTAAAAAGATTTCGACAACAAAATTCGACATATAACAAAAGACAACGAAAACCGTTGTCTTTTGTTATAATTTAATACTATAAATAGAATTTAATTATATAATATCAAAATTTAGTTATTGCTTCTTTAATATCATTATCAGATGGAATAATATTGGGTAAAGTATTTTGCATATTTAATGCTTCATATCTTGAAGCCGAATAATTATGAAATGGAAGTACCTCTACCCTATCTATGTTTTTAAGTGGCTTTAAAAATTTTGCAATTTTATCAATTTCTTTATCATTAAAGCCCGGTACAAAAGGAATTCTAACGTATATTGGTATATTGTAACCGTCAATTATTTTTATATTTTTTAAAATTAGTTTGTTTGATTTACCTGTACACTTAATATGTAGGTCTTCGTCTATTGCTTTTATATCGTATATAAATAAATCAACATATGGTTTAATTTTTTCAAATACGTTGCTATCAATATATCCGCAAGTGTCAATAGCTACATGTATATTGTGAGCTTTTATTTTTTTAAGTAGTTCCAAGCAAAACTCTGTGTGTATTAAACATTCGCCACCGGAAAGTGTAACACCGCCATTAGAATTATCATAAAAATCTTTATCTTTTAAAATAATTTCTAATAATTCGTCAGTTGAATATTCTTTGCCATAATATACCATTGCGGCCCCTAAACAGTTATCTACACATTTACCACATGCAACACACAAATCAAAATTGAAAGAATGCAACCCTTCTTTTATTGTGTGAGCATTGTTACTGCAAACGTCTTGACAATGACCGCAATTAATACATTTATTTTTAAAATATGCAATTTGTGGTTTTGCGGCTATGCTTTCAGGATTATGGCACCAAATACATTTTAAAGGGCAGCCTTTAAAAAATATAGTGGTTCTTATTCCATCTCCATCATGCACCGAAAATCTTTTTATATCGGAAACATAGGCTTTCATAAACTACCTCGATTGCATCTCTGCTTTTAAAATAAATTCATCTTGAGTTTTCTTATCTAAATCAACAAATCTAACGTTCCAGCCACATAATCTAATTTGTAAATTTTTATATTCTTCTGGATTTAACTGCGCTTTTCTTAAAATATTAGCATCTAAAACGTTGAAATGAATTGCCATACCACCACGAAGCATAAAGGATTTTAGAAGTCCATAAAACGCATTTAAACCTTCAATGCCCTTAGCAGCAGATGAGTGTAATACAGCATCAACAACATATCCATTAGGACATTTAGAGGCATCAAGCTTTAGTATACTATTAATAACAGCTGTGATACCTTCTTTATCAAGACCAACGTTTGCACATAAATTTTTAGAAACAGCTTCTCTTGAAAATCTTCCATCAGGTGTTGCACCTACTCGTGCTCCCATAAAATGAATCCAGTCGATAGATATTTGCGAGTGCTTAAATACACCACCACGGCCGTTTGGCTTGCCGTTTATAAAATCTGCAACAAGATTATATATTTCAACCGCTAAACTATCAGCTTCATCGTTATCATTTGCAAATTTTGGATAATGATTTCTACAGTAAAGGCGTAGTTCTTCATTACCTTCCCAATTATTCTTTAAAATGTTTGTAAATTCAGAAAAACTATATCTTTTCTCATTAAAAACAAGGTTTTTTATAACCATTAAACTATCAACTACAGTAGCTAAACC
Source organism: Eubacteriales bacterium (assembly GCA_045541455.1). Lineage (GTDB taxonomy): Bacteria > Bacillota > Clostridia > Oscillospirales > QAKW01 > RGIG9041. The sequence continues at coordinate 3,646 of JAZQJA010000045.1, forward strand.
AAAACAGTTAATAGAAGTATTATTATATTTTGCACCCTTGTTATATACATCAGTACCTGTTTTAACACAGTTTTCAAATGCACCGGAAAGAATAGGAAAAGGTGCAATTTCATCGTATTTACTTTCATACTCTGTTAATGCGTCCATACAATACTGAATAGCATTAATTAACTGCTTTTTAAATGCTTCAAAAAATTGATTGAAGTTGCTAAATTCAGTTCCTGATTCAATTCCAACTTGTTTGTTTAAAATGTAATCATATCCATTGTAAAGTGAAAAGTCTAGTGCTTTTGCCATATTTACTCGACCAGCACAAGTTGGAGGTATTTCTGTACCTTCTGCAGCAATTTCATAACATCCGTATACAATTAAACGTTTAGCATCTTCTTCGCTAATTCCTACCTTTATTAAAGCTTCTTCGGCTTTTTCTACGTTAACAAATACAAAGCTACTTTTGCCATCTCTTATTGATTCTAAAACCCTTAGTACAATATTTTTATCAATATTTTTATGATATAATACGTGAATTTTGGGATCTATAATATCTAGTTTTTGGTATTCTTCTACCATAACAAATGTGTATTCGTTTGTAGCATCTGAACCATCAGGATATTTACCGCAAATATATAAAGGAAGATTTGTAGAAATGCCAATTGAGGTTATTTTCCAGAAGAAATCACTTGTTAATTCTCTAAGTTGTGTTTCTGTAAAGGCACCACTTTCCAAATCATTTTTGTAAAATGGATAATATAATCTGTCAATGCCGCCTAAAGATCTAATAACGCTTGGATCTAAACTTGTTTCAATGTGGTACATAAACATTGTTAACTGCATCGCTTGTGCTAAGGTTTTGGGTGCAGAAACTGCAAGTGTTCTAAAATTTTCTGCAACAAATTTTTGCTTACTTGTTCCAACTATATCAGCATATTTTGCAAAGCGATTTAAACAATTTATCATAGCATTATAAACTAATAAACACTCGTCGTAAAAATGGAGTTTTGCATTATCTTTGCATTTTTTACGTTCACGTAATAACCTGTCAATTACACCAGGTATGCCATTTTTCATCAGAAAATTCCAGTCAGGTGCAATATGGCAAAAATCTAAAGATACGCAAATTGCAGAATGGTTCATATCTTTAACGTGTTCTGTCATATCCTTACAAGAGTCATTTACGATCTTGTCATATCTTGAACAGTGGAATTTATCCATAATAGTATTATATATGGGTCCAAAATTCAATTTATTTTGAATAAATTCTTCAGGAACAATATCAATTTGAGCATTATTTAAAATAAAAGCAATTGCTTCGCTCTTCTTTTGACCCAAAGTTTTATTTGTGTCGTTAAATATCTTACTACATTCTGCATTTAACTCATCAAAACTTAAACCGGACTCTTCAATCCAGTTATCAATTTTATATTGATTTAACAACGCTTCTTTACTTGATTCAAATTTATTCCACATATTATCACCTAAATTCATTATATCTTTAATTAATAAAATGTAAATCGAGAAAACAATTATAATGGACAAAATGAACATTGAAATTAGTTTTATAATATGTTATATTATTTATGGTGATGAT
>JAZQJA010000046.1:0-66471 GCA_045541455.1 Eubacteriales bacterium
AGGGCAATATAACTATGCGTAGCATAATATCACTGCGAAGCAATATCACTCGCCTTTGGCGAATAAAACTGGGAGACTTCCTTATGAGAAGTCTCCCAACGCTCTCTTTTTTTATTTAAGTATTCTAATTGAACCTATAATCGGGAGTTCTTTAACCTTACCTGTTGCTGCATTTACAATGCCCATTATCATTAATACAAACACTGCCAAACCGGCGATACCGGTAAGCCCGCTTAAAACCGAACCGGCTACACCAAGTGGTTTGAAAACGCCATCTAAAATGGTGATTGCAATATCTATGATAAATAAAACAAGACCTTGGTTTACATGAAATTTTACATATTTTGAATCTTTTTTAACAAGCAATGGAATAAGGAAAAGTATTCCCAGATAAGAAAGAACTGAAATTCCCTTATTTTCATTAATATCCTGTTCGTCAATACCAAAATCGTTTACAACCTCTGCTTCAACTGTTTGCTGTGAGTCACTGTTAACAGCCGCACCGCAAGAAGAACAGAATTTAACGTTATCTTCAATTTCAGCGCCGCATTTTGCACAAAAAGCCATAATCTCATCCTCCTAAATTAATTATTATTTCTATTTTACATTACATAAATAGACTTTTCAAGTTATTTTTTTAAAAACTACATATTGTCGTTTGTTTGTAAATAATACACAATAAATTGTATTTTTTATAGTTATATTTCTATATCGATTATGATAGCAAAATAGAAATTATTGTGTTATAATGTTGTTATCACTCAAAGGAGAATTGATATGAGCGATATTCAAGATAAAATTCAATGGAAAGGTTTTAACGGAAGTAACTGGAAAAAGGAAATTGACCTTCGCCAGTTTATTCAGGATAACTATACACCTTATGATGGTGGGGCTGATTTTTTATTAGGTCCGACAGCCGCAACAAACGCGCTTTGGAAAAAACTACAAAACTTGCAGGCTAAAGAGCGCGAAAACGGCGGTGTGCTTGACATGGATACCGATGTTGTATCCACCATGACATCACACAAAGCAGGTTATCTTTCACCGGAAGATACAAGTCTGGAAAAGGTTGTAGGTTTACAAACGGACAAGCCGCTTAAACGTGCATTTATGCCATTTGGCGGTATAAAGATGGCAATGGAATCATGCCGCAGTTACGGTTATGAGCCAAGTGAGGAACTGGAAAAGATATTTACAAAATATCACACAACTCACAACCAAGCTGTATTTGATGCATACACTCCGGAAATGAAACTTGCCCGTCACAATAAAATAATAACAGGATTGCCCGACACTTATGGGCGCGGCAGAATTGTCGGTGACTACAGACGTGTTGCGCTGTACGGCATTGACTTTTTGCTGGAGCAGAAAAAACGTGACCTTAAAAAAATGGATAAAGGCAGCATTGACGACGACACAATAAGACTGCGTCAGGAAGTTTCTATGCAGTGCCGTGCACTGACTGAAATGAAAGAGATGGCTGCTATTTACGGCTTTGACATTTCACAGCCGGCAGCTAATGCTAAAGAGGCTGTTCAGTGGCTTTATTTCGGGTACCTTGCAGCCATTAAAACACAAAATGGTGCAGCAATGAGTGTTGGCAGAATTTCAGCGTTTTTAGACATCTATATAACACGCGATATCGAACGTGATTTACTGACTGAAAAAGAGGCTCAAGAACTGATAGATCAATTTGTACTTAAATGCAGAATGGTCAAGTTTGCAAGAATCCAAAGTTACAACGAACTGTTTTCGGGTGATCCGGTTTGGGCAACACTTGCCGTTGCAGGTATCGGTCTTGACGGCAGACACATGGTTACCAAAACAGACTTCAGGTTTTTACACACACTTGAAAATATGGGTCCGTCACCAGAGCCAAACCTCACTGTTTTATACTCGCCAAGGCTTCCGCATACTTTTAAAGAATATGCCGCTAAAATTTCAGTTGAAACAAGTTCTATACAGTATGAAAACGACGAGGTTATGCGCCCTGTATGGGGTGATGATTATGCAATTTGCTGTTGCGTTTCGGCAACTAAAACGGGCAAAGAAATTCAGTTTTTCGGTGCAAGGGCAAACCTTGCAAAATGCTTGCTTTATGCAATAAACGGCGGTGTTGACGAAAAAACAAAGCAACAGGTTGCACCATATTATGAGCGTATTACAACCGACTGCCTTGAATATGATGAAGTGTTTGAAAAATTCGAGCAGATGATGGATTGGCTTGCAAGACTTTATGTAAGCACACTTAATGTTATACATCATATGCATGACAGATACTACTACGAATCGGCACAGATGGCGCTTATTGATACAAAGCTTGAACGTACTTTTGCAACAGGTATTGCAGGTTTTTCACATGTTGTTGACTCGTTATCGGCAATTAAGTATGCAAAGGTTTACCCTATACGCGACGACGACGGCATTGCGGTTGAATACAAAATCGAAGGTGATTTTCCCAGATTTGGCAACGATGATGACAGAGTTGACGATATTGCAAGGGCAGTGCTTAAAATGTTTATCGGCAAGGTAAGTTCCTATACCACCTACCGTAAATCGACGCCCACAACATCAATACTCACTATTACATCAAATGTTGTTTACGGCAAAGCCACCGGAAGTTTGCCAGATGGCAGACTTGCAGGCGAGCCGCTATCGCCCGGTGCAAACCCCGCTTACGGTGCCGAAAAAAACGGATTGCTTGCATCCTTAAATTCAGTTGCCAAACTTAAATACACCTACGCGCTTGACGGTATTTCAAATACACAGACAATTGCACCCGAAGCTTTGGGCGACGGGCTTGAAGAACAGTGTGCAAACCTTATCAGCCTGCTTGACGGTTACTTCACACGCGGCGGTCACCACCTTAATGTAAATGTGTTTGGTATTGATAAACTTATTGATGCTATGGAGCATCCCGAAAAAGAGGAGTATGCAAACTTTACCATTCGTGTGTCAGGCTATGCCGTTAAATTTATTGACCTTACCCGCGAACAGCAACTCGATGTTATTGCAAGGTCAGCACACAAGGTACTGTAATGAACGGCATTATTCACTCGTTTGAAAGTTTTGGCGCTTCTGACGGACCTGGGATTAGGTTTGTGGTATTTATGCAGGGTTGTAATATGCGCTGCAAATACTGCCACAACCCTGACACCTGGAAAAGAGAGGGCGAGAGTTACAGCGCACAACAGGTGCTTGAAAAGGCAAAACATTACCGTGAATATTGGGGTACAAACGGCGGCATAACTGTAAGCGGCGGAGAACCACTGTTGCAGGCAGAGTTTGTGACAGAACTTTTTACCCTTGCAAAAAGTGAGGGAATAAGCACTGTGCTTGACACTTCGGGCATAGCGTACGACGGCAGTGAGGTTTTTGACAAACTTTTTTCTGTTACAGACCTTGTTTTACTTGATATAAAACATATTGACACTCAAAAGCACAAAGAACTTACAGGGCACGAAAACGCGCCTGTTTTAGCGCTTGCCAAAAAACTTGACAGGCTTTGTGTTCCGGTTTGGATAAGGCACGTTTTAGTACCGGGACTTGAAAGTGAAGAGGAACTTTTTAAGCTATCGGATTTTATAAGCACACTTTCAAATGTTAAAAAGGTGCAGGTGCTTCCCTATCACACGCTTGGTGTTCACAAGTGGGAGTTGCTTGGTATTCCCTATCAGCTTGAAGGCATATCGCCGCCAAGCAAAGAAGAATTAGAACATGCAAAGAGAATTTTGCAAAAAGGCTGATATTCATGTGATTATAATAACACAATATTATGAAATACATTTGAATATGTGTTTTTGTCTAATATTAAATATTTTTTTTATAAATTAAAGACATATTTGTGAAAAATCACAAATATGTCTTTAATTTTGAGTTAAAATATGTTATTTTATATTTGAAAATGTTATTAAATTATTTTTTTAGGAAAGAAGTGATTTTAATGGCTATATAGAGTTATAATTCTAAAACATAAAATTATCAAATTAAATTTGGACATTCCTTAAAACTAAAACATCCATATGGAGATGAAGATAACATATATAATGCAGATAAAGTTGTATTTTCTGTTTTAAATCAAGGTGTATACAGTGCAGACGAAACCAATTTAACAATTAATGGATCAAGTGTAAATTTATCTAATTCAAAAGTTAAATATACACCAACGAATTATGATAGACAAACTTTACTTAATAAATGGAGTTGATTAATATGCGTAAATTCAACATAATCATTGCTATAATATTAGTCTCTATATTTTTTTCTTCATGTAAAGAAAAAAATATAGAAGAACCAGCATTTAAATCACCCATAGAAATTAACGACGAACAAGAATTTTTAGAAAAAGATGATATAAATATCAATACAGAAGAAAGTTCTCAAAATTATAAAACTGAAACAAAAGAAGAATCGACACAAATAAATCAAAGCAAAGAAACAACAAAAGAATATAATTATATATTCGTCTCTATCAACTATAATGAAATAAAATATTCAAAGTACCTTAACGATAAATTATTTGATGCAACATCAGTTTATTGCGATATTGATTACAGTTCACTAAAGCCAACAAAAGAAACTGTAACCGCTACATATTACTACAGAAATGAAACCGACGGTTTAAGCGAGGGAAAAACCGAGAACGTTACGCTTTACCAATTACCTGACAATATGCAAAATGACAGCGGTATTCATTTTATTGCAGCAAAATTAAGTGACAGAGATTGTGAAATCTTTTATAAATTAAAGGATACTGCCGAACAATCTACAATTTATGATTGGCTTGATACTAATCAACGCCTATGGGGAAAGAATTATACTGCTGTAGATGAGATAAAGAACATAACAATAATAGAACAGAAAGCAAACGGCAGACAGTGTATAATAGACGATACAATTGACATATCGGGCTTTTTTGAGCGCATTTGCAATTTCAAATACAAAGCAGATACAGAATATAGAACTGTCGGCAGAGAAAACGAAAAGCCCGGTCTTTATGGTATTACAATAAATTATAAAGATGGTTACCAAATGACATTTACTTTTGAGAGAATAAAGCAAGTGCTGCAGGGAAATTATTTAACAGACGATGAATTTGAAGATTATTTGCTATCATTTTTAGAATAAAAAATACCATGACGAAAAAATTTCGTCATGGTATTTTTTATTATTTTTTAGTAGAGTGGCAAGAGTCTTTCATACCGCAGTTTTCACAGCCGCAAGAACATGAGGACTTGCCGTTTTTTCTATTAATAATTCCCTTAACTATTATGCTGATAAAAATTGCAGCAACAATTAAAGCTACAACAACTGTTTGCCAATTCATTATTTAATACCCACCTTAACATTATCTGTTTTTGCAGTAAGTACTTTATTACTGTTTTTATCTTTACGGAAGATGAGATAAATTAATGCCACAAGAAATGCAAAAGCAATAGCTGTCCAAACAGTAAAGGTGCCATGAGCAATAAGAGTACCTATCTGGTAAATTATAAGCGATACTGCATACGCAAATGCACACATATAGCCTATTGCCGCAAATGTCCATTTAGCGTTATTCATTTCACGTCTGATAGCACCCATTGCTGCAAAACAGGGAGCGCAAAGGAGATTGAAAACAAGGAAGGAAAAGCCTGAAAGTCTGCCCGAAAAGAACTCTGCACCAAGCATTGACAGTTCGGTTGAAGCGCCCTCTGCAAGATCCATAGCTGTATCTGAAAAGGAACTTGCCATTGAAGAAAGCGAACCAAACACACCAACAACTTCTTCTTTGGCGACAAGGCCTAAAATCGTAGCAACAGCCGACTGCCAGTTGCCAAAACCAAGCGGAACAAAAAGCCAAGCCAAAGCGCCACCGAGTACCTCAAGAATTGATGCACCGCCAAGTTCCTCTGTGATATAATGGAAGCCGCCGTCAAACGATAGGCTGTTGAGCACCCATATAATTATACTTGCAGCAAGGATAACGGTACCTGCACGCTTAATAAACGACCAACCGCGATCCCAAGTTGTTCTGAAGATATTTGAAGCGACGGGAGCATGATACTGTGGAAGTTCCATAACAAAAGGTGCAGGGTTGCCGGAAAACGCTTTTGTTTTCTTAAGGATTATACCCGAAACTATAACTGCCCCAACACCAATAAAATAAGCCGCCGTGGCAATAAGACCGCTGCCGCCAAACAGTGCACCTGCAATAAAGCCAACAATTGGCATTTTAGCACCGCAGGGTATAAAGCCTGTTGTCATAATGGTCATTTTACGGTCTCTGTCCTGCTCGATAGTACGAGATGCCATAATACCGGGAACACCGCAGCCAGATGCCACAAGCATAGGAATAAAGCTTTTGCCTGAAAGACCGAATTTACGGAAAATTTTATCCATAATGAAAGCCACACGGGACATATACCCGCAGTCTTCGAGTAAAGAGAGAAGCAAAAAGAGAATGAGCATTTGCGGAACAAAGCCTAAAACTGCACCGACACCGCCGACAATACCGTCTTGGATTAGGCTATAAAGCCAATTTGCAATAACTGGTTCACCCGATGAATTTAAAAGTATCATATCAAGAAGTTCGGGAACACTAACCCAATTTGCCATAAAAGTATCGGGATAAGTTTCAGCGAAAGAACCGAAAAGCCCGTCATTCATAAATGCAACTGTCCAGTCACCGACTGTTCCGATAGAGAGAGTATAAACAAGCAACATAACGCCTATAAAAATCGGCAGTGCTAAAATTCTGTTTGTAACTATCAAATCTATTTTATCAGAAACAGTAAGCTTGCCTGCATGCTTTTTCTTATAGCAGGTCTTAACAAGTCCTTCGATATATACATAACGATCATTAGTAATAATACTCTCAGCATCGTCATCCATATAAGTTTCAACTTTTGTTATATCCTTTTCGATATGTTCAAGAGTTTCTTTATTAAGCGCAAGTTGTTTAAGCACCCTTTCATCACGCTCAAATATTTTAATAGCATACCAGCGTTGCTGTTCTTCGGGCATATTATGTATTGCAGCCTCTTCAATATGTGCAATTGCGTGTTCAACCCTACCGGAAAAGATGTGCATAAGCGTGGGTTTGCCTGCCTTTGCAGCCTCTATAGCGGCATCTGCCGCCTCTGAAATGCCGTCAAGTTTAAGCGCTGAAATTTCAAGCACCTTGCAGCCAAGCTGACAAGATAATTCTTCAATATTAATTCTATCGCCGTTTTTACGAACAACATCCATCATATTGATTGCGACGACTACCGGTATGCCAAGTTCCATAAGTTGAGTGGTAAGGTAGAGATTTCGCTCAATATTTGTACCGTCAACAATATTAAGTATTGCATCGGGTCTTTCATTAACAAGATAGTTACGGGCAACAACCTCTTCCAGTGTATAGGGTGAAAGTGAATAGATACCCGGAAGGTCGGTTAAAACAACATCTTTATTCTTTTTGAGTTTACCCTCTTTTTTCTCCACAGTAACGCCCGGCCAGTTTCCAACATATTGATTGGAGCCTGTAAGTGCATTAAACAGTGTAGTCTTACCGGAGTTTGGGTTTCCGGCAAGTGCTATTCTAAGTTCCATTATAATATCCTCTCTTTCGCAGTTAGTCTTCGCTAACTGTATTACAAAAAATTATTCAACCTCAATCATTTCAGCGTCTGCCTTACGCAAAGACAGTTCATAACCGCGAACGGTAACTTCAACAGGATCCCCAAGCGGTGCTACTTTACGGACATACACTTTAACGCCTTTGGTAATGCCCATATCCATAATTCTGCGTCTTAAAGCACCCTCGCCGTGCAGTTTTTTAACCTGAACTGAATCACCGATTTTCACATCTTTAAGTGTGTTCATTACGCTTCCTCCATATTATTAATTTAACAATAAATTTTGAAACAAAAATCGCGGTTAGCATTTGCTAACTTGATAATATAGTATATATTTTTACAGCATTTGTCAATGCATTTTTTTAGTTTTGTATAATTTAACCACAGTTAGCATTTGCTAACCAAATAGTTTGTGCAAAATAGATAATACTTGAATTGCGCTTCTAATTGTGCTATACTAATAAAAAGAGGTGAACCGTATGCATTTGCAAGAATCCGGCGAAATGTATCTTGAAACTATTTATATTTTATTAAAAACGGGCAAAAGTGTTCGTTCTATAGATGTCTGTGAAGAAATGGGTTATTCAAAGCCAAGCGTAAGCCGTGCTGTAGGGCTGCTAAAAAAAGGCGAATATATAAATGTAGACAACGACGGTTTTATAACGCTTACTGAACTTGGTAAATCTACCGCTGAAAAAGTATTTAACAGGCACACAATTATTACAAAACTTTTGACAAAACTGGGTGTAAAACCTGATATTGCAAGTGAAGACGCATGTAAAATGGAGCATGTTATAAGCGACGAAACCTACACTGCAATTAAAAATTTTATAGAAGAATGAAAAAGGGATGTAAAAAACTATTGTTTTTTACATCCCTTTTTATTTTACAGCACTTTATATCCTGCTTCTTCGATAAGTTGCTTTAATTTATCATCTGAAATGTCTAAAGTTAAAGTTAGTTTGGCAGTGCCTGTTTTATGGCTTACATCAGCAGACTGTACTTCAGGCAAAGCTTCGAGTAAATTTTTAACGCGTGCCTCACAATGCGGACACATCATACCTTCAATTTTAAGTGTTTTCATTTTTGATTTTTCCTTTTTATCATATTTTGTTTTAAAGAAATTAAGGCGTAACGCGTTTGTTACAACGCAAAAACTTGAAAGACTCATAGCGGCAGCGCCAAACATTGGGTTAAGTTGCCAGCCAAGTAATGAAATAAATGCGCCTGCGGCAAGTGGTATACCTATTATATTATAGATAAATGCCCAAAAAAGATTTTGATGTATATTTCTAAGAGTTTTACGTGACAATTCAATTGCATCTACTAAATCAGACAATTTACTGTGCATAATTACAACATCTGCTGCATCAATCGCAACATCTGCACCGGCACCGATTGCGATACCTATATCTGCACTGACAAGGGCGGGCGCATCGTTTATACCATCTCCGACCATTGCAACAAGTCCGTTTTGTTTAAATTGGCTTACCGCCTTTTCTTTGCCGTCCGGTAAAACCCCCGCTACAACATCTGTTATACCCACTTGATTTGCAATTGCCAAAGCAGTTTTTTTATTATCGCCTGTAAGCATTACGACTGACACACCGAGTTTTTTTAGACGATTTACAGCCGCAGCGCTGTCTGATTTAACAGTATCAGCAACAGCAATTATACCTGCAAGAGTATTTCCTTTTGCAAAAAACAACGGTGTTTTACCTTGATCTGCAAGAGTTTCGGCTTTTTCTTTTATGCTATCCGAAATTTTGCACACAGTTTGAATATATTTCAAGCTTCCGCCGTATGACTTTTCTTTATTTACAACACCGCAAACGCCGTTACCCGACAAAGCTTTAAACGAAGTTGCACCCTCATATTCAATATTATCTGCATATTGAATTATCGCTTTAGCAAGCGGATGCTCACTTTTAATCTCAAGTGATGCGGCAAGTGACACAAGCGATGTATTATCAAAACCGTTTACTGTTATAACGTCTGTTACCTTAGGGGTACCGTTTGTTATTGTACCTGTTTTGTCCAAAACCACTGTTTTAACCTTACCGGTCTGTTCTAATGACACAGCGGTTTTAAAAAGTATTCCGCGCCGCGCCCCGACACCGCTTGCCACCATTATTGCAACAGGAGTAGCAAGGCCCAAAGCACACGGACAACTTATAACAAGCACCGAAATGCCACGTGCAAGCGCATAACCGAACGACTGACCTGCAAAAAGCCATATTGCCGTTGTAATTATTGCTATCAGTATTACAACCGGCACAAAAATTCCCGAAACTTTATCAGCGATTTTTGCAACAGGTGCCTTTGTAGAGGCAGCTGATTCCATCATTTTTATAATTTGAGAAAGAGTAGTATCCTCCCCTACCCTTACAGCTTGGCACTTAATAAACCCCGAGGTGTTAACAGTTGCCGCATACACAGCATCACCCGATGCTTTATCAACCGGAATACTCTCCCCGGTAAGTGCCGATTCGTTAACAGAAGTTTCACCGTCAATTATAACCCCGTCAACCGAAATGCTCTCGCCGGGGCGAACAACAAAAACATCACCTTTTTTAACAGATTCAACAGGTACTGTCTGTTCTTTACCGTCAACAACAATTGTTGCTGTTTTTGGAGAAAGATTAATAAGACTTTTGAGTGCGTCGGTAGTTTTACCTTTAGAACGTGATTCGAGCATTTTGCCGACTGTGATAAGAGTTAAAATCATTGCCGCAGACTCAAAATACATTTCGTGCATAAGGTGCTGCGACGGATTTTGTGTCATTATAAAGAGTGTATATGTGCTATAAGTAAAAGCGGCGGCAGAGCCAAGTGCAACAAGAGTATCCATATTAGGAGCACGACGGTACAGCGCACCAAAACCGCTTATAAAGAATTTTTGGTTTATTACCATTACTGACACTGTCAGCAAAAGTTGAACAATGCCTTGCGCTAAATAATTTTGTTTAAAAAATGCAGGCAACGGTAATGACAGCATTGACACACCCATTGAAAAGTACATAAGCACCAGCAATAAAACAACAGATGCAACCAAACGGCCAATAAGTTTTGGGGTTTTAGTGTCTTTAAGTACACTATCATTTGCTTTTACATGTGTGCCTTTAACACTTGCACCATAACCTGCTGCATTGACAGCTGAAATAATATCATCATCAGACGCGCTTGAGTTTACAGACATTGAATTTGTAAGAAGATTTACAGAACACTCGGTAACACCTTCTACAGCCATAACTGCTTTTTCAACCCGTGCACTGCAAGCTGCACAACTCATACCCGTAATATCAAACTGTGTCATTTAATCCCCCCTTAAACATTTGTGTGGATAGATAGCGTTCGCCGGTGTCGGCAAGTAAAGCAACAATAACCTTACCTTTATTTTCACAGCGTTTTGCAACAGTTTTTGCAGCAAAAGCGGCAGCACCGGAACTAATGCCTACAAGCATTCCCGCATTTTTTGCAAGAAATCTACCCATTTCCAACGCAGACTCATTTTCAACAGTAATTATCTCATCATAAATCTCAGTGTCTAAAACCGATGGAACAAAGCCCGCACCTATACCTTGAATGGCATGCGCACCTGCATTATGCCCGGACAAAACAGCAGAAGATTTGGGCTCTACCGCAATTATTTTTATATCGGGATTTTTTTGTTTAAGGTATCTGCCGACACCTGTTATTGTACCGCCTGTTCCGACGCCCGCAATAAAAATATCGATTTTACCGTCCGTATCACGCCAAATTTCAGGACCGGTAGTTTTATAGTGTGCATTTGCATTTGCTTTGTTATCAAATTGGCTTGGTATAAAACTATTTTCTATTTCAGCGGCAAGTTGATTTGCTTTTTGAATAGCACCAGACATACCGAGTTTTCCGTCAGTAAGCACAAGTTTTGCACCATACGCTTTTAACAGTGCACGACGCTCCTCGCTCATAGTGTCTGGCATTGTAAGTATAACACTATATCCTAAAATTGATGCCGCCATTGCAAGACCTACACCTGTATTACCACTGGTAGGTTCAATGATGACAGACCCTTTTTTTAAATCACCCGATTTTTCTGCCTGCCGTATCATTTCAAGGGCGGCACGGTCTTTTGCACTGCCGGCGGGATTTTGTTTTTCAAGTTTTACACAAACAGTATTATTATTTTCAAAAGAGGCAACACGCACAAGCGGAGTATTGCCGATTATTTCAAGTATATTATCATAAATTTGCATTAAAAATCACTCCTGAAAATTATTTTATCACCTAAAAACCACTATATCAACACTTTTTTTATATGAAACTATTGAAAAAAGAATTCACTTGATTTATAATATATACCGCTATGTGAAATCTGCAGGATGACTGTGGATGGATTGGCACTTTGGAGAATCCTAATAACAAGTTTTATTGTTTAATTAGGTGCCGAAGGGGAAAGACGTGGTTTTTGCGTTAAACTCTCAGGCAAAAGGACAAAGACGATATTTAAAATATTTGTTTGTTTTTTTGCCGAATTGAATTTTTCAGTTCGGTTTTTTTATTTTATTTTTGGGGGAAAGAATATGGAAGTATTTTTAACAAAACTTGCCGAAATCAATGGTGTAATTAATGACTTTGTATGGGTCAAAATTGGACTTATACTGCTTATCGGTACAGGAATACTTATGACTGTGCTTACAAAGTTTTTTCAGTTATCACATTTCAAACTTTGGTGGAAACACACAATTGGCAGTATGTTTTCAAAAAAAGTCATAGGTCACACAAAAGAGAAGGGCGCTATTTCACCTTTTCAGGCATTATGTACTGCACTGGCTGCAACAATAGGTACAGGTAATATTGCCGGTGTTGCTGCTGCTATAACCATTGGCGGTGCAGGCGCTGTTTTCTGGATGTGGATTGCCGCTTTTTTTGGTATGATGACCAATTTTTCAGAAAATGTTTTGGGTATATATTACCGCAGACGTAATCACGACGGTGAGTGGTCAGGCGGCGCTATGTACTACCTTAAAGACGGCCTTGGCAGCAAAAAACACTGTGCCATTTTGGGCAGCGTGCTTGCTGTACTATTCTCAATATTCACAATGCTTGCTTCTTTCGGTATCGGAAGTATGGGCCAGGTAAACAAAATTGTTGCAAACATTGCATCTGCTTTTGACATCAAAGCACTTTCATCAATTGAGGTTATGAGCGGTGTATCGCTTTACAATGTTATTATCGGTGTTGTAATTATGATACTTACTGCGCTTATAGTTTTAGGCGGTCTTAAAAGAATTGCATCTGTTGCAGAAAAAATAGTACCGATAATGGTAGTTTTATTTGTAACCGGAAGCATTATAGTAATCGCTATTAATTATCAAAATATTTTACCTGCTTTTAAAGCAATATTTGTAAACGCATTTAAGCCTGAAGCGTTTGTAGGCGGCGGTATTGGTGCTGTCATCAGTAAAGTTATAACGCAAGGCTTTAAACGCGGTGTATTTTCAAACGAGGCAGGCCTTGGTTCATCTGTTATGGTACACTCAAACTCCAATGTTAAAGAGCCTGTAAAACAAGGTATGTGGGGTATATTTGAAGTATTTGCCGATACAATGGTTGTTTGCACAATGACAGCGCTTGTTGTACTCACATCGGGAGTATTTGATGTCACCACCGGAACAATGGCAGAAGGTCTTACAGACGCAACACTTGTTGCAGGTGCATTTAACAATGTGTTCTCTTGGGGTAACATCGGTTCTAAATTTATCGCCATCGCCATGTTCTTATTTGCCTTTACAACAGTACTTGGCTGGTCACATTATGGTACAAAAGCGTGGGAATATCTGTTTGGAACCAAAACTACTGTCATATTTAAAATTATACATATCTGTACCATCATCTTCGGTGCTATTATGACATCCTCACTTGCTTGGGATATTTCAGACACATTTAACGGACTTATGATGATTCCTAACCTTATAGGCGTTATAGTCCTCTGCCCGCTCGTTTATAAAATAACTAAAAACTTTGTAGACCGTAAGATAAAAGGTAAAGACGTACGACCTATGATTTCGTTTGACAAAGACATTGAAAACGATGCAATAGAAAATCTGGATGATTAAAATAAAAAGGCTGTTTCTTAAAAGAAACAGCCTTTTTATTTGGTTTATTCGTAATCTACAACATCTATCCAGTGGAGTAAAAATTCGCGTTCTTCTTCGTTGCCCTTTGAAAGTTGTGAAGCTGCAACAATTGGAATCCACTTTTGAACATACTGCTTTGCAGTATCAGATTTTTTACAGTAGGTCTCAAGATATTTATCGCCAATCTCATTCATACCTGCCAGATAGAAGAGAAGATAAGAGCGTGCAACATCGGCAGAAGCATTGCCCTGAGTTGCGTGTGCCCAGTCGATAACATACGGTTTGCCCTCGGGTGTAATAATAATGTTTGACGGGTTGAAATCACCATGACAAACTTTTTTATGCTTAGGCATAGCCTCAAGACGAGTATGAAGCTCGTATCTTGTTGTGGCATCTATTCCCGCCTCTGAAATTTTTCTTTGCATTTTATCTTTAAGTTTATTAAGAAGGGGTGCCTGTTTTGAATGAACAGTCATTTGTAAATCAACGAAAAGGTTTATATATTCGTCTATTTTATCAGGGTTTTCCTTCATTAATTGCTCAAGAGATTTACCCTCGATATAATCCGAAACTATTGCCCACTTGTTATCAAAAGTCATTACCTCGCGAACATGCGGAATATCAAGACCTGTTTCTTCAACACGGGACTGATTTAAGGCCTCATTTAAAACATTTGATTTTGGAATTTCTTCATTAAAAAGTTTAATAGTGTTATCACCGTCACGGTAAATTGTTTTATCAATACGTACTGCAACTACATTATCAAGTTTCATTATCTGTTACCTCCATAGTAAGCATTAAGATACATTTCTTTAAGCTCGCTCATAAGCGGATAACGGGGGTTTGCGCCTGTGCACTGGTCATCAAATGCCTGCTCTACCATATCGTCAAGACGGTCAAGAAAATCTTTTTCGTCTATACCATAATCCTTGATTGTCTTTTTAATACCAACTTTCTCTTTGAGTTCATCGATATATTTAATAAGATTTTCAAGTTTTTGTGCGTCTGTTTTACCTTTTACGCCCAGATAATCTGCAACCTCAGCATAGCGCTTTAAAGTGTGAGGATATGCATACTGTGAGAAAGTGCCCATTTTAGTGGGAACTTCGGCAGCGTTAAAGCGAATTACCTCGTTAATCATAAGTGCGTTTGCAACGCCATGGGGCAAATGATGAAATGCGCCAAGTTTATGCGCCATTGAGTGACAAATGCCAAGGAAAGCGTTTGCAAATGCCATACCTGCCATTGTTGCAGCGTTTGCCATTTTTTCTCTGGCTTCAATATCTGTAAGTCCGTTGTCATATGCACGGGGCAGATATTCAAACACCATTTTAAGTGAGCGAAGTGCAAGGCCATCGGTATAGTCTGTTGCAAGCATTGAAGCATAAGCTTCGATTGCGTGGGTGACAGCATCAATACCCGATGCTGCGGTAAGTCCCTTAGGAGCCGACATGTGAAGGTCGGTATCAACTATAGCCATATCAGGCATAAGTTCATAGTCCGCAAGCGGATATTTAACGCCTGTTTGCTCATCTGTAATAACAGCAAACGGTGTTACCTCTGAACCTGTACCTGCAGAAGTAGGAACTGCAATAAAATATGCTTTTTCTCCCATTTTAGGGAATGTGTATACTCTTTTACGGATATCAGAAAAGCGCATAGCCATATCCATAAAGTCTGCATCAGGATGCTCATAAAGAACCCACATTATTTTTGCAGCGTCCATTGCAGAACCGCCACCGAGCGCAATAATTACATCGGGAGCGAACGCCGACATTTGTTGTGCACCTTTTTTAGCACATGCAAGTGTGGGGTCGGGTTCAACATCAAAGAATGTCTGATGTGCTATACCCATTTCATCAAGTTTGTCTGTGATTACTTTTGAATAGCCGTTTTGATAAAGGAAATTATCTGTAACAACAAACGCTTTCTTTTTACCAAGCACAGTTTTAAGTTCATCTAAAGCCACGGGCAAACAGCCCTTTTTGATATATACCTTTTCGGGTGCTCTAAACCAAAGCATATTTTCTCTCCTCTCGGCGACTGTTTTAATATTTACAAGATGTTTTACACCGACATTTTCACTAACTGAGTTGCCGCCCCAAGAACCACAACCGAGAGTGAGTGAAGGTGCAAGTTTAAAGTTGTAAAGGTCACCGATACCGCCCTGAGATGATGGAGTGTTTACAAGAATACGGCAAGTTTTCATTCTTGACGCAAAATCTGCAAGTTTTTCTTTTTCGGTAATTGTATTGAGATAAATTGAAGATGTATGTCCATAACCGCCATCGGCAATAAGTTGCTCTGCCTTTGCAAATGCATCATTAATATCTTCTGATTTATACATAGCAAGAACGGGTGATAATTTCTCATGAGCAAATTCCTCTGACAAATCAACACTTGTTACCTCGCCGATGAGAACTTTTGTGGTTTCGGGTACTTCAACTCCTGCAAGTTTTGCAATTGTAACAGGTTTTTGACCTACAATTTTTGCATTAAGAGCACCATTGATAATAATTGTCTTTCTTATTTTTTCTGTTTCAGCTTCATTTAGAAAATAACAACCACGGTCGGCAAATTCTTTTTTGACAGCGTTATATATTGTTTTATCAACAATAACAGACTGTTCTGATGCACAAATCATACCGTTATCAAATGTTTTTGAATGAATAATTGAGTTTACTGCAAGTGTAATATCTGCAGAAGCATCGATAATAGCAGGGGTGTTACCTGCACCAACACCGAGGGCGGGGGTTCCGCTTGAATAAGCCGCCTTTACCATGCCGGGACCGCCGGTTGCTAGAATGAGGTCAGATTCCTTCATTACAAGGTTAGTAAGTTCAAGGCTTGGAACATCTATCCAGCGTATAATTCCCTCAGGGGCACCTGCTTTAACCGCTGCATCTAACACAATTTTTGCTGCCGCTATTGTTGATTTTTTTGCTCTGGGGTGTGGGCTGATGATAATTGCGTTACGGGTTTTGAGTGCTAACAAACACTTGAATATAGCAGTCGAAGTGGGGTTTGTGGTGGGAATTACGGCAGCAATAATGCCAACCGGCTCTGCTATCTTTTTAATGCCGTAAGCCGCATCTTCTTCAATCACGCCGCAAGTTTTTGTATCTTTATATGCATTATAAATATACTCTGCAGCATAATGGTTTTTAATAACCTTATCTTCAACAACACCCATACCGGTTTCTTCAACCGCCATTTTGGCAAGAGAAATTCTCGCTTTATTTGCAGCGCTTGCTGCTGCAAGAAAAATTTTATCAACTTGCTTTTGTGTGTAATTTGAAAACTTTTTCTGAGCAGACTTTATTTCAACAAACGCCTGCTCAAGTGTTTCCACACTTTCGACAATGTAATCCTTTGCCATAGTTTAAGTTACCTCCAAATTTATCTTGTATATTTTATTACTGATTTTAGTTTTTTGCCAGTTGGGATTTTAGGTGATTGGAAAGTACGGCAAGTGATGATGCCATATTTTCATTTTGTACCAAAACACCGTAAGGTACAGCAAGATGAACGGGAGCAAAATTCCAAATGCCCAGAATTCCGTTTTCTGTAAGTTTATCACACACTGACTGCGCAACAGCAGCAGGCACCGTGATAACTGCCATTTTAACATTTAAATTTTGAATAACCTCACTCAGTTTATCTATAGTAAAAATTCTTTTACCGTCTATCTCGCTTTCTTGTAAATCAAAAGCTGCAACTATTTTAAGGCCATACTGTTCAAAGCCTCTATAACTCAACAATGCCCTGCCCAAGTTTCCCACACCAACCAAAATTGCATCGTTAACATTATTTTGACCGATACAATCATAAAGTCCGCTTATAAGGTCACTGACAAGAAAACCTTTTTTAGGTACACCGCGGCTTTGACAAACAGCCGCCAAATCTTTTCTTACTTTAACCTCGTTAAGTTTCAACGCCTCAGCAATTGCTGACGAAGAAACATAACTGTCACTTGACATTTGGCTTGAAAGGATATAATTGAGATAATACGGTAACCGCCTCAGTGTTTGAGTGGAAATACCTTGTATTTTCATATATCGTTCCTCTTTTATCGATATAATTTTATCTATTATAGCATGATGATATAAAAAAATCAACTATTACTTTAAAATAGTTGATTTTTTATTAAGTTCGCTCATTACAGTTAAATACATTGTAACAAAGCAAGCGACACCGCCTATAAAGTTTGACAACGGTTCCGCCCAAAAAACACCGTTTACCCCAAGTGAAAATAAATGCGGAAGCAGTAGTGTAAGCGGAACTACAATAAACACCTTGCGAAAAATTGAAAAGAATGTAGCTTTTGCCGATTTGCCGAGTGCCACAAAAACGCTTTGACCTGTAAACTGAAAGGACATAAAACAAAATCCAAAAAAATAAATATGCATAGCTGACGAACACATTTTAACAAGTTGGTCATTGTCGTTGAAAATACGTATAAAGAATTCGGGGAAAACAGAAACAACAGCCCACATAAAGCAAGTATACACAACACATAGTAATGTAATAAATTTAATTGAATCTTTTACACGTTTATACTCACCCGCGCCGTAATTGTAACTCATAACGGGAGAAGCACCGTGTGTAAGGCCCATTATAGGCATTGTGACAATTTCACGAACAGAATTTATAACCGTCATTATACTGATGTAAATATCACCATAGCCTTTTAAAACTGCATTACAAACCATTTGAACAAGGCTGTTTGAAAATGCCATAACAAAACCTGAAACACCAAGCGACATTATCTTTTTTACACGGCTAAATTGTATTTTCATTGCAGAAAGCCGCAATTTTAAAACTGCCTTTTTACCTGTAAGAAATTTGACAACCCACAAAGCTGACACCGTTTGTGAAATCACAGTAGCAAAAGCTGCACCGGATACCCCCATATTTAATGCAAAAATAAAAAGAGGGTCAAGTAAAATATTAAGAACAGCACTGATTAAAATTGTAATCATGCCCATATTGCCAAAGCCTTGCGCATTAATAAATGGGTTTAGCCCCAAAGTTATCATAACACTCAGCGTACCAACAAGGTAAATCAGCAAATATTTTGAAGCATACTGATACGTGACATCGCTTGCACCAAGCAGATATAAAAGCGGACGGTGAAAAATATAACCCAAAACAGTAAGTAAAACCCCTGTTATAAGAAGCATTGAAAAGGTATTTCCCATAATATACTCAGCTTCGTTTTTATCACCCTTGCCTTGAGCCATTGAACACAGCGGTGCACCGCCGTTACCAAATAAAAATGTAAACGCGGTAATAAGAGTGATTATTGGAAAACAGATTCCGACACCTGCAAACGCAATATCACCCACCCCTTCAATACGTCCGATATATATTCTGTCTACAATGTTATACAGCAAATTCAAAAACTGTCCTACAGTCATAGGCAGGGCGAGTTCTAAAATATTTCGGTAGATATTACCGTTTTTAAAGTTTGTTTTATACATAATTAAAGTTTCACAAATACAGGCTGTCTTTTTTTGTAATAGCAATGCCGCGCAACCCTTTTTTAATGGCACTTAAGCACATTTCATCAATGGTGCTTCTGCCATCGTGTGAGTGAGTTGTATGAGTATGACTATCGTACATAACTTCTCCTAATTCTAAAGCAGTGCAAAAACGCACTGCTTTAGAATTAAATTTTCATTGCAATATCCCACGCCTGCCAAATAACAGTACGTAAATTGCCAACCTTTGATGCATCGCCAACAATATGAATATGTTTGCCTTTTGGTGCTATAGGTGCAGGTTTATAACCAACAGATACAATAACGCTGTCACATGGAATTACAGAAGTTGCACCGTTTTTATCAGTTACTGTAACGCTGTTATTTGAAATTTCATTTGTGCGTGTTTCAAGAAAAGCAGGGACTTTATTAAGAGTAAAGAAATCACGCAGATAACTTGTATTTGCAAGGCAGATTTTATCACTCACAATAAGATCATTTTTCATTTCAATGATTGTAGGGTGTTTACCCTGAAGATAGAGGTCATACGCTATTTCGCAACCTGTAAGTCCGCCGCCGATAACAACTACATTTTCACCGACTTCTTTATTGCCAAGCAAGTAATCAACTGCCGATATAGCGTGCTGTGCACCCTTAACTGATAGTTTATTTTCAACAGCACCGGTTGCAACAATAACTTCGTCTGCATCAAGCGATTTTACATCGGTAACCGTTGTATTAAGCTTAATTTTAATAGGATATTTTGCGATTTCTCTGTTATACCATGCAATAAGTTCGCGGTCTTTTTCTTTAAATGACGGCGCAGCAGCTGCAACAAACACACCGCCGAGTTTATCACTTTTTTCGTAAAGAGTAACACTGTGTCCGCGCTTTGCAAGTACAATTGCCGCTTCCATACCGCCTATACCGCCGCCAATAACAGCGACTTTTTTAACTTTTTTAGCGGGAACTATTTTATATTTATTTGATTGCATAACACGTGGGTCAAGTGCACAACGAGCAATATGGCTTGCATCATAAATACTTTGTGCATTAGCAACACCTTTGTAGTGAGCCATATTAAAACAAGCATTATGGCAGCATATACACGGACGAATATCTTCAAGTCTGTCCTCAATAAGTTTTGTAACCCACTGTGAGTCTGCAAGAAATTGGCGTGCAACACCGACACCGTCGATAAGTCCGTCTGCAACAGCCTTTGCACCAACATCGGCTTCCATACGGCCTGCACAGACAACGGGAATGTCAACAAACTTTTTGATATGTGCAACATCTTCAAGATTACAGTTTTGAGGCATATACATCGGCGGATGAGCCCAGTACCAAGAATCATAAGTACCGTTATCAGCATTAAGCATATCATAACCTGCATCTTGAAGATACTTTGCAGCCTTTTCACTTTCCTGCATATCTCTGCCGATTTCTGTATATTCCTCACCGGGAAGAGCACCAACACAAAAATCCTTTACCTTTGACTCAACGGAATAACGCAAAGAAACAGGGTAATCATTACCGCACGCAGATTTTATTGCCTTTACAATTGCGACAGGAAAACGATAGCGGTTTTCAAATGAACCGCCGTATTGGTCGGTACGTTTATTGGTATATTTAAGCGTAAACTGGTCAAGCAGATACCCCTCATGCACAGCGTGTACTTCAACACCGTCAACACCTGCTTCTTTACAAAGTTTTGCAGTTTTTGCAAACGCGTCGATAATCTCCTCAATCTCCTTTACGGTGATTGCACGGCATTTTACTTTATCTGACCAACGTGACGGAAGTTCACTTGGGCTTGCACTTTGATAAGGAATATTTATTATAGGTTTAATAATGTCGCGAATTACAGGTGCATTGTGAAGCATTACAAGCGGGGTGGGAATTGCCCACGAACGTCCCATACCTGCTGTTAATTGAATAAACAGTTTGGCACCGGTTTTATGTATCTCATCCATAAATTCTTTAAGTTCAACAAACATTTTTTTGTTTTGATACAGCCATTGGTTCATAAATGTACTGCGTATTGGTGCAATACCGGGAATAATTAAGCCGACATTATTTTGCGCCTTTTCAATGAAAAATTTTGCCGCCTCTTTATCAAAATGATTTCCGGTATGTTCCATCCAACCAAACAAAGATGTACCGCCCATTGGACACAAAACAATTCTGTTTTTTATTTCTACATTACCGATTTTCCATGGTGTAAACAGTGCTTCATATTTCGAATCCATAAACCTAATCCACGCTTTCTTTAATATAGATTTAGTATAATAAAATATAAAGTTTATGTCAAGAAACAATAACCTTGACAGTATATATTAAAAGGTGTTATATTTATTATAATAAAAATTCGGGAGGAAAATTTTTATGCAAATTTTAATTATACTTGCAATTATACTTGTTGTTATAACGGTATTGTCCTGTGTAAGAATTGTACCGCAGGCAACCGAATATGTAATTGAGTTTTTGGGCAAATACAAAACCACTTGGGGTGCCGGAATTCATTTTATGATTCCTTACATTGAGCGCGTGGCAAAGCGCATTACTTTAAAAGAGCAAGTGCTTGATTCACCGCCTCAGCCTGTTATTACAAAAGATAATGTTACAATGCAAATTGACGCAGTTGTATTTTTTAGAATTTTTGATGCAAAACTTTATGCTTACGGTGCTGTAAATCCTATTTCTGCACTTGAAAATTTAACCGCAACTACTTTACGTAACATCGTTGGTGAACTCGAACTTGACAATACTCTCACGTCGCGTGATACCATAAATGCAAAAATGACGGCTATTTTAGACGATGCAACTGACCAATGGGGTATTAAAGTAGGCAGGGTTGAACTTAAAAATATAATCCCACCCGCAGAAATTCAAAACGCAATGGAAAAGCAGATGAAAGCAGAGCGTGACCGCCGCGAAACATTACTTCAGGCAGAAGGCCACAAAGCAGCAGCAATCACCCGTGCCGAAGGTGACAAGCAAGCCATGATTTTGGCCGCAGAGGGCGAGCGCGATGCACGTATTGCACGGGCTGAAGGTGAAGCCAGGGCGATATTCCTTGCAAAAGAAGCCGAAGCAAAAGGCCTTGAAATGTTACGCAATGCCTGCCCTAACGAAGCAGTACTTGAACTTAAAAAGTACGAAGCACTTGTTAAAATGTCAGACGGAAAAGCTTCGAAAATAATTGTCCCTACTGATGCAGTAAATGCAGTTAAATCGAATGTTATATTTTCAGAAACAACCGGACTTGGTGATGTGACTGAGCCGGCACCCGAACAGCCAGAGCCTGTAAAAAACGATCCGTGCTGTGAAAGATTTTTATAAAATTTAAAATAAGCTGTAAAAAACGATTGTTTTTTACAGCTTATTTTTTTATTCTTTTGTTCTGTTTTTAAGATCCAAAAATTCTTCTTTTGTAATACCGTTTCTCACATCGGCATCAAGCGGGGTAAGAAATGAACTTCCCAAACTTGAAGGATTTCCGCGAAGATGCGGATAGTTTGAAAGTTTACCGGTATGGTCAGTACCGCCTGACACATACATATTATGTTCCTTAGCAAATTTATAAGCTTCTTTTGAATCAAATTCATTAATATCAGGATGGTCATACTCAACACAGTTAAGACCGTAACTGAAAAGTTCAGGCAAGCACTGTGTTTGATTGTGAGGGTGAGCAAGGCTTGCAATACCGCCTGCATCACGAATTATTTTTATAAATTCTTTTGCAGAATACGCACGATTTGTTTTTTTATACTCTACCTTTTTTGTATTAAACGATCTTACAAAACGCCAATAATCTTTTTGTTCCCAATCTGTAAGTTTTACAAGTGTTGCAAAAACCTGTTCATTACAAATCCAGCACCTCTCTGGAGAGTTATCAAGCACATCTTGCCAAGTTATCCCCTCAAAAGCACCTTCTGCAATACACGCTTTAAACCGTGCCTCTGTAAGAGCCATTGCAGAATCTTCCTCGTTTTTTAGATATTCTGCCATAGCAGGTGCAGTAGGGTCAAAATGATATGCCACGATATGAAAATTATGACCGTCTGCTTTTCCGTTTCCTTCCAAACCTAATATATAATCAATTCCAACCTGTTTGGCTGCAGCCTCAAAACTTTTCCAGCCCGACACAGTGTGATGGTCAGTTATTGAAAGAGCCCCAAAACCTAGTTCTTTTGCCTTAGCACAAAGTTCATACGGTGTAAGCACACCGTCAGAATGAACTGTATGAAGATGCATATTTGCATATTTCATAGACATTACCTCTCTAATTTTATTTTTTTATATATCAAGTACATAAGCCAATAATAGATTTGTCGTGTTTTCAAGACCTATAATATGAGTCCGTTCCCTTCCGTGACTGCTATATACAGCCATTCCAAATGCTGCACTTTTTAAATTATTGCCAGCCCTTAGTGAAGCACTGGAATCGGTTCCGTAACGATGGAACACATCAACACAATAGTCACACCCTGCTTTTTTAGCATACTCAACAATACGGTTTGTAAGTGCATAGTCATAAGGTGCCGTATTATCTTTTGCACATATACTAACTGAGTATTCATTTCCGTCAAGGTCTGGCCCAATAAGCCCGATATCCACCGCAACATACTCCAAAACACCTTTAGGAACATAAGTTCCTCCCAAACCTATTTCCTCATAATACGGAAATGCAATGATTGTTTTATATTTCGGTTTAAGATTGTTTGAAGTAAGATATTTAAGCATAGTAAAGCAGCAAGCAATCGCTGCCTTATCATCGATATACCGCGATTTAAGGTAGCCGTTTTGTGTAAATTGGCAGTGCGGCTCGACCGAAATGAAATCACCGTTTTGAATACCCAAAGCCGTTACATCCTGTTTGCTTTTTACATTCGCATCTAAAATCACGCGCATTGTTTCTTCATTTCGTTCAAGAGTATGGCCATCGTCAAAAACATGCGGTGAATGGGATTTACAAATAATCATACCTGTATATTCCCTTCCGTCACGTGTATACACGGTAACGGTTTCACCCTCAACACTGGGCATACACATACCGCCGAGTTTTTTTATGCGAAGCATACCGTTATTTTCAATGCTTCTGACAATTAACCCAACTGTATCAGCATGAGCACCAATTAAAACAGTTTTTTCGTCACTTTCGCCCTCTAAAGTTATGTATGCTGTATTTTTGTTATCAAACGTAACGTCTAATCCAAGTTGTTGTGCAATTTGTTTCAAAACAGGATTGAGTTTTATATAGTATCCAACCGGACTTGGAACCGACACTATTTTTTCAAAACAGCTTAGTAAATATTGCCTGTCAATTTCAAATTTCATTTTATACCCCAAATTTAATATATTTTCATTTTCAGTATAGCATTATGAAATTAAAATTTCAAGGTAATACATTTTAATTAGATTATATGGATAGAAAAGAAAAACTACATTTTTTCTTTTCTAAATCGCTTCGGGTTCAAATCCCTTTGTTTTTACTTAATATAAAAAGACAACCAACCCTTTTGGGTCAGTTGTCTTTTTTTTTGGCGGAGAAAGAGGGATTTGAAGTTGTTTTACAACCCCGTTTGCACCTTTCAAAAAAATCTTCGGGCTTCGCTCCTCCTCGATTTTTTTGGGTGCTGCACCCGCTATCCGCCTCGCTTTATCGTCCACAGGACGCGCTCGCCGTCGCGACCCGCGACTCCGTCGCTTCGGGTTCAAACCCCTTTGTTTTTACTTAATATAAAAAGACAACCAACCCTTTTGGGTCAGTTGTCTTTTTATTTGAAAGGGTTGTACAAATTCGATGACCTTAAATTTTTTGACCTATGTGTTTGAACTCCTACATATTCATCAGTTCAACTTCTATACCTAATACTCCGTATTTGTTCTGTTCGGTAATAGAATAATACTTTTCCATATCTTTTGGAGATGCAATATGTAATTGCTCTGACGAATATCCGCATTTGTTTAGCGGAAGAGATTTGTATAATTCAGTAAAGTTTGCAAAATTGTGAATTTTAATTATTTTAACACGTAGTGTTTCGTTTGGATTTGAGGCATTTGAAAACTCTATAATATTACCAATATTGATTGCTTGACGTTTTTTGTCATTTAACCTTAATTCAATAGTTTTTTCACCACGCGCCATTTGATGAAAAGCATTGGGGTTTAGCTTCATATAATGTATCATTTATTATTTTCCTTTGCTGTGTTAATTGAGGCAATAAGAATTCGTTTTATTTCCAAGCAATCGTCAAGTAAAGAATTACTCATCTTATCATCAATATATTCAGACATATAAAGTAATTTTATCCAATATTCCGTTTCGGCAGTTTCTTTTAGAGCTATGTGCATTTTAGAAATAAAATCAGCTTTACTTTGACCGTAATTCGCTTCATTTATATTTGCACCT
Source organism: Eubacteriales bacterium (assembly GCA_045541455.1). Taxonomy (GTDB): domain Bacteria; phylum Bacillota; class Clostridia; order Oscillospirales; family QAKW01; genus RGIG9041. The sequence goes on from JAZQJA010000046.1 coordinate 25,622, forward strand.
ATACTTGTACCACTACGAACAATTTGTTTTGAAATGACAGTCTCTTTTTTATTTTTAATTAAATGCTGATGTAATTTCACAATTCTTGCTGCAAAAGCAATAGATTTATCTATAAGCAAATTTTCTTTCATATAATACACCGCCTTTTCACATATTATAGCAGAAACTTTATGTTAAATCAATTATTCATTATTCATCAGCGAAGCGTTTTCATCATTCAATATTCATTACGAAAATCCGTTTCAATGAATGATGAATAATGAAAAATGAATAGTGAATAATACAAAACGAAAATCCTGCCGACAAGAATCGACAGGATTTTCGTTTTGGCGGAGAAAGAGGGATTTGAACCCTCGCGACGGTTACCCGCCCTACGCCCTTAGCAGGGGCGCCTCTTCGGCCTCTTGAGTATTTCTCCACAAGATGACGAAAATATTATTAGTCAACAACAGTTATTATAAACAAACCTTGCCATTTTGTCAATAGACTTTTTAAAAGCTTTTGCCGTATTTACGCTTAAAAAACTTTGCCATTAAAAAAGATACACCTTTTTTTAAAACATTGACCTTTTCGGTATAGATAAACGGATATTCTACAAAAGAAATTTTGTTTGTATTTATATAAACATCTAGCAAAAGTTCTGATACCCTACCAAAAAAGCGAGCATGAAATGCATCGTATTCAAGATTGACTGTCCTTTTTTCGAGTTCAAACAAAATATCAAACAGCCATTCACAGTACTTATCAAAGTTCGCACGCTTCATTATAAACATATTAAACATATGAGCACTGCGGCGTGTATGCAACTTTTCAAGTTCCACACAGTATTCAGGGTACTTTTCTTTAATAATATCAAAAGTTATATCAAGAGGTTTTGCATGTAATGTATTTACATAGTGAGAATAAAGATTTTCGATATAATAGTTACGCTTTTTGGGGAGCACAACATCGGTATTTTTCAACATTTCTATTACATCGTTTTTACCAAGAATCTTTTTACCTTTACCGAAAAGACGACGGTAATGGACAAGACCAATATAATCAGCATCAAGATTTTTCCAAGCCCAATATATACCCGTAAGTTCACAAAAGCTTGGGTTTTTTTCAGAAATGTTATCACCACTGTCATCACGCTGAAAACCGATAGACTCTTTACCGGCGGCACCCACATGAACAGGAAGATAAATGTCATCCTGAGGTACAGATGCTTTTTTATGTGTAGCAACAATTATTTTAATGTTATCCACTAAACTGCACCTTCTCTTTTAAACACCTTTTTAAATGTCTTTAAAAATATAATAAAATCACGACGGTTACCGCAACGGCTGTAATATTCTTCATCAAGTTTTAGTCTGTCTTCAAATGTAAGATTTGACCTGCCTGCAACCTGCCATGGCCCTGTTATGCCCGGTTTTACTTTGATAATATATTTATAATATTCACCCATAGCCTCTTTCTCACTTACAAGATACGGGCGAGGGCCAACCAGGCTCATTTTACCTATAAGAACATCAACAAACTGGGGCCATTCGTCAAGAGACGTTTCACGTAAAAACGCACCGGTACGTGTTACACGAGGGTCGTTTTTGAGTTTTCTGTTAATTTCGAACTCTTTTGCTTCATCGGGATTTTTTTCAAGGTACTGTTTAAGAGCCTCATCGGCATTTTCAATCATACTACGGAATTTATGAATACAAAATATTTTACCATCTTTTCCAATACGCTCTTGTTTATAAAATATAGGTCCGCGCTCATTATAGATAATACGAAGAATTATTACAAACAGTGTTATAGGTACCAAAGCAACAGTGCCGAAAACGCCTGCTACAAAATCTATTAATCTTTTAACAAAACGGCTGTAGAGATTACGAAAAGTACGCTGTGCAATTTTATCTTCATGCTCACGGTTTTTTCTTCTAAACTCCTTAAGCTGTTCGTTATCCATATTTTTAATTTCTTCAAGAATTTCAATCTCATCAAGAGGTTGTTTCCTAAAATCCAAAATATTTCACCTACTTAGAAATCATTTTGAAACAGAATTTTCTTCACTTGTTTCAAGAATAAAATTTTCGATTTTTTTAGCGGCGACATCTGTATCGTAAAGATAATACCAAACACCATCAACATATCCGCCATAATCAAGGTCAGATGTTGGAATACCCAGAGTTTCGAATTTGAGAGACCCCATATTCGATAATGCCCATGTACCAAGCGATAACAGTTGTGCATTTGAAAGGGATGTTGAACACTCGTCTAAAACAAGGCTGATAAGTTCAGGGTACTTAAGCGGATTTAAAGTTTTAACATCTTCATACATTGCCATAAGAACTTCGCGCTGACGTTCGCCGCGCATTACATCACCGCCGACATAACGAACCCTGCAATAAGCCACAGCCTGACCGCCGGAGAGATGCTGCATACCTGTTGTAGCAATAGGCTCACACTCAACACCGATATTTTGCATATAGGGTATATAGTTTTTATTAATAACTGCACGTTCTTGCTCATCAACATCTATATCGACACCGCCGAGATAATCAATTATTTTTGCAAGAGCCCAGAAATTTGCAGTAACATAACTTGTAACATTAAGGTTAAATGCATTATTAATTGTTTTCAGTGCAAGTTTTGCACCGTCAACAATTTCACCGGTTTTATTCCAACCGTATGCAAATGCGTGGTTAAGCTTGTCCTCACCATACCCCTCGATAGGTACACGGGTATCACGAGCAATAGAGGTCATTTTTATCTTGGTATGTTTTTTATCGACAGTAATAAGCATAATTGAATCAGAACGGCTGATTTCAGACATATCCCTAGAGTCGATACCAAACAACATTATATTTATAATATCCTGATTGCCGTATACATCAATAGCAGTATCCGGCACATCAACCTCATGGCTGTCAATAACCTCCCTGTCTATCTTTCCAAGATAAACATTTGCTATAACCGTTAAAACAAGTGAACAAACTAAAATACAACACAAAAAAGATGTAAAGAATAAAGCGAGCCATCTTTTAAGTGCACCATTTTTTTTATAAAAGCTTTTTTTGTAAAAATTATGCGTATTAATCCAGCTTTTAAAACCTTTAAAACACGCCTGAAGCTTTGTTGAAAGTGACATTTTGTTTCCTCTTAATATATTTATTGTCAGCCCAATTATAACGCAGATACCATTTAAAGTCAATAGACTTATGCCATTAAAGGTGCACGCTCTAAGCGTGCACCTTTAATATAGATTTTTTTAAGATATCAATACATATACAAGTGCAAGTACAAGCGGTATATCTGCTTTACCTTTATCGCTTAACAACAATATAATTATACCCAAAATTAACAGGTCATCAGGGGGCAAAGAAAAAGTTAACCCGCTTCGCGTTTTTTTAACATCAACCGCAGAAGCTTCAACATCAATATCAGGGGGCGGCAAAACTTCACCTTTATGCTTTACTGCATAAAGCTGACCGTCACTTTTCAAAATCGCCACCTCCCTCTTTAAACATATCAACCAACCATAACATACGTAAGATTTCTATCGCCTCATCTACACGCCGTCGGCGGTGGTGAGATATGTAGGGTTTTAAATCACAGAGCAACCGAGTGCGGTCATCATTTTGTTTGCCGTTCATTTTTTGCATAGCGCTGGTTATTTTTAACATCATTTTAGGGTCGATGTTGAATTTGCTCAGTTCGTCTTGTTCTGCTTTTGGCGGGGGAGGTTTTTCTTCCCCGACAAGTGAGCGCAATTTACTTACAGTAGAAGGGTCATCTAAAAGCCCTTTTATCATACTCTCAAGGTCTGACACGGTATTTATTACCCCAAAATCTCATTGATCTTTGCTTTTACATCGGGCTTATCAATAAATTTAAGCAAATCCTCTTTACTACTTGCATTTGACAAAAGTTTATTAATATCGACATTTTCAAGGTGGCTTTCAAGTTCGGCTTTTCCACTTTTTGCAGTTACCATTTTTTTAAGTTTTTTCTTTTGCGAATCGCTAAGAGCACTATCAAGAGTGTCAAGCAATTCGTTTTTTTTATTTTTATCCATAGCCTTAATTTCATTCATAAGTTTTTCAAAATTATCCATAATATCACGCCTTTCTTTATATTTTATGTAAAGCCTTTAAATTGGATACCATTTTTCTTGACGGCTGAAAGGAAAAATATTATAATTAAATAATTAAATAAAGGGTGGTTAGAAGTGAAAATTCTTGTTTTGTCCGATTCGCACGGAAATGTCGGACTTATGCGCGACTTGTTTAGTTTAGATAATTACAGGGCTGTTATATTTTTAGGCGATGTTGTAAGAGATGCCGACCAGTTAGCAAGATATACAGGTGCAGTTCCTGTTTACAAAGTGCGCGGCAACTGTGATTTTTTCGGGTGCACGGCTTATGAAACACAGTTTATTGAAATTGAGGGTAAGAAAATTTTTATGGCACACGGTCACACTTACTCTGTCAAAGGCGGAATTGGTGCTTTTACTACCGCGGCACGTAAAATCGGGGCTGATATTGCGCTGTTTGGACACACTCATATACAGTACTATAACTTAAGTGATGGAATGCATATTCTAAATCCCGGTGCAATTGCAAACGGAAAATATGCCGAGATAACAATACAAAACAACAATACTTCAATAGAATTGAGAAACATTAATGACTAAAGATGAAATTATAAGACAATACAATTCACTTGCTTTGGCATATATAGGCGATGCCGCCTACGAACTTGCAGTGCGAGAGCACATACTGAAAAACGGAATTACGGTAAATGGTGAAATGCACCGTGCTGCAAAGCGATTTGTAAGTGCCGCAGCACAAACAGAAATGTTAAAAAAACTTACCGATGTACTTACCGAAGACGAGGCGTCTGTTGTACGGCGTGGCAGAAACGCTAAGTCACATTCGCACCCAAAAAATGCTGATTTGTCTGACTATCACAATGCAACTGGATTTGAAGCTCTTTGGGGATACTTATATCTTTCGGGTGACACGCAAAGAATGAATGAGCTTTTTGAAATAATTGTAAAATAGTTGTAAAAACTAAATTACGGGAGTGATTTAGTTGAAAAGTTTTTTAAAAGACACACTAATGCTGATTGCCGGTGGTACACTGTTTGCTACGGGACTGTGCGTGTTTGCGGCACCTTCAAAAATACTTACAGGCGGCGCTTCTGGAATTGCAATTATTTTAAACAGTCTTTTTGATATACCTTTAGGGATCGGCATACTGCTTGTAAACATTCCCCTGATTACCGTTGCCTTTTTTGTATGTGGCAAACGCTATACTTTTAAAATACTTTATGCCACCATTGTTTTTTCAACAGTAATTGACGTTTTTGAAGTTTTAGTGTCTACACGATACAATTCAAACCCTTTGCTTTGTGCAATTTACGGCGGAATACTTACAGGACTTGGAATGTATACAGTGATGTCGCGCTCACTTGTAACAGGCGGAAGCGACCTTTTGGCACTTATTATTGGCAGACTTAATCCCAAACAATCAATAACTATGCTGATTTTAATAATAGACGGCATTATTATAGCTTTAGGCGCTATTGTTTACAAAAGTCTTGAAACCGCGCTTTATTCAATGACACTGATTATCATTTTTACGCTTGTACTTGATAATTTCCTTCGTGGAAGAAGCAGAGGTAATATGTACTTTATTTTTTCTAAAAAAACAGATGCCATTAAAGATTGCATAAGTAAATTGGGCAGAGGTTTTAGCGTAAGTGAAATTTACGGCGGATATACAGGTGAAAAAAGCAAAATGATTATCTGTGCGGTTTCTAACGGACAATCGGCGCTTTTACGCAGCGCTGTATTTGAGGCTGACAATCAGGCTTTTGTAATAATAGCAGCAGCAGACAGTGTTTACGGAAACGGATTTATCACACCAAAAAAAGAGGATATATTTAAATGATTGAGTATTTAAAAAACATAGTTGATTTGTCCGAATATGTGGGTACTGACGCTTTTTGCGGCGTTAGAGTAAATCCATTAAAGCTTACAAAAGAAAAGTTTGAAAAACACGCATCTATCGATTTATCGCCCTGTGATTTTTTTAAGTACGGTTACTACGTAAAGGGCGATATATCGGGAAATCACCCTTTACACATAGGCGGCGGGTGTTACATACAAGAACCAAGCGCTATGAGTGCCGTCACAGCGCTTGATATACAAAAAGATGATATTGTTTTAGATGCATGTGCAGCGCCGGGTTCTAAAGCTACAGCAATTGCACCTATGTGCAAAATACTTGTAGCAAATGAATTTAGCAAAAGCAGAGTGCAAGCACTTATAGGCAATATTGAACGGCTTGGAATTTCAAATGCGCTTGTATTAAATTCTGACACTGACGCGCTTGCCTGCGCTTTTGAAGGGTATTTTGACAAAGTACTTGTTGATAGTCCATGCTCAGGCGAAGGTATGTTCAGAAAACACCCATCGGTGATTGAAAACTGGACACCGCAGCTCGTTGATATGTGTGCCAAACGGTCGGCACAGGTTTTGGACAACGCTGCAAAGACATTAAAAGCCGGCGGGCGATTAGTTTACAGCACCTGCACTTATAACCTTGAAGAAAACGAAAAAGTTATACTCTCATTTTTACAAAACCACCCCGATTTTGAAATAGTTGACACGGGGCTTGAATTTGGCAAAAGCGGATTTTTAGGGCTTACAAAAGCACGAAGAATTTTTATAGAAGACGGCGGAGAAGGACATTTTGTATGTGCCCTAAAGCGTACCGGTTCGGTTTTTACAAAAAATGTAAAGGCTTTTAAATTAAAAAACAATTTTAACTTTTTAGAAAAAATTGTCGACATCCCACCAATATTTTTAGGAGAGCAAAACAACTTTGGCGTGCTTGATTTTCAAGGCTGTAAATACGCCGTACCGGACATAATGCCAAATCCGCAAGGAGTTAGAATTATGCGCGCGGGAGTGAAACTGGGAACAGAGCAAAAAAATGTTTTCAAACCGGAACATCATCTGTTTATGGCGGCAAATCCACAATGCATTTTAAACAAAATTGAAGTTGACAAAGACGGATTTGACAAATTTATGCGCGGTGATATTTTACAGTGTAACAGTGAAATGAAAGGATTTTGCGCCATTATGTTTTACGGACTCGTTATAGGGTTTGGCAAAGCGTCCGGCGGGGTGTGCAAAAACCATTTACCGCAGGGGTTAAGGATATAACTTCCATTGATTTGAACTTATTATAATGGTATACTTTTTTGGGGTGATTAGGAATGAAAAAAAGATTTACGGCATTTATTTTAGCAATTATTTTAATGCTTGGCATTAATGTTGTTGCAAACGCTAACAGTATAACAGTCAGCATAAGTGATGCAAATTCGTTTAAATCTACAAACCTTTCTGGCAACACCCTCATCTTTGATGCAGGTGCGTTTGCCGCAGTACAGTATAATATTACTTACGAAGCGCTGAGTGCTTTTCATTATGACAGTGACATTAAATACTATACATTTAAGCACGGTAATTTTTCAGTACGGGTTGACAAAAACGGATATTTTGATTTTGGCATAAATGGTATACGTTTTACAGTTTCAAACTGTTTATTTAATGCAGAGTTTGTTAAAACCGACAATACATATATGCCGATTATAAAAACCAAAACGGAAAACAGATACACCGTTTATGACAGTAGTATAACCGAACTTTTTACAGCAAAAGTAAACGACACTATTGTAAGTTGTAAAGACAATAAAAACGGTGTACTGATATTTGACACACAACTTTTAGGCGCCGTGACAATATTTGAGTTTAAATTTGAAGATGTGTCAGACATCAATAAGTGGTATTATTCATATATTAACAAAGCAGGTGCATACGGTATTATGAACGGTATGGGCGAAAACAAGTTTGAGCCGCAAACCAACATAACCCGTGCACAACTTGCAACAATGCTTGTGCGTGTTACCGAAGATCTTATCAGTTTTGACATTAACGAAAATATAAAGTTTGATGATGTCAAAAATGAAACATGGTTCAGTGAATATGTGTTAAAATGCGCGTCGGCAGGTCTTATGATTGGCAGAGAAAGCACAAAATTTGAGCCGACACAAAATGCAACGCGGCAAGAGATTGCAACAGTTATCGCAAGAACTCTTAGAATTTTAGGTACACACGGCGGCGCGGCATTGCCCGTAATTGATGACAGCACCTATCAAAATGAACTTGCAAATATTTTTAAAGACAGCAGCAAAATTCAAAACTGGGCAAAAAAAGATGTTTTGTTTTGTCACAAGTTAGGAATAATGGTAGGTGACAGTGAAGGATTTAGGCCGTTAGATAAAATCACTCGTGCAGAGTGTGCTAAAATTTTCTGGCTTGTATATTCGGAAAATGTTTAAAAATAGTTGAAATGATTAATTATTGGTGTTACAATTAATATATTAATAATAAGGGAGAATAGTTATGGCTTTTTGCAAAAATTGTGGAAATCAAATGGAAGATATTGCGGCTGTATGTGTTAAATGCGGAACAGCAAAAGGACAGGGCAACTCTTTTTGCCCTAATTGTGCAAATCCTACACCTAACGGAATGGCTTTTTGCACCTCGTGCGGTGTGGCACTTAATACTGCTCCTGCATCAACCAGTAAATCAAAACTCACAGCAGGTCTTCTCGGATTGTTTTTAGGCGGTTGGGGTGTGCATAACTTTTATCTTGGATACACCGGCAAAGCTGTAGCTCAGCTCGTACTCACCATTTTCACTTGCGGAGTTGCAAGCGTTTGGGGCTTTATTGAGGGTATCCTTATATTGTGCGGTAACATTAACACCGACGGCAACGGCAACCCGCTCTCAGAATAATAAACACAAAGCGGCGGACCTTAAATCAGGTATCCGCCGCAATTTTTTAAAATGAAAAAGTATATTTACAGATTGGCTTTTACGGTAATCTTTATTACCGTTGCAGTTTTATTATACAAATTTAACATTGGTTGTCCTGTCAAATCTTTGATAGGTATTTGCTGCCCCTCCTGTGGTATGACAAGGGCATGCCTTTGTGCACTGCGGTTTGATTTTATAAACGCTTTTTATTATCACCCGCTGTTTATTTTAACTCCGGTTGTATGGCTTTTATTTATTTTTTATGACAAACTTAGCAAAAAGACAGCAGTTACAATCGGGGTTTCATTTTTAGCAGTATTTTTAGGAGTTTACTTTTTAAGACTGCTTGTTTTTTAAATTCCTATTCAGAAAGGCAAATAAAATGGACAAACTAATAATCCCCAAGGATTACAAACCCGCGCTTGATATTTTTGAAACTCAGCGCGCAATAAAAATAGTCAAAGACACTTTTGAGCGTGTGCTTTCATCGGCACTCGGTCTTGACCGTGTTACAGCTCCTGTTATCGTGCGTGCCGACAGTGGTATAAACGACGACCTTAACGGTGTTGAGCGTAAAGTACATTTCACAATGAAGCAGGTTGGCGGCGAGGCAGAAATTGTGCAATCGCTTGCTAAATGGAAACGAATGGCGCTTATGCGGTATGATTTTCATACCGGCAAAGGATTATATACCGATATGAGTGCTGTGCGCCGTGATGATGACGCGGATAATCTACACTCCATTTACGTTGACCAATGGGATTGGGAAAAAATAATAACCAAAGAAGATCGGACACTTGATTATCTAAAGGAAACTGTAGTTAGAATTGTCCGTGCTGTTTGTGCAACACACCTAACTGTAAAGGCGCGCTATCCTCAACTTACTCACACAACAAACGAAACACCGTTTTTTGTGACAACACAACAGTTATTTGATATGTACCCAACGCTTACAGCCAAAGAGCGCGAAAATGAAATTACCAAAAAGCACCGTACGGTATTTATTATGAAAATCGGCGACAAACTTGCAAACGGCGAAAAGCACGACGGCAGGGCACCCGACTATGATGATTGGACACTAAACGGTGACTTACTTATGTGGAGTGATGTTTTAGGTTGTGCGGTAGAATTGTCATCCATGGGCATACGTGTCGACCAAAATGCTCTTATGCGTCAACTTAAAGAAGCCGGCTGTGAAGACCGAATGAAATACCGCTATCACCAAATGGTTGCAAGCGGCGAATTGCCACTTACAATCGGCGGTGGCATCGGCCAATCGCGGCTGTGTATGCTAATGCTTGAAAAAGCACATATCGGCGAAGTTCAGGCATCTATCTGGCCGCAGGAAATGGAAGACTGCTGTAAAGACAGCGGAATAGTATTACTGTAAAGGAGTATTGAAATACAATGAATATAGAGACTAAATGTGTACAAGGCGGTTATACCGCAGGCAACGGTGAGCCAAGACAAATACCGATTATCCAGAGCACAACTTTCAAATACAACACAGGCACCGATATGGGCAAACTGTTTGACCTTGAGGCAAGCGGTTATTTTTACTCAAGACTGCAAAACCCTACCTGTGATACCGTTGCAGCTAAAATTTGTGAACTTGAGGGTGGCAGCGCCGCAATGCTTACAGGTTCAGGTCAGGCTGCATCGTTTTATTCGATTTTTAATATTGCAGGATGCGGTGACCATATTGTATCGTCATCAAGTATTTACGGCGGTACGTTTAACTTGTTTAATGTAACAATGAGAAGAATGGGAATTGACTTTACTTTTGTTTCTCCTGACTGTACTGAGCAAGAACTTGAAGCAGCTTTCAAGCCTAACACAAAAGCTGTATTCGGTGAAACAATCGCTAACCCCGCTCTCACTGTTTTGGATATTGAAAAGTTTGCAAATGCAGCACACGCACACGGCTGCCCTTTAATTATTGACAACACATTTGCAACACCTGTTAATTGCCGTCCGTTTGAGTGGGGTGCTGACATTGTTACACATTCCACAACAAAATATCTTGACGGTCACGGTGCCGCTGTTGGCGGATGTATTGTTGATTCGGGTAAGTTTGATTGGACAAAATACCCTGACAAGTTTGCATGCCTTTGCACTCCTGATGAAAGTTACCACGGTGTTACCTACACTGAGCGGTTTGGACTTGAAGGTGCATATATCACAAAAGCCACTGCACAACTTATGCGTGACCTTGGCTCTGTCCAGTCACCACAGTCGGCATTTATTCTAAATTTGGGTATTGAGAGTTTACACGTGCGTATGAAACAGCATTGCAAAAACGGGTTGGCGGTTGCAAAGTTTTTAAATTCGCATGATAAGATTGCGTGGGTTAAATACTGCGGACTTCCCAATGACAGCGACTATGAACTTGCACAGAAATACTTACCCAACGGCTCGTGCGGTGTTGTAAGTTTTGGTGTTAAGGGTGGAAGAGACGCTGCTGAAAAGTTTATGGAAGGGCTTAAAATTGCAGCAATTGAAACACACGTTGCAGACGCACGCTCTTGCTGTTTACACCCCGCCAGCACAACACACCGTCAGATGAGTGATGATGAACTTGCCGCTGCAGGCGTTTCACCTGACCTGGTACGCTTTTCATGCGGTATTGAAAATACTGAAGACCTTATTGCCGATATTGAAGGGGCACTTGAAAAAATTTAACTAAGGGTGATAATTTAAATGCCTATTAAAATACCTAACAAACTGCCTGCAGTTAAAACGCTTGCAGAGGAAAACATTTTTGTAATGACCGAAACACGCGCAATAACTCAGGATATACGACCGATTAAAATTTTGGTTTTAAACCTTATGCCTACCAAAATTGAAACTGAGACTCAGCTTGCACGGTTGCTTGGTAATACACCGCTTCAGATTGAAATGGAGCTTATTCACACTGAAAGTTATAAATCCAAAAACATTTCACAAGAACATCTTTTATCTTTTTACAAGACATTTGATATGGTACGCGACCAAAAGTTTGACGGTATGATTATAACCGGCGCACCGGTTGAAAAACTGCCGTTTGAACAAGTGGAGTACTGGAACGAACTTTGTGAAATAATGGAGTGGACCAAAACCCATGTGCACAGCACCTTTCACATTTGTTGGGGTGCACAGGCTGCGCTTTACTACCATTACGGCATAAACAAAGTACCTCTCGACAAAAAACTGTTTGGTGTTTACAAACACACAGTTGAATACAAGCGGGCAATTTTGTTTCGCGGGTTTGACGATGTGTTTATGGCGCCTCATTCACGCCACACAACCGTTTTACGTGAGGATATAGAAAAAGTGCCAGACCTTAAAATTCTTGCTTCTTCTGAAAAAGCGGGCGTGTACGCACTAAAAAACAAAAGCGGTTCGCAAATTTTTGTGTTTGGTCATTCGGAATACGACGCTTTTACTTTAAACAACGAGTATATGCGCGATAAAAATTTAGGTCTTCCCATTGATGTGCCCGAAAACTATTTTCCAAACGACGATGACACAAAAGCGCCGATTGTAAGTTGGCGCTCTCACGCAAATTTACTATATTCAAACTGGATGAACTATTTTGTTTATCAAACTACACCGTTTGATATTACGAAAATCAAGACAGAAAAATAGGGGAATTTTAAATGAAAAAAAGAATACCTATATTAATACTATTATGTATTGCTTTAATTGCAGCCGGCATTTACGGCGGAATAAAAATTAAAAATTACCTGCCGTTCTATTATGATAAGACAGGTAAAAACCAACCCGACACAGAATACACTTTAACAATTGAGAAAAGTGATTTTGAAAACGAAGTTGCAATACGGCTTGAGCAAAACGGAATAATTGTATCTGCAATTCGGTTTTTGGGGTATATTCACGAAAACTATCCCGATTTTGTATGGCTTAACGGCACATACAACCTGCGAGCAGATATGTCATACAAAGAACTGTGTCAAAAATTGCAAAAGCCAGACAGTAGAATTGAATATGTGAAATTCACCATCCCTGAAGGCAAAAACATTCGAGGCATTGCAGAAATTGTTGAAAAATCGGGGCTGTGCACAAAAAAAGAGTTTTTACAGGCCGCTGACAGTTATGACTATGACTACAGTTTTATAAAAGACCTTAAAGAACGTGATCAATCTGTTATCGGGTACAAGTTGGAAGGATATTTGTTCCCTGCAACGTACGAATTTAGAAAAGACACTGTAACAGCGCACGAAATTGTAGACCAAATGCTGTCAGCTTTTAGCGGATATATTACAGATGATATAATCTCAAAGGCTGCCGATATGGGACTGTCGATAAATGAACTTATAACATTCGGTTCTGTAATTCAAGCGGAAGCTTTTTCAAAAGAATCGATGGCTAATATATCGTCAGTATTTTGGAACAGGCTTAAATCAAGTGATTTACGGCAATTGCAGTCAGACCCCACCACAACATACGCCAAAGGGTTATCGGCACTTGACAGTTACAATGAAAAAATGTATAACGCGTATGATACATATAAATGTATAGGGCTTCCGGCAGGACCCACCAACTGTCCGGGAATGGATGTTATTAACGCTGTATTAAACCCAAGTGAAACTGACTATTATTATTTTGTTACAGACAGTGAAGGTAAATTTTATTATAATAAAACCTATGCAGCACATGTTAAAACTTGCTACGATATAGGACTTTGGAAATAAAAAAATTCTGCACAACTAAAGTTGTGCAGAATTTTTTATTTGGTGTTTGAATAGCCTTTGCCCTTAACTCTGTCGTAAGTGATGTTTTTCATAAGCGTAATAAAGTTTTGGTTTTGCTTATCGAGTGGCATTTGCAATCGCACATTATAATAAGGAAGCGAGCCAAAATGGTCATACAAATATTGCATATACGGTGTCATATTTGTGCCTGTAGCCTTTGCAATAAGAGTTAGCAGATAGTAAGTTGAAATGTCGGTATTTTGCTCAAGCACGCCATAATCTACATCGTAATTTGAGTATATAAGGTACTGAGCGCTGTAAATATATTTATTTTCTTCTGTGTCATAGCCGTCTGATATATCTACATTTCCCGCCTGATTATAAGCCGCATGGTAAGCACCCAAAGCAGGTTTGTGGTCGCCAAAAAACACAACTACAGTGGGCTTTTCACGGCTATCAACATAATCTACAAGTTTTTTAAGCGAAAGGTCGGCATAATACACGCCTTGAGTATAGGTAGTAACCGAGTCGAGCTGAGCCTGATCAAGCCTGTCGTTTTGGACCTTAACTATTATATTTTCTTCTTTACTTTTGTCATACGCACCGTGGTTTTCCATTGTTATGCCATAAATAAAGTTTGGCGTGTCGGTATTTTTTTCGAGCGTGTCAATGACAACATCCATAAACACATCGTCTATAATATATCCACGGCGGTATTTTTCGTCGTAATTTGCAACAACCGCGTCTTGCGCAATAAACTCATCAAAGCCAAGCAGTGGGTAGGCTTCGTTTCGCATATAGAATTTACCGTCGTAGGTGTGAATACCTGTTGTTTTATAGCCTTGGTTTTTATAGTTTGATACATAACTTTCAAGATCGCGCGTTACATACAGATAGGGGCTTGTGCCGTTTACAAGATAATCAATTGTAAGGCCTGTTATAACCTCAAACTCTGTACGCACTGTACCGCCGCCGTGTGCCGTAGTATAGATGTTACCGCTAACCGCATTTTCACGCGAGCGTATCTCGTCGTAATTTACAAGCGGGTTTTGTGAAAAAGTTGTATTTTTAAGTTCACGAATATCAGTAAACGCCTCACTCATAACAACTATTACATCGGGTGTTTGAGATTGGGTTTTGGAGCTAGTGTAATCTTTAAGACTTTGTGCAATATAAGTTTCACTATATTCATCGGGTGCGACAACCTTTAGGGCAAAACAGTTAATTGTAAACGCATTAGTAAAACCGTTATATTTGTAGTTTGAAGACTGCAAAACACTGTTTTCAAACGACATTGTAAATTTGTTAAGTAGTTTTTCGGTGGTTTTAGGTGTGTTATATAAAACAATAATAGGAATTATAAATACCAGTGTTGAGGGCAAACGGTAATACCATTTAAGCGGTATTTCTATATCGGCACACCAAAGTGCTAAAGACACAAACACAACAAAGGCAATTGCGGGCCAAAGCAGTATTGGAAGGTCAAACTTTGCAAAGCCGATAAGTTGCCCCATGTTGCCTGCCATTGATACATCCCATGGAAAAAAGTAGTCACCGTTAATGGCAAGTTTAACACAGTTTATAATGCCGAGAATAATTGAAAGGGTACCGCTTATTGCCGCAAAAAGCCAAACTTTTTTACTTATAAGCAATATAACCGCCGAAATTAAAAGTATTACCATATAAGAAAATACCAAACGAAGCGGATGGTGATACCACAGTGACAAAACACTTTTGAGCGAACTGAAATTCATATATTCCAAAACGCCGAGGCAAAACAGTAAGTAGAGCGGCAAAATACAAAAACTTAATATTCTGTACCATTTTTTATTTGATAAATAATCTTTTAGTTTTTTCAAAACTTCCTACCTCCTTACTTAATTGTATCATAAGTGATAAGTTTCATTGAGTTTATAAATTCTTTACCGGATTCGTCCAGTGTTATTCCAAGACGCACATTATAATAAGGAAATTTCAAAAAGTTATCGGCAAGGTAATTCATATACGGTGTCATGCCTGTATTTGTGGCGCGTGCCAAAAGTGAGAGCATATAGTAAGTTGAAACATCAGTATTATTTTCAAGCACACCGTAATCACTAAGATAATTTGAATAAATAACAAAAGGTGTACTGAAAAGATACGCCTGCTCTGTACTATCATAAGGATACGAAACGTTGCCGGCCTGTTTATATGCCGCCTGATTTGAACCCAGCGTTGGAAGGTGGTCGCCGAAAAACAACAGCACAGTTGGTTTTTCACGGCTATCGATATAATCAACAAGTTTTTTAAGCGAAAGGTCGGCATAATACACACCTTGAGTGTAGGTAGTAACCGAGTCAAGCACATCGCTTTCAAGTGATGGA
Source organism: Eubacteriales bacterium (assembly GCA_045541455.1). Taxonomy (GTDB): domain Bacteria; phylum Bacillota; class Clostridia; order Oscillospirales; family QAKW01; genus RGIG9041. The sequence continues at coordinate 41,552 of JAZQJA010000046.1, forward strand.
TTTTGCACATCTATTACAATATCTTCCGGATTGGACTTTTTATAAGCCTGATGGTTTTCCATTGTAATTCCAAATATAAAATTGGGTTTATCAGTATTTTTTTCTAACGTGTCAATCACAACATCCATAAACGTATCATCTGTGATATAACCGCGTCTGCCGGTCCATTCATAGTTTTGATAGATTTCTTTTTCGGAAATAAATTCGTCAAAACCAAGGAATGGATAAGCTGTGTTTCGCATATAGAATTTATCGTCATAAGTGTGTATTGCTGTTGTTTTATAGCCTTGTGATTTATAGTTTGACACATACGACGGTATTTCTTTCTTTATATAAAGATACGGGCTTGTGCCATTTATAAGGTAATCAACGGTTAAACCTGTAAGCATTTCAAACTCTGTACGTACTGTACCGCCGCCCAAAGCGGTTGTATACAATTTGCCACTAACGGCATTGTCATTTGAAATTATTTTATCATAGTTTTTTAGCGGATTTTGTGAAAATGTTGTGCCGTTTAAATTCCTTACATCCCAAAAAGCCTCAGACAAAACTACAATCACATCAGGTGACTGTGTTGCTTTTGTTTCGCTGTAGTTTTCAAGAATATCCGTAATTGCCTGTGCACTGTAACCTTCGGGAGCTGACACCTTTAACGCAAAGCAATTAATTGTAAAAGCATTAGTAAAACCATTGGCACGATAGTTTGATGACTGCAAAATACTGTCGTTAAAGGACATGCCAAACTTCAAAAACACTTTTTCTGTCGTCTTTGGGTTATTAAAAAATATAATTACAGGTAAAATCAAAGCAATTATCAGCGGTAAAGCTATTTTATAGCTTATATTTATCTTGGTATTTACAAAAGCAAAATAAACACACATTAAAATCATTAAGGAAAGCCATAACCAAAAAAACGGAGGAATATCAAAACGGGCAAAACTTACAAGTTCGGACATATTTCCCATCATTGTGACATCCCATGGGAAGAAATAATCGCCATTCACGGACAGTTTTACACAGTTTACAAGTCCCATAATTACTGTAAGTGCACCTAAAGTTACAGCATATATCCACAGTTTACGGACAAGCAGCAATATTATCGCCGATAAAACACTAAAAACAATTAAGGCAAAAAACATTTTTCCTATGCCCTTACCCCATGTGTAAAAAATACCGCCGAGTTCACGGTAATTTAAATATTCAACAGTATACAGACATAAAAACATATAAACAGGCAGCAGAAAAAAACTGAGTGTCCGACACCATTTTGTCTGTTGAATTTTTGACACAAATTGTTTCATATAATAATCCTTTCATAACTTTCCACTTTATATTTTAACACAAAATAGCAAAAAGTAAACCTTATTAGATATAAAAAGACAAAGAGAGGACTATAAAAAGCCCTCTCTTAAAATGCAAAACAACTATTATTCTTCTGTTGCACCGCTTTGCATATCAAGCAAAGCATCTTTTCTGGAAAGATTGTATCTTCCCTTTTCATCGATTTCCATAAACTTAACGTAAATTTCATCGCCTTCTGACAGTAAATCCTCTACCTTTTCAACACGCTTTGTATCAAGTTTTGAAATGTGCACAAGACCTTCTTTTCCGGGTGCAAACTCAACAAAAGCACCAAAAGCCATAAGTTTTACAACTTTTGCCCTATAGATAGCACCAACCTCCGGTTCGAACACTATACCCTTGATGATTTCAAGCGCTTTATCTGCAGCAGCCTTTTCTGTAGCCGAGATAAATACAGAACCGTCGTCTTCAATATCAATTTTAGCACCGGTATCGGCAACTATTTTCTGTATAACTTTACCGCCGCTTCCGATTACATCACGGATTTTATCGGGATGAATTTTGTGAGTAATTACCTTTGGTGCAAACTCCTTGACATCTTCACGGGGTTCGGCAATTGCCTTTAACATAACATTGTCAATAATGTGATATCTTGCAATCCTTGTCTTTTCAATTGCTTCTTTAATAATTTCTGCGGTAAGACCGTCAACTTTAATATCCATCTGGATTGCAGTAATACCTTTTTTAGTACCTGCAACCTTAAAGTCCATATCGCCGAAAAAGTCTTCTATACCCTGAATGTCAACCATTGTCATAAACGAACCGTCATCACGGGTGATAAGACCGCATGAAATACCTGCAACGGGAGCCTTAATCGGAACACCTGCGTCCATAAGTGCAAGAGTTGAACCGCAAATTGAACCCTGCGAGGTTGAACCGTTTGATGTAAGAACATCGGATACAAGACGGATTGTATACGGGAACTCTTCAACCGACGGAATAACCGGCTCTAACGCACGTTCTGCCAAAGCACCGTGACCGATTTCACGTCTGCCGGGGCTTCTTGAAGGCTTTGCATCGCCAACAGTAAAGCCGGGCATATTGTAGTGGTGCATATATCTCTTTGACTCAACTTCTTTATCAAGTCCGTCAATAATCTGCTCGTCTGAAATCATACCGAGTGTTGCAACGGTTAAAACCTGTGTTTTACCCCTTGCAAACATACCGCAACCGTGAACACGGGGAAGAAGACCAACCTCTGCATGTAGAGGACGAAGGTCGTTTATTCCTCTGCCGTCAACACGTTTGCCCTCTTCTGAAAGCCAAGTGCGTACAATGAATTTTTGGAGTTTATAAAGACACTCATCAATCATTCCGATGCGTTCTTCATTTTGGGCATCAAACTGTGCATGTACTTTATCATATACATTATTTATATCTGCATCGCGCTGCTCTTTATCATTTGAATCAAGTGCAGCTTTCATATCGTCAATAGCAAACTCTTTAATGCTGTCAAAAAGGTCATGGTCAACATCACATGACTCAAAAGTAAATTTCTCTTTACCGATTTCGCTGACAATTCCATTTATAAACTCAACGATTTTTTGGTTTTCTTTATGGCCTTCCATAATGCCGTTAAACATAACGTCATCGTTTACCTCTTTAGCACCCGCCTCAATCATTGTTACTTTTTGAGCGGTTGAAGCAACAGTTACAGCCATTTCTGATTTTTCACGTTGTTGTTCGGTTGGGTTAAAAAGGTATTCACCGTCAGCGTAGCCCACCGAGATACCGCTTATAGGGCCGTTAAAGGGAATGTCGGAAATAGAAAGTGCAATTGATGCACCAAGCATACCCACTATTTCAGGAATGTTGTCATGGTCAACCGACATAACAGTAATATTAACATTAACATCGTTTCGCATATCCTTGGGGAAAAGCGGACGGATTGAACGGTCGATAACTCTTGAACTGAGTATAGCCTTTTCACTCGGTCTGCCCTCACGGCGTAAAAAGCTGCCTGGAATTCTGCCTACTGCATACATTCTTTCCTCAAAGTCAACTGAAAGCGGAAAGAAGTCGATGCCGTCACGCGGTTTTTTTGATGCGGTAGCAGTTGCCAAAACAACTGTATCACCGTAGCGAACAAGTGCCGAGCCGTTTGCAAGTTCTGCAAACTTACCGGTTTCAACTGTAAGTTTACGGCCTGCAATTTCTGTTTCAAAAATTCTGTGATTTTCGTACATAATGTACCTCCTTTTAATTTTAGGAGCGGCCCGCTGTTTAACACTCAAAAAACGGTTTTAATAACAAACCGGCATTTGACTGCTAAACTGCGTTTTTCCGCACCTATTGTGTTTTAAAAAATGGCTAAAGGCGGAATTTAATAAAAAATCCCGCCTGTTTGCAATTACTTTCTGATATTGAGCTTTTCGATGATAGCACGATATCTTGTGATATCAGTTTTAATGAGGTAGTTTAAAAGATTACGTCTGTTACCAACCATTTTAAGCATACCGCGTCTTGAATGATGGTCATGCGGGTTCTTTTTAAGATGCTCGGTAAGTTCGTTAATTCTTGCAGTAAGAATAGCAATCTGTACCTCAGGCGAACCGGTATCGGTTTCATGAAGTCTGTTATCAGCAATAACAGCTGTCTTTTTATCCTTTTTAATCATTTCACTTTTCACCTTTCTTTAGATTTGTCCGGCTATGCTGAGTTAACCGACGGTGACCATCGTGATACCAAGCATAGTTAAACATCTTAGGTATTATACAACAACTTTTTGATTTTGTAAACACTTTTTTTAATATTTTATGTAACTATCCTTGAAATATAAGCAAATATAAATTAAAATATGTATAAATAGTAAGAAAGAGTTATGATATGGAAAACGGTTATAAAGTACCTTTAAAAAACGGAACTTGTGAATTTGTTGAGAAAAAAAGCAGGTTTATTTCTTACCTTGCTTATGTAGAAAACGAAGCCGAAGCTAAAGCGTTTATTGACAGCATTTGTTCAAAACATTCAGATGCAACGCACAACTGCGTTGCCTACCGCTTATACAACCCCCGAATTGAACGCTTTTCTGACGACGGCGAACCGGCAGGAACTGCAGGTATGCCTATGCTTGAAGTTTTAAAAAAAGAAGATATTTACAATGTATGCGTAGTTGTCACACGCTATTTCGGCGGCATACTGCTTGGCGGTGGCGGTCTTATACGTGCTTACAGCAAGGGCGTTTCGGATATATTGTCAAAAGTATCTTTCGCAACACGGCTTGCAAGTGTTACACTGTCACTTAAGTTTTCTTACAACAAGTTTTCAAAAGTACAAAAACTGCTTGAAAACACAGTGCATTGTAATTTATCGACGGAGTTTGCAGAAAATATTAATATGACCGTTACTGTTACAAAAGACCAAAAGTTTAAGTTTTGCGATAATGTACGTGACCTTCTTTACGGTGAAGTAGAAATTACGGAAATTAAAAGCGGTTTTGACAGTTTTTAAATAAATTAAAAAGGTTTGTTTACATTTTATTAACCCTTATGTCCAACATTGCTGTTATACTATACTTGAATTCAGACACGGAGGAAGAGTTATGAGTAAAATCCTTATTATTGACGACGAACAAAATATTTGCGATTTGCTTAATTTGTATCTTATAAAAGAAGGCTATGAAACGGTTACAGCAAACGACGGTGAAGAGGCTGTAAAAAAATTCAAAGAAAGCCAGTTTGACCTTGTACTGCTTGATATAATGTTGCCTAAAAAAGACGGCTGGGAGGTTTGCAAAGAAATAAGAAAAACCTCAAATGTACCGATTATTATGCTCTCGGCAAAAGGTGAAACTTTTGACAAAGTGTTGGGATTGGAACTTGGGGCAGACGACTATGTCACAAAACCGTTTGACAGCAAAGAACTTGTGGCACGCATTAAAAGTGTTATTCGCCGTACAAAAGACAGCGGCGAACCTTTGGCAGAGGATATGCAAGAAGTTGAGTACGAGAATTTGTATGTATCACTTACAAATTACAAACTTCGGGTAAAGGGTGAAGACGTGGACGCACCACCTAAAGAAATAGAACTTCTTTATCATCTTGCCAAAAATCCAAACAGAGTTTACACACGCGACCAACTTTTAGACGAGATTTGGGGCTTTAAATACTTCGGCGATTCAAGAACAGTTGATGTGCACATTAAAAGAATTCGCGAAAAACTTGAAAATGTGTCAGAAAAATGGACTATAAAAACTGTCTGGGGCGTTGGATATAAATTTGAAACAAGATAAAATATGCATAGACGAATTTTTATTAAATATTACAGTATTTGTGCGCTTATAATAACATTAACAGTAGCTATGCTCGGTTGTGTAACAAGTACCGTTTTAGCGGTTAAAACGGTAAACGACCAAAACGAGCTTATGGAGCGTGCTGCCAACAAAATGGCAAAAAGTATTGCAAGAATGCCTAAAAATTATCATATTATTGCCGGCAATATTTTAGACGACTCAATATCAGCAATCAAAGAAACTGCAAATGCCGATATTTTGATTTTTGATGAGCAGGGCAGACTTGATTTGACAACTCTTGCTCTCGACTCGTTAAAAGAAATCGCTTTGCCCAGCAATAATGTTGTGCAAGACGTACTTGAAGGCAATGTATACCGTGCGGCAAATTCATACGGTACTATACGAAAAAGTGTAGGTTATACAATAGGTGTACCTGTGGTATCCGGTGACAACAGCATTAGTGGTGCAATATTTATGACAACCGATAAGTTTAATATACAAACGGTTATTTTAAGTACACTATTAATTTTTACAATGTGCGGAACACTGGTATTGTTAATCGCATTTGTAGTATTATTTATTTTTACAAAACGGATTACTAAACCTATTTATCAAATGAGTAACATTGCAAGTTGTTATGCAAAGGGAGACTTTTCAAAACGGCTTGATGTTGAAAAAAGTCACGAATATGCGCCTTTGGCACTGGCATTTAATTCTATGGCTGACGGTATTGACAATTTAGAGCAAATGCGGCGCGGGTTTGTGGCTGATGTGTCACACGAACTGCGCACACCAATGACTACCATAACGGGATTTATTGACGGTATGCTCGACGGCACTATCCCTCCTGAATATTATGAGAAATATTTAAAAATAGTATCAGAAGAAGTTCACCGTGTTTCGCGTATGGTGTCAACGTTTCTTGATGTTGCAAGAATTCAGTCGGGCCAGATGACCTATGTAAAAAAACCTTTTGACATTATAGAAACTGCAGGTAAAGCGCTATTTGCTTTTGAGGACAGGATTAACCAAAAAGAAATTAATCTTAAAGTCAATTTTGCAGATGACAGCATTATTGTAAATGCTGATGCTGACGCTATATATAGAGTTATATATAATCTTTTAGACAATGCTGTTAAATTCACTAAGCAAAACGGTGAAATTTTTATTGGCATAATGCAAGACGGTGCAAAGGCAAAGATTTTAATACGAAATACGGGCAGCGGAATTTCAAAAGAAGATGCTGCACATATTTTTGAAAGGTTTTATAAGGCTGACAAAAGCCGGTCGGACAATAAAAAAGGGACGGGTATAGGACTATACCTTGTCAAAAATATAATTAAAGACCACGGCGAAGATATTATACTTACATCAAAAGAAGGCGAGTTTGCTCAGTTTATGTTCACTCTGCCTTTATCTAACAAAATTAATTAGGAGCACAGTTATTTATGGAACAGTACACACAAAATAACCAAAACAATTCAGAACAAAAAAAGCAGGAATATACTTGGCAAAATCCAAGCCCGTATACTAATGTTTACAATGGTTATACCCAAACACCGCCGCCAAAAAAGGCAAAAAGAAAATTATCCGGTGTTGAAATCGCACTTATTATTGTGGCCTCAGTGGCGGTTGCGCTTCTAATTGCAGTTTGCGCACTAATAGCTGTTTACAGTATCAGCCCTGATACATTAAATAATGGCAGTGAAAACAGCAGTACTCAAACAGAAGTGACTGATGATGAAACAGATAAAAACGAGGTAAATCTGCCTAATCTGCACACACAGACAGTGCCTGACGGTGATGCACTTTCTATACCTCAGATTTATTCAAAAGTTAAAGATTCTGTTGTAGGTATTATTGTTACAGTAACAAACGGTGCACAAATAGGCCAAGGCTCAGGCACCGGTATAATTCTGAGCGAAGACGGATACATTTCTACAAACGCGCATGTTATTGACGGTGCAACTACTATAAAGGTTGTACTGGCAAATGAAACTGAGTACACCGCTGAAATTATCGGCTCGGATTCTAAAACCGACCTTGCTGTGCTTAAAATTAATGCCAGCGGTCTTACACCTGCGGAATTTGGTGACAGCGATAAACTGTCAGTAGGTGAAACAGTTGTTGCAATTGGAAACCCTTACGGGCTTGAACTTGCAGGCACCGTTACATCCGGCATTATATCGGCTGTAAACCGTCAGATTGCTATTGAAGGAACATATATGACTTTGATACAGACTGATGCTTCTATAAACCCCGGTAATTCGGGTGGTCCGCTTGTTAATGTTTACGGACAGGTAATAGGGGTAACATCATCTAAAATTATTACTTCAGGTTATGAGGGCATTGGTTTTGCAATTCCAATATCGGGGGCTACACAGATTATTGAAGAACTTATTGCACACGGATACATTAAAAACAGACCGTATATTGGCATTATGGGAAGTGACCTTGACTCAAGCCAGGCACAAATTTACTCGATACCAAAGGGCGTTTATGTTCAGTATGTAGACCCTGAAAGTGATGCCTATACAAAGGGACTTAAATCGGGCGATATAATTACTGCTATCGATGGTGTTGAAATAACCTCAATGGCAGAACTTGATGCACAAAAGAATAAAAGCAAACCCGGTGACACAGTAACATTAAAGGTATTCAGAAACACAAAATACATTGATATTTCTATTGTTCTTTCAGAATCATCTGCAGATTAAAAAAAGACTTGCAGTTTAAAACTGCAAGGCTTTTTTTACACTCTTTTGAGTGTAGTGCGCGCTATTTGCGAACCGCCCGAATTTGGCAGAAATGAAACAAATTCTACTGAATAGAGATTGCAAACGGTGTAAACATCAGAGCGCGGTTCGTAAAGCACAATATAACTAAGTCCGACCATATACAAAATACCTTCTTTACGAACTATATTTGAATTCCCCACCAAAAAGTCTACTACAATTTGTCTGCCGGTATTATCAGCCAGAATTTGCTGCATTGAACCTTGATATGTCGAATCTCCAAGCATATTATTTACAAGGTTTTGGTTTTGGGAATTAAAGTCATTTGAAGTACCGCCGTTACTGTCGGGTAAACGCTGTGACGGCATATCATTTGTCGGCATAAAAAATCCTCCTATGTATAGTAATATAAATCTGTAGGGTTATAAAAACAGTGATTACCGAGTTTTGTGAAAAAGTAGCCTACCTCACTTGGAAATGTCTGTCGGCAATTTGGAGAATAGGGATTATAAAACCACAGCGCCCTACCAAAATCGGCAAGTCGCTGTCCCGAAATGGCACGGTCGGCAATTTCAAAATGAATATCTGTCGGACGCATATTATAGATATTTTGAGGATTATACTGTCCGTTTTCAACCTCGCTTGCGCAAACAAACTGACCCGGCTGTAAGATAATTCTGCGTATACTCCCCTGTCCTACTCGTGCATATTCGCCGGATATTGCATGTACTCTGTTCATAACAACGCCTGCAACTGCCATCATTCCGTCGTAGCCCTCCCCGCCCGACTCACACTCTATCAACCTTGCAAGCAGTTCTCTGTCGGTTAGCACCAAATACCCACCCTTCTATATGAAATAGGCAAAAATCACCTATTAATATATATGTAGAAAAAATAAAAAAATAACTGTTGCCAACATATCACAAAAACTGTGGCAACAGGTATTTTTATTTAGTTATACTTGCAAGATTTGAATTATAAACAATTTGTGCAAACGCTGCACGGGTACAACCGCCACGCGGAACAAAATTGTTGTTTTCCATACCGTTTACAATGCCTGCACGCTGAAGCCTTATAACTGCATCAAGCGCCCATGGACTTATTTGCTGTTCATCTGCAAATGCTTCTTTTTGCGCATTCGACGTTGACAAACCCAAAAAGTCAAAATAGTTTGAAAGCATTAGACAAACTTGTTCACGTGTTACCGGTAGTAAAGGTTTGAATTGAGTTTCTGACACGCCCTTGACAATTCCATTTTGTTTTGCCCATTCAACAGAAAGGCCATACCAACTGTCAAAGCTTACATCTTCAAACGATGAACGAACTAAAACATCTGTTTTTGCACCGGCAAGACGTGCCAGTACTGTAACAACCATAGCACGCGTCATTGCACCGTCAGGGTCAAACCGACTGTCACTTATGCCAACCATAACAGAATTTGTACTAACATATTGCACCGCATCATAATACCAGTCACCGTATTTAACATCCTCAAACACAATTGGTGTTGCCGCAAAAAGCGAAAAAGACGAACAAAGCAACAAAACAACCGTTAACACGGCAATTAATCTATTTTTCATACACTCACCTATTTATATAATAGTATATTGATTATACTACATTATTTAATATAAGTCAACACAGCTGTATTTTAAGTAAAAAAGCAAGGTGCTTTGCACCTTGCTTTTTATTTATATCTTTTTAAGTTTCCAGATATTTTCGGCATATTCTGTAACACTGCGGTCAGAAGCGAAAAAGCCTGCCTTTGCAATATTCACAAGTGACATACCGTTCCAAAGCAACTTATCACCGTATGCTTCGTTTACACGGGCTTGCGCTTCACGATAGCTGTCAAAATCAGCCATTGTCATATACGGGTCTGAATCAAGCAAGTAATGAACAATGCTGTCAAAGTTTTTACCGCAAACACCGCCTGATGCTACAAAATCAATTATTGCACGTAAGTCATAATTGGAATTGTAAATGTTTCTGGGACGATACTCGTTTCTAAGCGCATTTACTTCTTCTGTATGCATTCCAAACAAGAACATATTATCGTCGCCGACCTGTTCGTTAATTTCAACATTAGCGCCGTCAAGCGTACCGATTGTAAGCGCACCGTTAATCATAAATTTCATATTACCGGTACCTGATGCCTCTTTACCTGCCAGAGAAATTTGCTCTGAAACCTCGGCAGCAGGCATCATTATCTCTGCAAGTGATACCCTATAGTCTGCAAGGAAAACAACTTTAAGCTGACCGCCGATTGTTGTGTCATTATTTACAAGGTCTGCAATAGCACATATAAAACGAATAATTTCTTTTGCCATTACATAGCCGGCAGACGCCTTTGCACCGAAAATAAATGTTCTGGGCTGAATGGTAAGCCCCTCATTTTTGATTTTCCTATAAAGGTGAAGAATATGAAGTGCGCACAAAAGTTGTCTTTTATACTCGTGCAAACGCTTTGACTGCACATCAAAAATTGAATTTGGTGAAACCGAAATACCACAGCTGTCACCGATATATTTTGCAAGACGGCGTTTATTTTCGAGTTTTATCTCCCTAAGACGCTCTAAAACTGCTTTGTCATTTTTAAACTTTAAGAAGTTTTCGAGTTGTGCTGCATCTTTAATAAATCCATCGCCTATTGTTTCACACAAGAGTTCTGTAAGTTTGGGGTTAGACTGACAAAGCCAACGGCGATGCACGATACCATTTGTAACATTTGTAATTTTACCCGGGAAAATATCGTTATAATCTCTAAACAAATCACGCTTTAATATATCACTATGCAGGCTTGAAACACCGTTTACACAAAACGCACAAGCAACACAGAGGTTTGCCATTTTAACCATACCGTTTGAGATGATTGCAATTTTATCAATCACATAGCGTTTTTCGGGATGATTTGTATAAACCATCTCACAAAAACGACGGTTGATTTCTTTAACAATCGAGTAAATTCTGGGTAGAATTGACTCAAACATACCACAACTCCACTGCTCTAAGGCTTCGCTCATTACAGTATGGTTGGTATATGCCAAAGTTTTTGAGCAAATATCAAAAGCACTGTCCCAATCATAATTATGCTCATCCATAAGTATACGCATAAGTTCGGGCACGCAAAGTGCCGGATGGGTGTCGTTGATATGAATAACCGCTTTATCACTTAAATTATCAAGACTAGGATACTTATCTAGATGTTCTTTAATAATATTTTTAAGCGATGCACTTACAAAGAAGTACTGCTGACGCAGACGAAGGCGTTTGCCTGTTTCATGGTCATCTGCAGGATAAAGTACCTTTGATATTGCCTCACTCTGAGCCTCGTTTTCAACACTCTTAAGATACTCACCTCTTGAGAAAAGTGACATATCAAAATTGTCAAGGCTTTTTGCGCCCCAAATACGAAGAGTATTTACAATATCGCCGTTACCCGAAATAAGAATATCATAGGGTACAGCAAGTACCTTTGAATAGTTTTTGTGAACTGTTTTAAGGCCTGTATCACTCCACATTTCCTCTACATATCCGCCAAAGTAAACCTCTTGTGCTTCGTCAGGACGAGGAACGAGCCAGCCGCCACCCATTTCGAGCCAGTTGTCAGGAAATTCAACCTGCCAACCATCCATAATTACCTGTTTAAAAATACCGAACTCATAACGAATTGAAAAACCGGTTGCAGGATAGTTTAGACCGGTGAGTGAATCAAGATAGCAAGCAGCCAGTCGGCCGAGACCGCCGTTTCCAAGGCCTGCATCAGGTTCCATCTCATATAGTTTTTCAAGATCACTGCCAAGGTCAGCAAGTGCTGATTTCATTTCGTCTTCAATTCCCAGATTATAAAGATTGTTTTTAAGGGAACGGCCGATGAGAAACTCCATCGACATATAATAAACCTTTTTAGCACCTGCGTTATCAAAACGCTCCAACGAGTCTGCACGCATTTTCTGAAGTTTTTCAACAGTAAGTGCTATTACAACCTCATACATCTGTCTGTCAGTGGCTTTTGAAGGCTTGACAGCAAACTTGTTTACAAGTTCTTCTTCGATTCTTTGCTTGAGATTTGCCAATTTAAAAGTCCTCCTAAAATAAATGAGCTATATTATTGAGCGATACAGCTCAAGGTATTGCTGTGCTGATTTGTCCCAGCTATAGTCGCCGGACATTGCATTTTTCTTGATTTGTGCAAAATCTTGTTTGCTATTATAAAGTTCTAGGGCACGCCAAATTGCATTAGCCATATCACCATCGTCAATATTACAGAATGTGATACCGTTACCCTCACCCGTTTGATGATTAAACGGGATTACAGAGTCGGCAAGGCCGCCTGTAGCACGAACTATAGGAATTGTACCGTAGCGAAGCGCTATCATCTGTGCAAGACCGCAAGGTTCAAATTCACTGGGCATTAAGAAAAAGTCTGCGCCTGCATAAATACGCTGTGCTAGTGCAGAGTCAAACCCTATAATTGCACGAAGTTTATCGGGGTAAACTGCAGCCATATTGCGCAAAAATTCTTCATAACAAAAGTCACCCGAGCCGAGAATTACAACCTGAACATCAAGTGTCATCATCCATTCAAGGCGTTTGCAGACAAGTTCCATGCCCTTTTGGTGAGTAAGGCGTGTAACCATACCTATAACAGGTATATCATTTGTCTTTTTAAGTCCCATTTCCTGCTGCAAAGCATATTTATTATGGAATTTAAGATGACGTGTTTTAAAACTGTAATTTGTTTTAATACGTGTATCTGTTTCGGGATTAAAAGTTTCGGTATCAATACCGTTTATAATGCCTGACAGTTTATACTGCCTTGCTTTAAGAATATGGTCAAGACCGTAAGAGTAAAACGGATTTAGAATTTCATTTGCATAGTTTGGAGAAACTGTTGTTACCTTGTTTGAACATTCAATAGCACCTTTGACAAGGTTTAAACACTCACCGTAATATAACAGAGAGCGATGTTCTACAGGCAAGCCGAAAACATTACCCAAAACATAGGCATCAAATTTCCCTTGAAACTCAATATTATGGATAGTAAATACTGTCTTTATATTTCCATAGCCTGCGCGAAGGCGAAACTGCGTGTCAAGTAAAACAGGTACAAGCGCTGTATGCCAGTCATTACAGTGTAATACATCGGGAATAAAGTTTATTACCGGTAAAACCTCTAAAATAGCCCTTGAAAAGAAAGCAAAGCGCTCACCGTCGTCAAATTCGCCGTAAATTCGGGAACGGTTAAAATAAAACTCGTTATCTATTAGATAGTATATCACACCGCCCGATTTATACTCAAAAATACCGCAATACTGCTTACGCCATGCATTATAGATATAAAAATGGGTAAGGTATTTGCAATTTTCACGCATTTTACCGATTGCAGAATAATAAGGGATAATAACTCTTACATCTTCACCCATACCGCAAAGGGCTTTGGGCAAAGCACCTGCAACATCTCCAAGACCGCCGACTTTGATAAGCGGAGCCGCCTCACCTGCCGCATACAGAACTTTCAATTTTATTCCTCCTATGATAGATATATAAGATATGAGCTAGATTTCTGTGTTTTTAACTAAAACATACGGGTACTCTTTTGCACCGCAAAGATTTTTATTTTCAGACACTATATTATTTTTATCCAAAATAACACTATTTAATGTACTGCCTTTGCCAATAACAGTATTTTGCATAATAATTGAATTTTCTACAACTGCGCCTGCCTCGATTTTAACATTACGGAAAATAATTGAGTTTTTAACTGTTCCGTCAATATGGCAGCCGTCTGCTATTACACTGTTTTCAATTTTTGCGTTATAATGATAAAGAGTGGGAACAGAGTCTTTTACCCTTGTGATAACCGGACGCTTAGGATTGAAAACATCTGCCCTGTTTTCACTATCAAGCATCATCATTGATGTATTATAGTAATCTTTTTCAGTGTATACTATTTGTGCAAAGCCTTTGTGTTCATAACCAACTATCTTTAGTTTATCAACATTCTTAATGAGTGCAGAACTTTCAAAGTTGTACTGATCACGTGCATCTGCATGGCGAATAATTTCCATAAGCAAATCACGCTTTAATATATATATACCAAGCGCTATTTTCTTTAGCTGATTGTCCGCCTCACTGTATGTCATATCGCAAACACGACCGTTATCATCGATTTCTAGCACGATATGATTATGAGAATTTGCAATATGATCTGAATAAATTGCGGTTACATCTGCACCACTGTTTATATGGCTTTCAAATACACAGTCAAAGTCAATGTTAGCAATGACATTTGCATCGGACAAAACAACATATTCTTCACGTATTGATTTAATATACGGCTGAATAGAGCGAAGCGCATCAAGTTTGCCCCTTGCCATAAAAGCCTCGTTATTATTCTTTGTTCTGTAAAACGGAGAGAGAATGCGAAGGCCTGAATTACGATGGTCAAGATCCCAATATCTGCCACGTCCGAGATGGTCTTCAAGAGAGGCATAATTTCGTCTTGTAATAACCGCAACATTGTTTACACTTGCATGCACAAGTGAAGACAAAACAAAGTCTACCATACGAAACCTACCGCCGAATGGGATAGATGCAAGGGTGCGATTTGTTAGCAATTCATTATTAATTTCATTATAGGTATCGGAAAAAATTATAGCTGAAAATTGATTCATTGTTGTCACCTACCCTATCTGCCGCTGTACGGCTCAATCATTTCTTTTGGAGAAACTACCTGACCTGCTTTTATAACAGCGCCTTTGCCGATTACTGCTATACCCCAATCTTCAGGATTTACATAGCATTCCGGCGAGTCGCCTATAACAGCGCCGTCCTCTATAACTACATCCTCTGCAATAATTGCATATTTTATATCAACATTTTTACCGATTTTAGTATTAGGCATTACTACGCTTGAGTTAATAGTTGTCCCCTGCTTTACTGTTACGCCCTCAAAAATAACAGAATACCAGAGTCTGCCGTCGATACTGCAATTTTCAGTAATCATACTTTCAATTATTTCCGCATTTTTACCTATGTACTGCGGAACATTTGCATCAAAACGAGAATATATTTTCCATTTAGGGTCAGAAAGATTAAGAGGTATGCGCGGATTTAAAAGGTCCATATTGGCTTCCCAAAGACTATCGATTGTTCCAACATCTTTCCAATAGCCTTCGAATTTATATGCCATCATTTTTTCACCTGCAGCAATCATATTAGGTAAAATATTACCACCGAAATCGTTTTTGCTGTTAGGGTCGTTTTCGTCATCAATAAGATACTGTTTAAGTTTTGACCATGTGAAAATGTATATACCCATTGATGCATTATTACATTTAGGATGCTCGGGCTTTTCTTCGAATTCATAAATTTGATTGTTTTCATCGGTATTCATAATACCAAAGCGCGATGCCTCTTCAATAGGCACCGGAAGTGCTGCAACAGTACAAGCAGCGCCGTGCTGTTTATGATACTCAAACATTTTTGAATAGTCCATTTTATAAATGTGGTCACCGGACAAAACGAGTACATATTCTGCATCGTATTTATCAATAAACTGAATGTTTTGATAAACGGCATTTGCAGTACCTTTATACCATTCGCCGCTGTCTGCCTTTACATAAGGCGGAAGAACATGAACACCGCCGTTAATACGATTGAGATCCCACGGCATACCGTTACCGATATACGCATTGAGTTCTAGTGGTTGATACTGTGTTAAAACACCCACCGTATCAATACCGGAATTTACGCAATTTGACAGCGTAAAATCAATAATTCTGTACTTACCGCCAAATGGAACCGCAGGTTTTGCGGTATTTTTAGTAAGCACATACAGGCGTGACCCCTGTCCGCCTGCAAGGAGCATTGCGACTAATTCTTTACTTTTCTTGAACATTTGCACCCTCCGTAATATTTTTATTTTTTTACTTTTTAACTTTTATGCGCAAAACTGAAAATGTATTCACAAAAATAAGTTAATCTAAAAATTATTTTTATTATTTACATTCTCTTTTTAATCTCTTATAATAGATTATACTATATATATTATTTTTTATCAATAACAATTTTCAAAGTAGGATACTAAATGTTTAGATTTGACAGTTATAACACTTTTTATAAAAGCCCTATGGGCGCTGCACGTTGCGAAAGTGCAGTAACATTCCGAACAGAAGTAAAAAAAGATATTAACGCAAAAGGCGTAAACTTTGTTTTACGTGGTGAGTGTGAAACAAAATTTTTACTTAAAAAAAGCGGTACCCGCGGGAACTACGATGTTTTCGAAGGCGAGATTATTATAGAAAATGCCGGCTTGTATTTTTACAGATTTGAGGTTATTGATGCAAAAGGTGCGCTTCGTTTTACAGGAACAAACAACGGACATACCGCAGTTTGCGGCGACTGGCTTCCTGAATGGCGGCTTGCAGCATACGAAAAGGATTTTAAAGCGCCTTGCGGTTTTGAAGGTGCTGTAATGTATCAAATTTTCCCCGACAGATTTTTCAAAGCAGACGGGGTTGACATAAGCGGTGCAAAAAACTCGCGTATAATTCATGAAAAATGGAATGGTCGTCCGCAGTGCTTTTTTGACTATGACGGTTTTAAATGCAACGATTATTTTTTAGGAAATTTACGCGGTATTGAGCAAAAACTGTCTTACATCAAAGATCTGGGTGTTACGCATATTTATCTAAACCCGATTTTTGAAAGTTCTGAAAACCACAGATATTCCACTTCTGATTATCTTAAAATAGACCCATATCTTGGCAGTGAAGAAGATTTTATCAGTCTTTGCAAAGCTGCAAAAGAACTAGATATAAAAATAATCTTAGACGGTGTGTTTTCTCACACAGGTGATGACAGCCGTTACTTTAATAAATACGGAAATTATGACAGTGTTGGGGCATATAATTCTCCCGCCTCACCTTTTTATAATTGGTACAACTTTTATAATTACCCTAACGAATATGAATGTTGGTGGGGATTTAAGACGCTGCCAAATGTAAAAGAAACAACACCTGAGTATACCGATTTCATAACCGGAAAGCAAGGCGTTTTAAGGTATTGGATGAGGCGCGGTGCAAGCGGATGGCGGCTTGATGTTGCCGACGAACTTCCCGACCCGTTTTTAGAAAAAATACGTACTGCCGTTAAAAGTGAAAACGAAAACGCCGTAATTATAGGCGAAGTGTGGGAAAACGCCGTTACAAAGCGGTCTTACGGTGCACAGCGCAGATTTTTGCTTGGAAAACAATGTGATACCGTTATGAATTACCCGTTTTTAAACGGTATCACAGATTTTATAATCAGCGGAAATTCAAGGCAGTTTTATGAGACGGTAATGAGTATCATAAGCGACTATCCGGCGCCATCTGTAAAATGCCTTATGAATATGCTTTCTACTCACGACACAACTCGTATACTCAACAGACTTGCAACAACAAGTGTGCCCGAAAGGCGCGTACAATCAAAAACCAAACTCACAGAAAACGAACGCAAACTTGGTATATCAAGACTTATGGCGGCAGCCATAATCCAGTATACTTTGCCTGGTGTTCCGTGTGTTTTTTACGGTGATGAGGCAGGTGTTGAAGGGTTTGGAGATCCTGCTTGCAGAGCGACATACCCTTGGGGACAGCAAGACAGCAAATTATTAGAATTGCACAAATCACTTGGCAAAATGCGTAACGATTACAAAATGGATTTTGACGCACCGATTGAATTTGAAATATTTGACGGTGGTGTTTTAAAATACCGGAGGGGAAATTTAATTATTACGGTAAACCGCACAGATGCTGATATTAAACTAGACAATAGCCCGATCATTACGGGATTTTCGGTTAAAGATGGTATTTTATCAAGTGGCGGTGCGGTAGTCCAACGGAGGTAATACTGTGGAAAAACTGCTTTTAATTTACAATCCTAATTCTGGAAAAAAGAATATTGCTGCAAACCTTGACAAAATAATCGAGGTTTTTGCATCACACAACAAAATTATGACGCTTTACCGTTTATCTTCACAAAATGATCAACTAAACGACCTTATTGTAAACGGCGGATTTGACGGCGTTATTGTCTGCGGTGGTGACGGAAGTGTTAATTCGGTAGCTAAAACAATACTTGATTCGGGTAAGGATATACCGCTTGGTGTTATTCCAAATGGCACTTGCAACGACTTTTCGCGTTCGCTTGGTATGCCCAACGATTTTATGCGTTGTGCACGGCTTATTGCACAAGGCAACAAGATGAAGTGCGATATCGGAAGCATAAACGGCAGTGAAATGATATTTACAAACGAGGTTGCAGGCGGTGTTATGGTATCGGTTTCTTTTTCGACCGATCAAAATTTAAAAAAGATGTTTGGCCCGCTCGCCTATTATGTAAACGGACTTGGCGAACTCGTTAATATGAAACCGTTTGTACTGACCATTGAAACAGAAGACAACGTTTATATAGAAGACGCACTTGTTTTTTGTGTATTAAACGGAACGGATATGTCAGGCTTTTCAAATGTTATAAAAGAAGCGCAAATGCAAGATGGATTTATGGATATACTCATATTTAAAAACCAAAATCCTCTTGAAGTTACAGACACTCTGTTAAGATTTGTATCGGGCGGAAACTTTAAAGACGGAAGTGTTGTACGCATTAAAACCAATAAGTGTAAAATAAGTTGCGATACAAATATTTCTGTAACTGTCGACGGCGAAAAAGGACCCGGTTTCCCTCTTGTTCTTGAAATGCACAAAAAAGCATTAACAGTTTTTTGCTGAGTATGGTTTATACAGTTACTTTTAATCCCGCCCTTGACTGTGTTGCTTTTGTACCGGAATTTAAAACAGGTGTTATAAACAAAGCGGAAAGTGAATTTTACTCAGCAGGCGGAAAAGGCATTAATGTTTCGCGCATGCTTACAACACTTGGTATAAAAAACACAGCACTTGGTTTTACTGCAGGGTTTATTGGAAAATATATCGAAAGCGAAGTTGAAAACAGCGATTTTATACATCTTAAAAACGGTTGTTCTCGGATTAATATAAAAATATCTTCTGAAAGTGAAACGGAAATTAACTCACGCGGTCCCGACATTGACCAAAATGCACTTTCAAAACTCATTGAAAAGCTTAAAGCCGCAAGAAAAGGTGATTATATCGTACTGGCGGGAAGCATACCGCCGTCGTTATCCGATAACACTTACAAGAATATACTCTCAGAAATTGCAAATAACGGTGCAAAAATTGCTGTAGACACCACAGGAAAATTACTCACAGGTGTACTTGAGTACCATCCGTTTATCATAAAGCCAAATCATCACGAACTGGGCGAAATTTTCAAGTGTAAATGCGACGATGACAATGAAATTATAGATTGTGCAAAGCAACTGCAAAACATGGGCGCCCGAAATGTAATTGTGTCACGTGCAAAAAAGGGTGCAATACTGCTTGATGATAACGGAGTTATACACAAAGTAACAGCACCGAACGGGAAAGTTTTAAACTCGGTTGGTGCAGGCGACTCTATGCTTGCGGGTTTTATTGCAAATTATATTAAAACAAACGATTATGAAAAGGCTTTACGTTTTGCTGTATCTTGCGGAAGTGCAACAGCATTTAGTATCGGACTTGCTTCAAAAGAATTTATAGAAAGTATGCTTTAAAGGAGTTGCTCTAATGGAAAAAACATTCACAGTTGCCGTTTTGGGTGCAGGAGGAAGAGGTTATGCCTATGCAAACCTTTTTAATCAAAAAGAACAGTTTTCTGTAGTATCTGCGTGTGATTACAATCCGGCACAACTTAAAAAATTCAATGTACTTTTGGGCGTTGATAAAGACAATCTATTTTTAGACGAACATGAATTTCTTATAAAAAAGCGGGCAGATATTTTGGTTATTGCAACACGCGACAGCGATCATGTGCGCCAATGTATAAAAGCAATGCAACTCGGCTATGATATACTGCTTGAAAAGCCTATCAGTGACTCAAGGGTGGAAATTGAAAAACTTTTACAAGCACAAAAAGACACCGGCAGAATAGTAGTTGTATGCCATGTTTTAAGATATGCTGCAGGAATTAGAAAAATCGACGAGATTTTAAAAAGCGGAATAATCGGTAAAATGCTTGCCATTGACCAGTTTGAACGCGTTGCATTTTGGCATCAAGCGCAAGCGTATGTGCGTATTCAAAAGCTGTACCACGATTCGCAGCACCCCACCATTCTTGCCAAGTGCTGTCACGATTTAGATTTGATACAACATTTTGCAAACAGCAGATGTGATACAGTTTCGTCAATCGGAAAACTCTCCCATTTCCGTTTGGAAAATGCACCCGAAGACGCAGCCGACCGTTGTTTAGATTGCAAATACATAGACACATGCAGTTACAGTGCCAAAAAAATCTATATTGATTTTTGGAAGGAAAGCGGCTGTCCCGAATTTTCGTGGCCATGGACTAAAGTTTCACTCATCAAGCCTAATACCGAAAAAGACTTATACGAAGGCATAAAGGACAGCGTATTTGGTGAGTGTGCATTTAAATGCGGTGTCGAAAGTAACGAGCATATTGTTGATCACCAAATGGTACAAATGCAGTTTGAAAACGGAATTATAGCAAGCCTAAAAATGCTATTTACAGCAGAACCCGGACGCAGAATTAATATATTCGGAACTGAAGGTGAAATTGTATTTGATGAACTTTTAGATATTGTTGAAGTCAAGCCATACTTCAAACCAAAGAAAGTTTTTAAACTCAGTATTTTGGCTGACAGCGGTTGGGGACACGGCGGTGGCGACAGAGGACTTATTAATGATATGTATGATATTTTAACCGGCAAAAAGACTGAATACACATCACTTAATGAGTCGGTAGAAAGTCATCTTATTGGTATTGCTGCAGAAGAATCGCGCCTTAATAACGGTAAAATTGTTAAAGTTCATCACACTGTAAATATATAGTTTATTTTTTAGTTTAACCAAAGTATAACAAAAAACGACAGTAAATTAATTACTGTCGTATTTTTGGTGCGGATGACAGGAGTTGAACCTGCACGTCGGGGACACTAGATCCTAAGTCTAGCGCGTCTGCCAATTCCGCCACATCCGCACATTCTAGAATATAAATTATACATTACAAGTAATAAAAAGTCAAGTATTTACATTGACTATATTAATATTATATGTTATATTTTAGCCATAAATATTAAATGAAAGGAAGATTATAATGAATAGTACAAAAACAAAATTGCCGGTTAAAACAGTTGTAATTATTGCAGTGACAGCCATTGTATTATTATTTGCAATTGTTCTCTCTTTCTTTCTTTTTAAAAAAATCAGTCTACAGCAAGCTCTTAAAAAACTTGATATAGAGGATTATAGCAGTATTGTTTCGATAATGAAAAAAGGTGCATCTGATAAAAATGCGGTTATGACCATAATAGACTCTTACATTGATAATAATATGAACACCGATGCTGCGCAACTTTTATTATACTATCTGCAATATATAGACAAAGACGATGCTATAGCGCTTGAAAAGCTTAAAAAATGTTATTTAGCAAACGGTGCCAGTGAAGTGTTTATATCTCAGTTTGACAACGCTGATTTTAACGTAAATGACTTCAAAATTACAACACAATATGAGCAAAACGGTTACGGTATATCAAACGGAATTTATGTATCATTTTTAGATGGCTATGCCAAAGCTAAAATTTCAGGTATTATTCCGCGGTCAATATCAGCAGGTGCCAGCGGGGTTTACGCCCTCGATTCCAGTGATATGACGATAAAGCTTATTCGCCGTGACGGAAGTGTTGTTCAAACAGTAATAAATGACAAGGTAAAAGAATTTGTGTTTTTTGAAAGTTATATTTATTATATAGACCAAAGTGGTGTACCTCACGGTGTTGACGGGCCAATACAGACAGATGGGCTTATTGCTATGAATTTACGCGTTGACGGCGAAAGGGTAATATGCACACTTTATGACAATGATTATAATGAAATAAAGGAATTACAGTTGTAATTCCTTTATTAATTTTACAAGTGAATTTTCAAATGCGGTGTTATCCGATGGTGTGCGCCTTTTAGGGCCCTTTGTTCTTCCGCCTGCCCTACGATATTTTGCAGATTCGGCACGTGAATTTAACAATGCATCAATATTATCAGCTGAATATATAAGACCATTTTGATTTATGGCAAAGGCAAGTTTTGCAAGGCAGATTGCCGCCAATCCATAGTCTTGAGTTACAACAATATCTCCAGGTTTCACAAGATTTACTATATGAAAATCTGCGCTGTCATTTCCTTTTGATACTGTTATCACCTCAAAATCAGGCTCGAACTGATGTGATGTGTCACACACAATGTTATACGGTATATTAAATTGTTTAGCAATTTTGACGGTTAAGTGCACAACCGGGCAGCCGTCAGCATCAATATAAATTTTCATAATTAACACCTTATCACAGCAAAAAACGGCACATACCAAAGTATGTGCCGTCAAAAAAGTTTGCAGTTAATATAATTATGCCTGCTGCTCTTTTATTTTTGCATAGCACTCGCTGCAGTATACAGGTCTGTCCTCTGTGGGCTGGAACGGAACTTTAGCTTCCTTACCGCACTCTGCACAAACTGCGTCATAAAGAACGCGAGCGCCTTTAGCAGCTGCTTTCTTTGCGTCTCTGCATGCCTTGCATCTCTGGGGCTCATTCTGGAAACCCTTTTCTGCGTAGAATTCTTGTTCGCCTGCAGTGAATACAAACTCCTGACCGCAGTCCTTGCATACTAATGTCTTGTCCTCGTACATTTGCTTTACCTCTCTTGTGGTATAAAAATATTTGTTACCCTAAACGGAATTGAACCGTTCCCTCTGAATACCAGCGCTCCGCCTCTTAGCTTTAAGGGCATTAAACTAATTTACTGCGTATGCGACTAATCGCATTACTGACCGATTTTACACTCTTTCCTATCCTTTTTGATATTTCACTGTATGACATACCGTCTATATACATATTAAGTACAACTTTCTCATAGTCAGAAAGTTTTACATTAATTTCTGCATAAACACTCAAAAGTTGTTCACGCAATATTACTCTATCTTCAGGGTCAGTATGACTTACAATATTTATACCGTCTATACCAACAGCAGTATTAAGTGGTGAGTGTTTTTTACGATTTGCCTCTTTTATTGCATCTATAATTCTACTATGAACGCATATTTTGGCAAACTTATCAAAGTTAACATTCTTTGATACATCAAACTTTTTTATCGCATCATAAAAGCCGATAAGTCCGATTTGATACAGGTCTTCGTTGTCGCCGCCGTAAATAAAGTAAGATTTGGATATACTGCGGATAACTGGAGAAAACTGCGAGGTTAAGCGCGTAATTGCAAGCTCTTCACCTTTTTGTGCCTGCTCTAAAATTGAGTTGTAACTGCCTAACTCCAACAAAAAATGATTCCTTTGCCAACTAATTTTTACAATAATCGCAATTGTATATTGTATAGTCTACAACTAATTTTACTATTTGTCAAGAAAAAATTATTATTTTACAAAATTTTTATCACCTATGCACAAAATTTGAACATTTTTTGTACTTTCTATTTTTTGTTAAGAATATTTTAAAAAAATACTTGATTTTATATTTTTTTAATGTTACAATAATACTTGCGATTTTTAAAGATTATCAAAGGAGGTGCCGGGCGTGCCAAATATCAAGTCTGCTAAGAAAAGATGCTTAGTTACAAGCACTAAAACATTGCAAAACAAAATGATAAAGTCTGAACTCAAGTCTTCTATTAAGAATTTCGAAGCTGTTGTTAAAACTGGTGATAAAGTTGCTGCTACAGAAGCTTATGTTAAAGCTGTTAAGAAAATTGAAAAGGCTGAGAAGAACAATATCATTCACAAAAACAATTCCAACAGAAAAAAGAGCGCTCTGACATTAAAGCTTAACAAGCTCGCGTAACTTCTTGGAATAATTACCGGTATCTTTAGATGCCGGTTTTTTGTTTGTTAGATTAAAATCTTTTATTTGCTATTGATTTTATAAAATAAGTATGTTAAAATATTGAGGCTAAATCGTATGTTTGCATCTATTTTCACCGCATTTTAACATACACGGA
This sequence comes from Eubacteriales bacterium, assembly GCA_045541455.1. Classification (GTDB taxonomy): domain Bacteria; phylum Bacillota; class Clostridia; order Oscillospirales; family QAKW01; genus RGIG9041. The sequence goes on from JAZQJA010000046.1 coordinate 66,005, forward strand.
GACGTATCGAAGTGGGGACGTTGCCGAGCGCTGCCGGTGGCAGATGAAGCGAAGGCTAAGGAGTGGCCGCGGTCGAAATTTTTACACGGCAGTGTTAAAAAATTTCGGGCACCCGGGCAGGACATAACGGGGCGCCCCGTTCGGTAAAAATTGAATAGTTCGTTATACTCTAAATTGAGTTTAGCATACACGGAGACGTATCGAAGTGGTCATAACGGGGCTGACTCGAAACATAGTCGGGTCTGTCACGACTGTATCTCCGTAAACCCTTTATTTATCGGGGTTTTCGTGACTTCGGTTTGCATTTTCAGAATTCTGCATCTCGCAGTTTTCTCGCAATTTGGTAATTTGGCTTTGCCTTTACAATTTTATATGGAGACGTATCGAAGTGGTCATAACGGGGCTGACTCGAAATCAGTTAGGGAGCAATCCCCCGCGAGTTCGAATCTCGCCGTCTCCGCCAAGGA
>JAZQJA010000047.1:0-14434 GCA_045541455.1 Eubacteriales bacterium
CAAGGACATAATAAAGCCTGACAACGTTTCACTTACAGGTGCATTTGAAGCAATTAGATCTAGCCGTAGTGATGATTGTATGAAAGTTAGGGATATTAAAAATGCAACGATAGAGCATTCGATCGTAAAAGAAAAGGATGTTAATATTGAGGAATCTGAATTGCAATCATCTAATGCTAAATCGCTGGAGATAACAGAAGAAATCAATCATGCTAGATTTTTTGATACTGACACCTTTAATTCTATTAAAAATAGTCCCAAAAACGAGAACAAAAATCCAATAAAATCTTTTGCTCAAGGAAATTTTGAAGAAGACGAAGTCGAGGAAGAATGTTTTGAGTCACTCCAAAAAACCGAAGAAATAGATGATTATAACACACTTGAAGATAGAGAGTGCATAGCGCTTGATCTAAAAAAAATGCGGGCTTCGGCTTCACTGAAAACTTTACTCACGTTTACATTGACTTTTTTGTCTGGAATATTTTTTGTAGCTGGTTATATTAATATACCGGGGATAGATATATTAAACAACAGTAAATTATATCTAGCAATTGTATTTTTAATCTCGATTATCGCAACTTTTATAAATATCAATTCTTTGATTGAGGGAGTAAAACATCTAGCTACTTTTAAATGTAATTATGAGACTATGTTGTTTATGTTATTTATATTTAACTCTGCTCTTGATATCAATTACTTGATTTCCAATGTTAAACCTAATGGTCCTTATATAGTATTTGATTTTCTTTTTATGCTTTTGCTTAGTTTTAATATTTACTCTAAAAATATTTTAGCTAAAAATATTTCTAAAAATTTTACTATTGTATCTACCGATGGATTAAAAACTGTTGTAAATAAACCTGTCAGCGAAGAAATAGCAAATGATATAATGCTTGAAACCGGAAATGGTGGAGATATTGTTTATGCAACAAAAAGTAATTTTGTTTCTGAGTTTATACAAAAGAGTTTTGCCGATTTTGAGTTGAGCAAAAAATTTTCTCCGTTGTATACTTTCGTATTAATTGTTGTTTTACTATTTTCTTTTGTTAATTATTATTTCAATAGCAGTTTTGCTTTGTGTTTTACTTATGCGTCAGCGGCTCTCTGTGCTGCAACGCCCTTTTTGCATATTTTTTCATTTGCTTCACCACTATTTAACAATAGCAGACGTGCAAGAAAACAAGGCGGTGCAATTATTGGAAGTGTTAGTTCTTTTGAACTTGATGATGCTCAGACATTGATCGTTGATGATTCGGATGTATTTACAGTTACTTTAAATGGAATTAGACTTTACGGAGATGCAATGATTGATGATGCAATTTTATATTTAAATTCATTATATCGCACTGTTGGTGGGCCTTTGAAATCATTGTTTACAAATATGCTTAGTGATAATATTACTACGCTACCTAGAATTGATGATATTTATTATCATGATACAATGGGTTACTCTGGTTTGATACATTCAAAGACTTTTGTAGCTGGCAATAAATCACTTATGGATCATTTTGGTATTGAGGTTGATGATAGTGAATTTGATTTAATTTATCAGCAAAAAGCTCGCCATGTCCTTTTTGTAGCATATGATAATAAACTAATGGGTGTATTTTTATTATCTTATAAACTTTCATTTGGCGTCGATAAGGCTTTTATGACTTGCGAAAAAGATTGTATAAATATTGCAATAGCAGAACGTGATTCTAATGTTAATGCATCAACGTTGTTCGCCTGTTATAAAGCTAAGGATCAGTCGTTATTCAAAATTATGAATTTTAGGACAGCAAGAAACTGTTTTAATAAATTTGAGACACAAAGTATAACACCTTCATTGCTTGTTTCAAACACTGGTTTAAAGGGGATAACAGCAGCATTACACGGATGTAAAAACATTGTATTTGCGTTTAAAGCTAATAATGTAGTAAAAAACATGGCGTCAATTATTGGTATAATTTTAATTACATTTTTACTACTTTTTTCAAATCCTACAGTTATGCTTCCAATCCATGTAATATTATACCAATTACTGTGGTCATTGCCTGTCCTTTTTGTTTCATTGTTTTCTAAATAGTACTTGAAAATTTATAGCTTATAATATATAATAACTCGTAGTTGTGGCATGAAACGGGATCACACTATCCGGGGAATTAGCGGCGCCTTGAACCTGCAATCCGCTATAGCAGGGGAGATCGCTCTCTGAGGGCAGTGTTTGTTATGTAAGCCATAAAAAATATATGTTGATAAACAGGTTCGGCGCAATGTCATGTTGTGAATCATGTCAGGCGGGGAACCGAGCAGCATTAAGCAAATTTTGTCATGTGCCGCCGAGCCACCTGTTTTGAGTATGTTTTTTGTGAAACGCATAGTAAAACTGTTCAAGGTTTGCTGTGTGATTCCGTTTCATGCCACAAATAATATTCGGAGGTGTATGGTGTACCGCGCTCTATACAGAAAATATAGACCGTTAAAATTTGAAGATGTTATAGGTCAAGAACATGTTGTTGAAACTATAAAAAATCAAATTTCTAACGGTAAAATTTCTCACGCTTATATGTTTACAGGCACTAGAGGTACCGGTAAAACTACCTGTGCTAAAATCCTAGCTCGCGCGGTAAATTGTGAGAATCCTAAAAATGGAGATCCATGTAACGAATGTGAAACGTGTAAGGGTATTTTAAGCGGTAGTTTATTAGATGTAATTGAAATTGATGCAGCGTCAAATAATGGTGTGGATAACATAAGGGAACTTCGTGAGGATGTTATTTTTACTCCTGCAATGGCGAAGTACAAAGTTTATATTATAGACGAGGTTCACATGCTTAGTATGCAAGCCTTTAATGCTTTGCTAAAAACCCTTGAAGAACCGCCGTTACATGTAATTTTTGTTTTCGCAACAACTGAAATCCAAAAGGTTCCACAAACTATTTTGTCACGGTGCCAAAGATTCGACTTTAAACGAATAGTATCCGATGATATAAAAAATCGCTTGTCTTATGTTTGCAAACAAGAAAATATTACTATTGACGAGAAAGCGTTAATGTTAATTTCTCGTTTGGCAGACGGTGCTATGCGTGACGCGCTTTCAATACTTGATAGATGCATAACGTCAACCAGCAATATATCTTTAGAAATTGTCGAGAAAACTGTTGGACTTTGTACTTATGAAGAAATTTCAGCCGCATTGAATGCAGTTGCTGATGAAGATACTGAAGCTGTGTTGAATTTCTATTCGAATTGTAAACGTAATTCAAAAGATTCAATTTCTCTATTCTCGGAACTGTGCTCATATTATAGAGATATGATAATAGTTAAACTTGCTGATAAACCGGCACGATTTCTTAATTACGATGAAATTCAGCTTGAGAATATTAAGGCGGTTGCATCAAAATATACCCTTGAAAAAATAGTGCGATGTATTTACATTTTACAAAATGGTATATACGATATTTCTAAATTTAAAGATAAACATATAATGGCTGAAATCACGTTGATAAAGCTTACTAATTCGCAAATTGGATGTGATTTAGAAGATTTAAATGCCAGATTATCCAAACTTGAAGTTTTAGGGGTTAATTCTATTACTAAACCTATTGAAAAAGTTGAAAGTGTTACTTCTTCTAAAGAAGTTAAATCAGTAAAAAATCAAGATATTCGCAAAAAGTCAAATTGTGATTTTTGGGATAAAGTTTTGGAAATTTTACCTCTAATTGGTGGTAAGGTATTATCTGCTTTTCTAAAAAACATAACAGCTATTGAGGATAACGATTGTATTGTTTTACAGTGCTCGGTAAATGATGTTGCATATAAACTTATTAACACAACAGAAAACATTGAAATTTTAAAAAATGCAGCGTTGAAAGCAAGTGGCAAAAATTTTGAAATTCGTTTTTGCGAGCCAAATAAGGTTTCAAGGACTAATGATGAGTTTAGCGAATTGTTAAATAACGCTAATGATATACTTATTAAGGAGTAATTTATGAAAGCGAGATTACCAGAAGGCTATAATATGAAACAAAGCGATATGATGCGCAAAGTTCAAAAAATGCAAGAGGATGTTGCGAATGCTCAAAAAGAAGTGGAGGAAACTGTTTTTGATGCAAAATCTGGCGGTGGTATGGTATCGGTTCAGATGAATGGAAAAAAGGAACTATTATCTGTTAAACTTGAACGTGAAGCTGTTGACCCTGATGATATTGAAATGCTTGAAGATATGATTGTCGCCGCTGTTAATGAGGCCTCAAAAACAATTGATGCAACTCTTGAAGAAAAAATGAAAACTGCTACTGGCGGATTAAACTTAAATTTCCCGATGTTTTAATAGGTGAAAGAATGCAGTATATTCCTACTTTTTCTAAGCTAGTTGAAGAATTTGAAAAATTACCTGGCATAGGTTCTAAATCCGCTCAAAAAATGGCGTACTATATTATTTCCGCTGATAGAAGTGTTGCAAAAACTTTTGCTGAAGCGATTATGGAAGCTAAAGACAAAATTCGTTGTTGTGAAGTATGTCAAAACATTACTGATAAAGGCATATGCGCTCTATGTAGTAATGAAAAACGAGATCATTCTGTAATATGTGTTGTGGAAAAACCAAGTGATATAGATGCCGTTGAACGAACAAAAGATTTTAATGGCGTTTATCATGTCTTACATGGATTAATTTCTCCGATGAATGATGTTGGACCCAACGATATAAAATTAGCCGAACTTCTGCATCGTGTTAGCGAAAATGATATTAAAGAAGTAATAATGGCAACCAGCCCTAATGTTGAAGGTCAGGCTACTTCAATGTATATTGCAAAGCTTTTAAAACCTTTTGATATTAAAGTTACTGGACTGGCCCTTGGTATACCCGTTGGCGGTAGTTTGGAGTATTCTGATAGCATTACATTGGCACGTGCAATTGAAAACCGTCGAGAGTTATAATTGGAGGATTATATGAACCATATAGATGAATATGAAAGATGGCTTCTCTCATCTAATATTGACGAACGTGTAAAAGCTGAATTAATCTCAATTCGTGATAACAAAGATGAGGTTTTTTCAAGATTTTATACTACGCTTAATTTTGGTACAGCAGGCCTTAGAGGTTTAATGGGTGCTGGAACAAATAGGCTTAATATTTATACAATAAGAAGTGCTTCTTTGGCTTTGGGTAGATATATCACTGACCTTGGTGAAACGGCAATGAAACGTGGTGTGGTAATTGCTTATGATTCAAGAAATAACGGGGTCAAATTTGCTCAAAATGCAGCCTTAACTTTGTGCAATCTAGGCATTAGAGTTTTTGTGTTTGAATCTCTAAGGCCTACACCTGAACTTTCTTTTGCAACTAGGCATTTAAATGCAATTGCTGGAATTAATATAACTGCATCGCATAATCCAAAGGAGTACAACGGATATAAAGTATATTTTGAAGATGGTGCTCAAATTGGAAGCGATCAAGCAGATATTATACTAAATAATATGAAAGGAATTGATCCACTTTCGGTTGATATAATGTCTGAAAGTTTGGCAATTTCACAAGGTCTTTATAATATTATCGGTGCTGAAATAGACGATGCTTACGTCAAGTGCGTATTAAATGAAAAACTTGATATTGGTGAGATATCTGATGATGCAAAAAATGTGTCTATAGTGTATTCTGCATTTCACGGTGCGGGATATAAGCTTGTACCGCGCGTTCTTTCCTGCATAGGTGCAAACGTTACATTACAACCCGAACAAGCAATTCCTGACGGAGATTTTCCCACGCTAAAATCTCCAAATCCAGAGGAACGTGAAGGACTTACTCGTTCCATTGAATTGGCTAAAGAAATTGGATCTGATCTTGTTGTTGCTACCGACCCTGATGCTGATAGATGCGCTATTGCTGTAATTATGCAAAACGGAGATGTCGAACTTATTTCGGGTAATCAAATTGGAATTTTGCTTTGTGATTTTATAATTAAAATGTTAAAAAACAGCAAAAAACTACCTAATAACGCAGCAGTGGTTTCATCTATTGTTTCAACAACTATGGTGAAAAAGATTTGTGAAGCAAATGGTGTTAAGCATATAGATGTTTTAACTGGCTTTAAATATATAGGTGAAAAAATTGCCGAATTTGAAAAGTCTGGAGATAATACATTTATTTTTGGTTTTGAAGAAAGTTACGGCTACCTTAAAGGGACTTATGCAAGAGATAAGGATTCGGTTGTTGCTGCAATGCTAATCACTCAGATGGCAATGTATTATAAAAATCTCAATATGAATTTAAAGCAGGCAATTGATGAACTCTATAAGAAGTATGGGTATTATTCAGAAAAAACTACAAGTTTTTTAATCACAGGATCAGTGCCCATGGACGAGGTTGCGTGCATAATGAAAAGACTTCGTGATGATATACCTGAGAAAGTTGGAAATGCAAATATTGTTCGTTTTAGAGATTATAAAGCATCAATAATTAAAGAGGTTATTACAGGCAATATCACCCCTACTAATCTTCCTGTTTCTGATGTGCTTTACTATGAGTTTTCTGATGGTTGCTGCGTGATAGTAAGGCCGTCTGGTACTGAACCTAAGGTTAAGCTCTATGTGTTAGCTGTTGGTTCAAATAAATTTGAATGTAATGAACGTATTAAGAATTATGTTTCATATTTTAGTGATAAGATAAAATAATGGAGAATTATTATGAATATTAAGATTTCTGCAAAGCATAGACCGATATCGAATGGTGATTTTGGTTATTCCAATATGGAAAGTAAATATGGCCAGAACACGCAGTATTTTACATATGATGGTAAGCCCTATGAGATAATAGCAGGTGAGTTACACTATTCAAGAGTTCCAAGTTATCGTTGGAAAGAAATGCTTTTAAAGATGCGTGAATGTGGCTTAAATGCAGTTTCTTCTTATGTTTTTTGGAATTATCATGAAGAAATTAAAGATAAATTTGATTTTGATGGCGACAATAATATTGCTGCTTTCTTGCAAATTTGTAAAGAAATTAAAATGCCTTGTATTTTAAGAATTGGTCCCTATTGTCATGCTGAGGTGTTGCATGGCGGTTTACCGGAACGCATAATGAAAATGCCTAATAAACGGACAGACGATCCAGAATATCTGGCTGAGGTGCGTTCGTATTGGACTAGACTTTATAAAGAAATTTCACCATATTTAGATGGTGAAACTGTTATGGCTATACAAGTTGAAAATGAATACCGTAAGGGGCCTGCTCATATTCATACACTCCGTGATATTTTAGAAGATATTGGTTATAAATCACCTTATTATACTTTAACCGCATGGTCTGGAATAGTAGATAGATCTGATAAACGTTTTGTACCTACATTTGGTACATACCCAGATGCTCCTTGGTCAAAAGGTGTAGAACCATTGAAACCTAATAATCGCTTTTCAATTGCTTCAAACAAAGTTGATGTTGAAATAGGCGCAGATGTAGCTGAAAGCGAAGACGGTAAATTACCTACAGTTGAATTAAATGTTGATGGTGCTAATTTTGATGATATGCCTTACGCATCTTGCGAAGTAGGTCCCGGAAATCAAGTTACACATCACAGACGGCCTATTATTTCAGAACACGATGGATGTGGCACAGGCTTTGGACGTTTTGCATCTGGACTTAACTGGATTGGTTATTACATGTTTGCGGGCGGCAGAAATCCTAATACTCGTTTGCTCCAGGAAAGAAAAGAAGCTGGCGCACCTAATGATTATCCAATAATTGATTATGATTTTCAGGCTCCTCTTAGCAGATACGGTGTATGCCGTCCTCATGGTGATAGAATGCGTTTGATGCATTTGTTTATTAAGGAGTTTGATCCTAATATTTGCACAAAACAGCCTTTCTTTCCTAAATGGAAATCAGCTGATCCTTTGGATATCTCATTTTTAAAATGTTCTGTTAGAATGGATGAAAACGGAAGCGGTTATTTCTTTTCCAGTACTCATGAAAAAGGTCTTAAATATGAAGATTTTAAAGATGTAACAGTAGATATTCATATAAATGATAAGGTTATTTCATTACCTTCAATTGATGTAAAAGCTGACACCTTGTTTTTCTACCCATTTAATATTCAACTTGGATCAAAGAAGTTTGACTATATTTTGGCTCAGCCTATCGTCTCTAAAACTGTTGGTAATAAAACCGTATGTTACTTTGTAGAGTGTGTTGGAGTTAAGCCTAAGTGTAAAGTCGACGGTAAGGAAATATCACTTGATTTTAGCGAAAACGGTACCGACATAGGTGATGTAAAAATCATTGTTTTACCTTTAGACAAAGCAAGAAAGTTCCATTATATAAATGGAACCCCATACTTCGCAGAAGGCACGGTTTATGCTGATGGAGAAACAATTTACTGTGAACAAATTGGTAAGGATATTTCTTCTGAAATAAAAGTAAGAGCATGTGATAAAAAAGATTTACCTTATGAAAAATATATGTTCGCAACCGGAAATATAGGTTATTATGAGGTAACAGTACCACATGATGTTGTTAATAAAAATCACGATGTTCGCTTAAACTTTGAATTTACAGGCCTTAATATGCAAGTATTTAGCAATAATACACTTATAGATGATTTTTTCAACATTGATGGTAAATATGAAATTTATCTTCGAGACTATGCAAAATATTTAGATAAAGACAATGTAATAACTATTCGTATTTCTGAAAAAACCGAAAAAGATTTGCTTGAGGTTTATAATGAAAAGCCTATTGAACTAAATAAAATTGATTTAAAACTTATAAACGCAAATCTTATTGAACTAAATGTAATTGAATAAAAAGAGACAAGCAAACATACATTGTTTGCTTGTCTCTTTGATTATATTTAAAGAGTTTGGAGCTGGAAACGTGACTTGAACACGCGACCTGCTGATTACGAATCAGCTGCTCTACCGACTGAGCTATTCCAGCATAAATGTGAAGAACATTTAAATTGTAACATAATTATTTCAAAAATCAAGTATTAATGTTCAAAATACTTGCTTTTTGCTACTAAAAATATTAAAATATAATGTAATTCATTTATGGAGATTTGATATGAGTTTGAAATCAAAAAATCGCGATTTATTATCAATAATTGAATCAGAAATTCCAAATATGAGCAAAGGACAAAAAAACATTGCTTCATATATTTTGCAAAATTATGACAAAGCTACTTTTATGACTGCATCTTCTCTTGGCAAAAAAGTAGGTGTTAGTGAATCTACTGTTGTAAGATTTGCAACTTATCTTGGTTTTGATGGTTATCCGAAACTTCAAAAAGCTTTACAAGATATTGTTAAAACAAAACTTACAACTTTGCAAAGAGTTGATATGACTAACGAGCTGTTCAAGGACAATGATATACTTGAAAGCGTTATGAATTTAGATATTGCCAAAATTCGTATGACTCTCGAAAGTATTAATCGTGATGATTTTAATAAAGCGGTAAATATTATTTCAAATGCTAATAACATTTATATTTTAGGGACACGTAGTTCATTTGCACTAAGCCAATTTATGACATTTTATTTAAATTATATGTTTAAAAATGTTCGTAATGTTAATAGTAATTCATCTAGCGGCATTTTTGATCAGATATTTAAAATTTCAAAAAATGATGTTTTTATAGCAATTGGTTTTCCTAGATATTCGATGACTACTATTAAGGCAATCAGGTTTGCAAAAGATAAAAACGCAACTACTATTGCTATAACTGATAGAAAAGATTCTCCGCTTGCGGAAAGCGCTGATGTTACTTTGGTAGCCAGAAGTGATATGATATCTTTTATTGATACTCTTGTTGCGCCCTTAAGTCTGATTAATTCTTTAATTATAGCATTGGCGCTGAAAAATAAAGATGATATTCCCGGAACATTTAATGAACTTGAAAATATTTGGAAAGAATACGAGGTTTATCAATCAAAATAATGAATAGGGTAATTGTAATTGGCGGTGGTCCGGCAGGAATGATGGCAGCCGGTACCGCAGCATCTTTTGGGTGTAGTGTTATTCTTATTGAAAAAAATAGAATTCTAGGTAAAAAACTGTTGATAACAGGCAAGGGAAGATGCAACGTTACAAATTTTTGTGATGTCGAAAACGTACTAAAAAATGTTAATAGCTCTAATCCGAAATTTTTGTATAGTTCTCTTTATGAGTTTAACTGTTATGATACTTATTCTTTTTTTGAAGAAAAAGGTGTGCAACTAAAAATTGAACGTGGTAATAGAGTTTTCCCATCAAGCGACAAAGCTGTTGATGTTAGGAATGCTTTAATTGATTATCTAAAGGATAATAAAGTCGAAGTAGTAAACGAAACGGTTAGAAATATAGATTTTAAGGATTTCAAAGTCATTACTGACTCTTCAAATTATAAAGCTGATAAAATAATTATTGCAACTGGAGGGTTATCATATTCTTCCACTGGTAGTACAGGTGATGGATATAAATTTGCAAAAAAAGCCGGACACACTGTAACACCATTGAATCCAGCTCTTGTTGCTTTGAAGGGTGACACGGAAGTTTGCTGTTCTCTTACTGGGTTATCTTTGAAAAATGTTTCAATTGAAATTTTGGATTCATCTCAAAAAAGCATATATTCCGATTTTGGCGAAATGTTGTTTACTCATACGGGCGTTTCAGGACCAATAATATTATCCGCATCATCAAAACTAGATTTTAACAGAAATAAATATACACTTCTTATTGATTTTAAACCCGCTTTGTCGCATGAGCAACTTGATGCAAGAATAATAAAGGATTTTGAAAAATATTCAAATAAAGACTTTATTAATTCACTTTCCGACTTATTGCCTAAAAAATTAATCCCCATTATTGTAAATAAATCGGGTATTGATTCACATAAAAAGGTTAATAATATAACAAGGGAATGCAGAAAAAATCTTGTTAATTTGATTAAAAATTTTAAAATTGATTTATTTGGCAAAGAAGGTTACGATCAAGCTATTATTACTTCTGGAGGAATATCTACTTTACAAGTCAATCCTAAAACCATGGAGTCGTTGACTGTAAAGGGCTTATACTTTGCAGGAGAAGTTCTTGATATTGATGCCAATACTGGTGGCTACAATTTACAGATAGCTTTTTCAACCGGTTTTCTTGCTGGTAAATCATGTAGTGGAGGTAAAAATGGCAATTAATATTGCAATTGATGGTCCTAGTGGTGCAGGAAAAAGCACATTATCTAAGGCGCTTGCTAAAAAATTGGGTTATATCTATGTTGATACAGGTGCTATGTATAGAACGATAGGTCTTTATGTGTATAAGAATGGCATTTCTCCGGATGATATTAAATCTGTTGCTGATGCACTTGATAAAATTAATATTGATATTAAATTTATAAATGGTGAACAACGTGTTTTTTTAAATGGTGATGACGTTTCGGAAGATATAAGAGTTCATATAATAAGTGATTATGCGTCTAAGGTTAGTGCCATTCAAAGTGTTCGCGATTTTCTTTTGGAAACTCAAAGAAATTTTGCTAAAGATAACAATGTTGTTATGGATGGCAGAGATATAGGAACTGTTGTTTTACCTGATGCTGATGTTAAAATATACCTTACTGCTTCGGCACATAAGCGCGCAGAACGCAGATACAATGAGTTGACTCAAAAAGGTCAAGTTGTCAACTTTGATGATATTCTTAAAGATGTTATTGATAGAGATAATAGGGATATGAATCGTGATGTTTCTCCTTTGAAAGTTGCTGATGGTGCTGTAATTATTGATAATACGGAATGCACGTTTGAAGGGTCTCTTGAATTGCTTGAAAAAACAGTAAAGGAGTATGTGCAATGACTTTTTATAAGGTGGCACGAGGATTTGTTCGCACATTGTCATATGTTATTTGTCCTCTTAAAATACATGGAAATATTAGTGAATTTCCAAAAGATGGAAGAGTGGTTTTCTGCGCAAACCATTTATCTTATTTAGATGCTATTTTTTTAGGTATATCTATTAAGCGTGAAATTAGATTTGTTGGCAAAGAAAAATATGCAAATATGCCAATACTAAAAAATATATTTAAATGGCTTGGCGCCTTCGGTATTAACACCGATGGCGCTGATATTAAAGCAATAAAAAATTGCTTTAGAGTTTTAAAGAGTGGTGAAGTATTAGGAATTTTTCCTGAGGGAACACGTATTATTAAAGGTAAAAAATCTAATCCTATGCCAGGCGCTGTTTTAATTGCCCACAAGTGTTCAAGTCCAATATTTTATGTAAGAATCAAGCCTAAAAAAGGCGTGTTTAGACCATTTGTAAAAACTGATTTATATGTTGGTGGTTTAATCACAGTAGATGAACTTGGCGTTACTGATGGAAAAGGTGAACAATATAAATTGGCATCGGAAGAATTGATGAAAAAAATTTATAATTTAGGTGAGCAATGAAGGTAGAAGTGATAAAGAATGCCGGCTTTTGCTTTGGGGTATCAAGAGCTATGCAGTTGCTTTACAAAGAAATAGAGAATAACACCGATTCGCTATTTACTTTGGGAGAAATTATACATAATCCTGATATAATAAATGAATTGCAAAGTTTTGGCGTTAAAACTGTAAATGAAGTTGAAACTGTGCCTGAAAATGCAACATTAATTATAAGAGCTCACGGCATTACTAAGCAAGAATCAGACTATTTATCATGTAGTAAAATTAATATTATTGATGCAACTTGTCCTTTTGTTTCAAAAATACATAAAATTGTTAAGGAGTGCAGTGATGAAGGCTGTATTGTTTTAATTGGTGGTGATGCCAACCATCCTGAAGTGAGAGGAATCAAGAGTTACGCTGCACAATCTTATGTGTTTTCTGATGCAGGAATGTTAGAAGAAATTGCTGGAAAATATCCTGATTTATTGTTAAAATCGACTACATTTGTTTGGCAAACAACATTTAATTTGACTGAATATGAAAAATGTAAAAAAATTATAAAAAAAATATTTAAAAACTCAAAAGTTTATGATACAATATGTAATGCTACTGAATTAAGGCAACTTCAAACTAAGGAATTAGCTCAAAAAAGTGATGCAATGCTAGTGGTAGGTGGTAGGATTAGTTCAAACACCACAAAACTTTATGAGGTTGCAAAACGTTTTTGCAAAAACACTTATTTTGTTGAAAACGCAACTGAGATACCAATTAAAAATTTATATAAATTCAAAAATATTGGTATTGCGGCCGGGGCTTCAACTCCGACTCGCATTATTGAGGAGGTAAAACAAATTATGTCTGAACTGACAAACAAAACAATGGTTAATGAGGAAATGACCTTCGAGGAGATGCTTGAGAATTCCTTAAAAAAAGTAATTGCAACAGGAGATAGAGTAAAGGGCGTCGTTGTGGGCGTAAACCCCGCTGAAGTTAAGGTTGACCTTGGTACCAAGCAGTCCGGATTTATTACTAAAGATAATTATTCTGCCGATCCTAATATTGATCTTATGACGGCTGTAAATATAGGAGACGAGATTGATTGTGTTGCACTTCGTGTTAATGATATCGAAGGTACAATAGCGCTTTCTAAAAAGAAAGTTGATTCACTTGCTGGTTTCGAAACAATCGAAAAAGCTTTTCAGGAAAAAAGCGTTATTGAGGGCGTAGTTAGTGAGGTTTCTGATGGTGGTTTGGTGATACTTGCTAACAATGTACGTGTTTTTGTTCCAAAATCACTTACCGGTAAACCCGCTTCATTTGATCTTTCAACATTAAAAGGTGAAACTGTTCAGTTTAATGTGATTGAGTTTTCACAAAATCGTGGTCGTAAAAAAATCATTGGTTCAATGAAAGCTTTAGAAATAGAAAAGAGAAGAGCTGCAAGGGCTGAGTTTTGGGAAAATGTGCAGGTTGGCGATAGATTTGATGGTACCGTTAAGTCGCTTACAACTTTTGGTGCTTTTGTAGATTTGGGATGCGTTGACGGTCTTCTTCACATTACAGAACTTTCATGGAAGAAGGTTGGTCATCCAAGCGAAGTTGTTAATGTTGGCGATAAAATTTCTGTATATGTTAAAGCAATAGATTCAGAAAACAAAAAGATTTCTCTTGGTTATAAAGACCCTGATGCTGACCCATTTGTTTTATTTGTAAATAATAACAAAGTAGATGATGTGGTTAAGGTAACAATAGTAAATGTTATGCCTTTTGGCGCATTTGCAAAAATCACTGATGGTGTTGACGGTCTTATCCATATTTCTCAACTTTCAAATAAGAGAGTTAATAAACCTTCTGATATTGTTAGTGTTGGCGATGAAGTTGAAGCCAAAATTGTTGAAATTAACACTGAGACAAGAAAGATTGGTCTTTCAATGAGAGCTCTCATTGAAGAAGCTGATGTCGAAACAACAGAAGAAGTATCAGAAGTCGAATAATTTTAATAAAAAAAGTCCGCTTAAGCGGACTTTTTTTATTAAAATTATTCGACTTCTGATAC
>JAZQJA010000048.1:0-39834 GCA_045541455.1 Eubacteriales bacterium
GCCTCTCACCCAAGTTCCGTTCACTTGTTGTCAGCAGATTTTTAGAGGGAATGTAAAAATATAAAAGGACACGGTTTGGGAGACTTCTCATAAGGAAGTCTCCCAGTTTTATTCGCCAAAGGCGAGTTCTATTGCTTTGCAGTGATATTCGGCTAAAAGCCGAGTGGTATTGCCCTTCGGACAGTTTTTAGTGCGAATAAAATATCACTACGACCAAAGGAAGTAATATCACTTTCACAAAGTGAAAATATCACTCTTTGCACAGCAAAGAATATCACTTATCTTTCTTGTTTGTTGTTATAAGGGTTTGGGTATCACCCAAAAACCAGCATTTGTACTTACAAATGCGATGCTGGTTATTTTAAATCAACTCGAGAATAAGAATTAGGGGGAATATGATTATGAAAAAATGTAGTTTGAAATCAAAAATTTTTCTATCGTTTCAAATTATATTTATTATATTAACTTTTGTGGGTGGAATATTATTGTTTATCGGTAAGATGGACAATGCAGGGATGTCAGTTTGCTGTGGCGCATTGTCTGTAGCGTTTGGAAGTCTATACAATTCATCAAAGAGTAACAAATAATTAAAAAATAATTTATAAAAGAAAAAACACCGACAAGATTATCAAAATCTGTCGGTGTTTTTAACTTCCTTATGAGAAGTAGCCTTTGGCTCACATTTTTTGTTCTATCATATCTGCAACTGCGTTACCGTAAAGAGCAAACCCTAAATCGTTGGGGTGTAAATATTTGTCACTGAAAAAGCGTTCGTCGTGCGGTATCATATCGTAAATGTCAATAACTTCAAAACCTAAATCAACGGCGATAGAGCGAATGGTATCACGGCAATCACTAAAAGAGTATCCGTTAAAACAATTATCCATATCTGCACGCCATATAGGCAGTATTATAAACACGCGGCTTGATGAATGTACCGTTTTTATGCGCTTTAAAAATTCTAATGCGCTGTTGTAAAACAACTCGCGGTCGCGGTGGCGCCAATCGTTTGTGCCGTATGCAACAGTAACTATATCGGGGGCATCTTTTAACGGTTCAATAATGTTTGCATTAAACTTTGCAGCACCGATTGCGTAACTGACAATTTCGGCTGACAGCCGCCTTGCAAGTATATTGACATAAGCACCCGACGGCATAATGGCATCATAGCCCTGTGTAATGCTGTCACCGTAACACAGTATTTTGCGTTTTTGAACAACCGGTTTTATATAAGCACCGTCACTTATTTCAATGCTTGAAATATCAAAAGTAGACAGCATAGGTAAAAATATTTGCACAAACGAATTGTCGTTTGTAAGAGGTATTTCAATGTCGCCTATAGGAGTTATTGTCAAATCTTTAGTAAATTTGTGTATGTATAGACTTTTATCAACGAAAACATCAACCGAACAAAATTTGCGTGATGATGCGCATTTGCAATTAGTTGTTTTTATGATAATTCTTTTTGCATTTGTCTCAAATTCAAGACGTATGGCAGATGTCGCACGGGTTTTTTCGATAAACCCTTTTGATTCTTTTTCAAATTCCTGTGCCTGACGTTCGGTCATTCTGCAAAACCGTACCGTTTTGCCGATTTTAAGTAAATCGACAGCACCCAAAGTTATACTTTTAATCTGTTCAAATGAAAGTTCCAAAAAAATCACCTCTTAAATTGAATTATATTTATCATTATCGTCTCTGTCAACTAAAAAAAGCGCCGAAGCGCTTTTTTTAGTTGCCGTATCTGTTATTATTGTTGTTACGGTCGTCTTTTCTGTTCAAATCGTCTTTTTTGTTTTGATTGTCTTTTCTGTTAAAGTCGTCTTTTTTGTTTTGGTTGTCTTTTCTGTTCTGGTCGTTCATAATATCTCTCCGATTGTTTTGGTGGTTTGGCAACGGAATGTCAAAAATGTCACTGTACGACTTGATTTCGTTGTTATCAAGCGGTGCAGTGGGAATAAGCCCTGTGCAGTCTGACATCGAAGCCGTGTGAAAGTCGTTATCAAACAACTCTCTGTCTGTGTTGTCGTCGTAAGGTAACTGTCTTTTCATTAACTTACCCTTTCTTTTTGAAGCTTCGATATTATGATGTGCGTAATCTTTTGTCATATTCCAAACAATTTTTTCTAATTTTTGATTATTAAAATTTTATATATTGAATTTAAACACTGCTAATGCTATCATATAACTTAGAAGAAGTCTTTAAGGAGTAATACAAAATTGATAAATATAGTACTTGTTGAACCGGAAATACCGCAAAATACCGGTAATATAGCACGAACATGTGCTGCCACAGGCATGCGTTTACATATTATCGAACCCATTGGTTTTGATATTTCCGAGCGTGCAGTTCGGCGTGCAGGGCTTGACTATTGGCAGTACCTTGACCTGACTGTATATAAAAATCTTGACGATTTTTTCAAAAAAAATACCGGCAACTTTTATTTTTGCACAACAAAAGGTAAAAATATATATTCAGATGTAAACTTGAATTGTGATAATCTTTATCTTTTTTTCGGAAAAGAAACAAAAGGCCTTGATGAACATTTGCTTAAAGATAATTATGACAGGTGCATTCGAATACCTATGATTAACGATGCCAGAAGTTTAAATCTTTCTAATTCCGTCGCAGTTATAGGATATGAGGCTTTGCGTCAGCAAGGCTTTCAAAAATTAAAAACCGAAGGGAATCTTACAATAATATGAAAAAACGCATTTTATCGATGCTTATTAGCACATCATTATTAATATCTGCTTTTTCTTTTGTTACAAACGGCGCACCGTCTGTAACTCCTGATATATTTACAACGACAAATTCAAATATCTATTCGGGTGCCTTGGCTTTTGAGGTGCTAAAACCCACCAAATTGAAAGGCGATTCGTCACTCTCTTATTATAACTCGGCAGACCTTGGTTATATGTCTGGTGTTAAAAACCAACTTAATACAGACACTTGCTGGACATTTACACAAAACGAGATAATCGAAGCAAATTTGCGTAAAACGGGGCAGGGCTCGTTTGACTTGTCAGAGCAGACAATGAAGTTTGAAACATCTTCAATTTATAATTCGGAAAGCGGTTACGAGCGAGATGCAAACGAGGGTGGCAACGAACTTATGTCACTTGCATATCTTACCCGTAACGGCACTGCGTTTGAAGCACAAGAACCGTTTTCTGAAAGTACTCAGCGCACAGTTGATCCGCTTGTGCTTGACCGTTGCGGATATGTAAAAGAAGCACCTATTTGTACAAGCCTTGTTTATGATATGTATCAGTCCAATCCCGATTATTATACAAATGAAGAAAAACAATTAATGGTTCAAAGTCGTGAGGCGACTATAACGTATATTAAAGATTATATTGTAAAATACGGTGCGGTAGGCAGTTCTATTTTCTTTAATTTAAATTTCTTTAATGATGATTTTACAAACTATTGCTATACCAGTATAATGGGCGACCCCAATCATGCAATTACAATAGTCGGCTGGGACGATACTTACAGTGCATCCAATTTTAAAAACACGCCTACGGGTGACGGCGCATTTATAGTAAAAAACAGCCACGGTGAAATGCACGGCGGCACATGCTATTTTTACATTTCTTACTATGACAAGGTGATTGGTACAGAGTTTTTTGCGACAGAATTTGACATCACAAATGACCTTTATGATAACATTTATCAGTATGATAAACAGGGCTTTGCGGGAAGCGGTTATTTTACTAACGACATTTATGAATGTGTTACTGTAACAAAGTTTTTGGCAAATAACCAAAACGAACAACTTACAGCGGTTTCAACCTATACAACAAACTTTAACACGACTGTTGAAGTTCTTGTAAATACAACCGGTGCAGAAATAAGCGATGAGTCGTCGTTTATACCGGTTGCAACCAAAACCTTTAAAGATGCAGGTTATCACCTTTTGGAATTCCCTGCTGTAGACATTGATTGTATGCAGTATGCTGTGGCAATCCGTTATATCTCACAAGGTAGCGCGGTAACTTTTCCTATCTGTATGAATACTGAGTATATTGCAAACGCAAAACAGGTTGAAAATACAGCTTTTGTCGGTACTGATTTTACAACCCTTATGCCTTTTGAATCTATTGCGTCTTATAAAAAACTCTCTGCCATGCCTTGCGTTAAAGCGTTTACAAAAAATACAAATTCGCAAGATATAACAAATATAGACTCAACACAGAAATTTACCGATGTTGCAAAAGGCAAATGGTATGTAGAGGCGGTTGATTATGCGGTTTCACACGGCGTATTTAACGGAGTTACCGATACAACTTTTGAGCCTTTGACGCCAATGAACCGTGCAATGTTTGTTAAAGTTTTGGCAAATATGATAAGTGTTGACCTTTCACGTTATAAAAACATTTCAAAATTTGCCGATGTACCTGTGTCGTCTTGGTATGCACCTGCAGTTGCATGGGCAAACCAAAACGGTATTGTTTTGGGTGTGTCAGACACAGCTTTTGAACCTTTAACTTTTGTTTCGCGCCAACAGATGTGCACAATGCTTGTGCGTTATGCAGGCTTTTTGGCAATAGAGTTTGAACAAACAGCACCAAAGGCTGTTTTTGCCGATGATAACCTAATACAGAATTATGCAAAACAAGCTGTATATGCTTGCCAGATGGCAGGCATTGTAAAAGGTGTTGATGAACAGAGGTTTTCACCGCGCGCCAGCGCTACTCGTGCTGAGGTTGCAAAACTTCTTATGAGCTTTTGCCAAAATTATTTGTACTAACTCTTTATTTCAAAGAGAATGTGTGTTATAATATAAGTTAATGTATAAAAAAAGGAGGCGCCTTGTGTGGAAAAAATCGTTATAGACGGTCCGTGCAGGCTTGAGGGCGAAGTTGAAATAAGCGGCGGAAAAAATGCCATTGTTGCAATACTCCCTGCCACAGTAATGGTGCACGGCAAATGTACTATTGAAAATGTTCCAAACATCAGCGATGTGGTTAATATTTTAGAAATTCTGAAATATATGGGCGCTCGTGTAGAATTTATAAATGAAAAAACAGTTGAGATAGATTGCAGTGATATTAAAGAAAAAGAAGTGCCTTACGAATACGCACGCCGCTTGCGTGCATCGTATTATTTTCTTGGCGCGTTACTTGGCAGATGGAAACGCGCTACTGTTGCAATGCCGGGCGGTTGCTCAATCGGTCTTCGCCCGATTGACCAGCACACAAAAGGTTTCGAACGTCTTGGTGCTAAAATTGATTGTGAACGCGGTAATGTTTATGCCGAATGTGTAAATAATCTTATTGGTAATCAAATATATTTTGATGTTGTATCGGTAGGCGCGACAATTAATGTTATGATTGCTGCGGCAACGGCTGACGGACTTACGGTTATGGAAAATGTTGCAAAAGAACCGCACATTGTAGATGTTGCAAACTTCTTAAACTCAATGGGTGCCAACATTTCGGGCGCCGGTACTGATGTTATAAAGGTGCGCGGTGTTAAAAAACTTACCGGCGGCAGTTACGCTGTTATTCCCGACCAGATAGAAGCGGGCACTTTTATGGTTGCAGCTGCGGCAACACGCGGTGATGTTACAGTTAAAAACGTTATACCTAAACATCTTGAGTGCATTTCGCGTAAACTTGCGGAAATGAATGTTAAGGTGATTGAATTTGACGATTATATCCGTGTTATCGGTTCCGGTGTTATAAGCAGCGCTAATATTAAAACAATGCCATACCCCGGTTTTCCGACCGATATGCATCCGCAAATGGCAGTGCTTATGACGTTGGCAGACGGTGACAGCCGTATTACCGAAAACATTTGGGAAAGCCGGTTTAAGTATGTTGACGAACTCAGAAAACTCGGTGCATCAATAAGTGTAACGGGCAATGTTGCAACAATTGAGGGTGGAAAATCTTTGCTGGGTGCACCCGTTCGTTCGTGTGATTTGCGTGCAGGTGCCGCTATGATTATTGCGGGGCTTGTTTCATCGGGTGAAACTGAGATTGAGGAAATTGAATATATCGAGCGCGGCTATGAAAACATTATCGAAAAATTCCAGGGACTTGGCGCAAAAATCCGCAAGGTAACGGTAATGGATACTAAATAAAAGAAGGTGTTAAAATGGTAGTTTTACAACTTGAAAACGGTAAACAAATCGAAATTGAACTTTATCCCGAAATTGCACCCATCACTTGTGAAAACTTTGAAAAACTCGTAAAAAAAGGCTTTTATGACGGACTTACTTTTCATAGGGTAATTGAGGGCTTTATGATTCAGGGCGGCTGTCCTTTGGGAACAGGTACAGGCGGTCCCGGTCACAACATTAAGGGTGAGTTTTTAGCAAACGGTGTTAAAAACGATTTAAAACATACCCGCGGCGTTATCTCAATGGCGCGCTCGATGAACCCCGACAGCGCAGGCAGCCAGTTTTTTATAATGCACGACGATGCACCGCATCTTGACGGGCAGTATGCTGCGTTTGGTAAGGTGGTAAGCGGTATGGATGCCGTTGACGAAATTGCAACAACAAAAACAACTTTCGGCGACAAACCTGTCACTCCGCAAGTTATCGAAAAAGCATTTATAAAATAAATTTTCAAAAACTTTTGCCAAGTTATTTGGCAAAAGTTTTTTTATTGTTAATATTTTATATAATTTGCACAAAATATTGTGAATTTTAACAAAAAAATTGTCATTTAACCAAAATGTGTTGCAATTAATAACTAATAGGTGTATACTTTGTATAAGTGTAGGTGCCCTTTCCTGCACTATGCCATTTTAAAACGTGAAAATTTAGGCTTTTTTTATGTTTTTGTTACCACTATTATTATGGCAGAGTTAAATATTTGAGAGGTTTAAATTTATGTCAGTGAAAAAACAAAAAAATTCAGCAGCACATAATACTTTTACGGTAATAGGTATATTGTTGTGTATTATCCTAATTCCTATGCTGATAATTAACATCACGCTTATTGTTAAAAGCTATACAAATAAGGATGAGGTTCCCGGTGTAAACGGTTATATGCCAATGATAGTTTTAACCGATTCTATGTATCCCGACATTAAAAGCGGTGACCTTATTATTTCAAAGTCTGCCGATGCAGAAAGTGTTAAGGTTAACGATGTTATTTCGTTTTTTGACCCCGACGGTAACGGTACAAGCGTTGTAACCCACCGCGTTATTGAAATTACAGAGCAAGACGGTGAACTTGCCTTTAAAACAAAGGGTGATGCCAACAACACCGAAGATAAGTCGCTTGTTCCTGCGTCGAAACTCATCGGTGTATACCACACACGCATTCCTGCTTTGGGACATGTTGCAATGTTTATGCAAACAACCCCCGGCTTTATAGTATGTGTGTTTGTTCCGCTGTTGCTTCTTATCGGCTATGACATTCTTCGCCGTAAAATGTATGAAAAATCTGTAAAACAGGATACTGATGCATTGCTTTTAGAACTCGAACAACTTAAGGCAGAGCGTGAAGCAGCCGCAGTAAAAAGTAACACTGACAGCGAACAGTAATAATTTATTATTTTTGAGTATTCTATCCCACGGAAGCCACGCCGGGGATGAATATATATAACCGCGGCATAATCATCCGCGGATGTGGGCGATTTTTTTGCCCGGTTTATTATTTACCCCGTGATGGGATAACTTCCGCGTGCAAAAAGGTTTTGCACAAATAATTCACGTGCGTAAAACGCACATAAATTTGAAAGGAGTTTTTCACAATGAAGAAAAACATTTTTATGAGACTCGCTTGTGTAGTTCTCGTACTTACCCTTCTCTCAACTTGCGTAATCAGCGGTACTTTCGCTAAATACGTAACAACTAACGGCGCTGCAGACAACGCTCGTGTTGCTAAATTCGGCGTAGTAATTCAGGCAGACGGTGCTCTTTTTAATGAATCTTACTTAAAGGCAACTAACACCCCTGCAGATACCGGTACTCTTTCTGTAATTAGCAATAGCAGTGATGATGTTGTTGCCCCCGGTACAAAGAACGATGACGGTCTTAATTTCTCAATCAATGGTCAGCCTGAAGTTTCAACAAGACTTGACGTAACTATTGAAAGCAAAAACATCTACCTTAAAGCAGGTACATATGCTGTTATGGTAGCAGCTCCTGAAGTTTCTGCAACAAGCTGGGAAGCAGATAAATATTATACAGAAGCAGCCGGTGTATACACTTTATCAAACGCATATGCTGAAGATACAGATTATTTCACTATGGAGAATAAAGTAGTAGTTGCAGATGACTACTATCCTGTAGTTTACAAAGCTGACCTTACAACCGGTACTGTTGAAGCTGACTCTCTTGCAGCTATCGCAGCAGATTATGCTAAAAAACTTAATAATAATGTAGCTGTAGCAGCTTCTGATTCATCGGCAATCAGCGATACATATACTTTTACAAAAGAATATGACCCCAACTTCAATTATGCTAGTCTTAACGTTGCAGGTGACACACTTACTTGGGAATGGGATTTTGATGCCGCTGGTGCCGGCACATACGACGGTGCAGATACCATTCTTGGCGACCTTATGGCAGGTACTCTTACTAATGCAGAGGTTGTAAAAGTTGATGGTACTATCGAAGCTCCTGTAGCAGGAACTGATAGTGATGCTAATGACTATTGTCTTGAAACAAGCTTTAGCGTTAATATCTCTGTAACCCAGGTAGACTAATTTTAATTTGATTACATATTAAAATCAATTTAATTTAAGTTAATTTAATACAGCCTGCCGAACGTGGCCGGCAGGCTGTGAAAAAAACTTTTATTTTAAAAAGGGTTTGCTTTGGTGAGTCTTTTTTAAAGTAAAAGTTTATTGTATTTTATGAAAGGAGAATGCACTGCGTGAAAAAAGCAGGAAAAGATATAATTAAATCTGCATTGTGGGTGTTTGCCGCCGTTTTAACGCTGTGCATTATTGCAACCGGCATAATTTTGGGTGGCAGGTTAGAACGCTTTTTAAGTACAAAAGAAAAAAATGTAATTGAACTTACTCCAAACCTTATTGAAAAATCGGATACAACTCAAACGGTTGAAAGGGTATCGAGTGAGGCTGCCAAAACCACCTACCGCCAGACCTACTTCCCCGGTTTTGAGGTTGAGGATGACAAGGGCATTTGGGAAAGTAACACAGAAATAGAAATTTTTAAAATAAATTACAAAAACGAAACCGGCGATATAACCGTTGACGGAATGGACGATAAAGTTGTAGCGCCTGGCACATCAAATATATACGACTTCACAGTCAAAAATACCGGCAATATACCGATAGACTATACACTGTCTGCAAAAGTAATTTTTTCTGACAGCGAACTTGTAATACCGATAAATGCAAGGTTTAAAAATTACAGCGGAAAATACCTTGTCGGAAACGAGGTAACGCTTGAGCACATTTCAAAACTCGACGGTGTTACTGAAAAGGCAACAATGCCCCAAAAAACAAATGGCATTTACACGCTCGAATGGGAATGGCCGTTTGAAACAGGCGATGATATTTATGACACATTGCTAGGTGATACTGCTGTTGATAAAGATATTAGAGTAACGGTTGTAATAAATACCTATGCAGAGGCAGAAATACCCGAAACTCCCGACACGGGCGATGGCGGTATTACATTATTTATAATAATTGCGGCAGTTTCGTTTGCGGCAATCATAATTTTGATAATCCTTAAAAAGAAAGGTGAAAAGACGGATGGCGAAAGCTATGCGCAAGAGCAGTAAATGGCGTAAAATTTTGGGCACCGTTACACGAATATTATTTTTGGCACTTGTCGGCATAATTGCAGGCACTAGTTTATATTCGTGGAATGCAAGCCGCATTGCAGGAAACTCGTTGCCAATGCCGCTGGGTTATGGCTGTGCGGTGGTGCTTTCAGGCAGTATGGAGCCTGAATTGTCTGTTGACGACCTTGTAATTATAAAACAAACCGACACTTTTAATGAAAAAGACGTTATTGTTTATCAAAGCGGAAAAAGCCTTGTTATACACCGTGTTGTAAGTATTGACGGTGACACAGTTATAACAAAGGGCGACGCAAATAATACAAATGACAGCCCTATATCACGTGATGCGGTAAAAGGTACGCTTGTTTGTGCAATACCGTATGTGGGTGTTATAACCCGTGCTATTAGTTCACCTATCGGTGTTGTATGCATTCTTGCACTGGCACTAATTTTGCTTGAACTGTCCTATCGGCGTGAGCGCAAGCAAGACGATGATGATATTGAAAAAATCAAAGCAGAAATTCGTGCGCTTAAACAAGAGGCACAGCAAAACGATTTGTTCTATATTGATGATGTTAAAAAAGATATAGAACGCATTGAAAAACAACATAAAGAATAATAAGACAGAAAGAAGGTGTATTTGCGATGAATAAAAGTTCAAGGCGTGTTGACCCGCTTGTTATAACGCTGGCAGTGTTGCTTGTGCTTACAGCGGTTTCGTCGGTTATGCTGTCGGGAATTTACGCAAAATACACCAAAGGCGATTCGGCAGACAGCAGCGCCCGCGTGGCTAGATTTGATATAACAGAAAGCGGCGAGCTGTTTTCAAAAGAGTTTGCAATTGAGATAGACCCTAAAGTAAAAACTGTAGAACTTGATGACACCGTAATGATTACTAATAACAGCGAGGTTGATGTGAGATGTACTTTTTCAACATCATCGCAAAACAATCTTCCGTTGCAATATCAGTGGACTTGCGGAGGCGATTCGCAAATTATAACAAACGAAAACCCCACCGCAACATTTAATCTCGACTCGAACGAAGGCGAAAAAACCTATTCACTAAAGGTAATTTGGGATACAGAGTCCAACACAAGTAATACCGATTTTATTTATCGGCGTCAGGTTGACAGCATAATTTTAAATATAACATGTGAGCAAATAGATTAATAAAAAGGAAAGAATATGAACAAAGTTTTGACACCAAAACAAAATAAAACGCGCCGTGCATTGCTGATAGTGGCAATTGTTTTAACCTCGGCATTGCTTTGTTCCATAATAGGAGTTGGGGCTAAATATATTTTTTCTTTTAACTCTCTTGCAAATCAGGTTCGTGCAAACGACTTTTTCTTCACTGTCGACCTGCTTGGCGACACCAACGAGTATGAGGAATTGTCTACCGATGTTCATCTTTTCGGTAACGACCAAAAAGTATTGTCGTTTAACATTCAAAACTATTTTGACGACCTTCGTGTAAATGAAAAAGATATAAAATATTCAATTACATATACCTGTGATAATGATAACTATTTAGGTTACGAATTGACCGACTCAAACTCACAAGAGGTTTCAAGTGGGTTTGCAACCACTTTGGAAAAGGGGTCTCAACTTGCACATACTTACACCCTTACAATGCCTGCAGGATATGAAACACTCTTAAAATCTCCTGTTATAACAGTCACGGTTAAATCGACAGAGCCGTATACCAAAGAAATGAAAATCAACTTTATTTTGCACGGTCAAACACCGCCTGTTACTTATCGTGTTGAAGACAAAGCGGGCGATACTTACGCAACGCTTATTGTTATGGCAAGCGAACAAATTTCGGCCGGTAAACTTAGAATTGATTGGTCGGATGTTAATAACGGTGCCAACAATTTGCAAATTGATACAACAAGTAAGTTTGTTTTAAACGATTTAACACTTTCAACAAACAATCCGGGCAGTTCATATCTTACAACTGCTGTCACAACAAGACAAGTTTTGGAAGATGAAAGTATTTTAATTTATTTCTTCAAAGCTGACCCGACTAAAAACTATTCAACAAACGGCGATGTTGAGGCTGTTAAAACAGGCGATATATTCGAAATTGAAATAACAGAAAATATTAACTAAAGGAGGCAAGTTAATGCGTAATAAGTCAATTAAAAAACATATACTGATAAGCATCAGCTTGCTTTCTGTTTTAGTACTACTTATTAGTAGTATTATGCTTATTACGGGTGTTAACGCCAACTATAACCCTACAGCGCAAGACCAAATTACGCTTAAATTTACTCAGGGCAGTTATCCCGTTTTTGAAACTGTTGATGCAAGTATATCGATTACCGGAAATAGTGCTGTTACCGGCGTTTTTAATGATGCCGAGGCTACTGTAAGCGTCAATTCTTCAAATTGTATAATTTTGCCCGATACTGTCCAAAAAGGTGCTGATATATCGGGCATTACCCTTTTAAAAGCAGACGGTGATGAAGGAAGACTTGATGCAGAAACATACAAGTTTGCTGACAGTTATTATTCATTTACCGGCTGGAAAATTGTATCAGCCGACACAAAAATACCGGGAGAAACCGTTTTTCAACCCGGTGACACTGTAACTTTTGATGTTCTTGAACAGTATGTTCAGTCTGTAACTGACGATAATACCGGTGTTACAACAAACACACTTGAACTTGAGGCGGTTTGGGGCAAATGCTATTTTATTCAAAACCCCTATCCTAAAATGGTATATCCCACAACTTCTACTAATACATTTGCCTACAGCGAAGTAGAAAGCAAAACCGCAAGTGGCGGCATTGAAGCTCTTTCAAACGACGCAAACGACGGTTTGACACCTGATACTCCAAAATCTACAATAGATAATCTCTACGCAACATATTTACACCCGATGGGTAATTACTACGACGCATTTTCTGTCGTTGTAATGCTTTCGGGTGAACTTGACTATGTAAAGGATACTGGCAATAGCAGCCGTTATTATGGTTATGTAACCAACCCTGATCCTGCAATATTTACCTCTGCAACCTATAAAAGTTTACAACGGGCAAACGGAGTTGAATCCCCAGGTAAAGTTTGGACTTATAACTATAAACCTAATAACAAATCAAACTATTCACATTGTAATTTCAGGTTTGACAATGTCAATTTCCTGCGCTATGAAAACACACACCCCGACTGGTATCACCAACTTTATAAATCCGGTTATTCATCTGATACTCACAAATCACAATTCGGTTATGTTGAAGGCAATGCCGATTCAGGCGAATACATCGGTTCTGAGTTTGATATAACAAACAGTGCACACAGCGGCCAGAACCTTTATTTTGAATATACCGCGCGTACAAACGACCGTACAAACCCTGAATTTCCAGAGTATCGTTTAGATGCAATAGATTCTTTGCGTTCGGGCTTGTGCCAAAACATTGTTTTAAACGGCGGACATATTGGTGCTGTCTATATTGCTTGGAACAGTTCTATGGCTCGACAAGAAATTGACCGTACCTATCGTATAGGACGAAATGCTTATATTACAGCTTATACTGTTCTGGCTAACAATAACAGTGCTGTTGAAACAAACGGTAATTTTGACCTGTTTGTCACCGGCGGTTATGCAAGCACTATTTACGGTACGGCTCGTGCAGGTGCAAATGCCGAAGTTATAAATACAGGCAACAGAAATATCTATATTTTGGGCGACGATAATAAAGCAGCGTTAAATTATACAATTAAGGCTGTAACCGTGTCACAAACTACAAATCAAAACGGCGAAACCGTCTCAACCGAAACCGACGCTTCAAAGTCGTTTTCTTTAAAACAGTATTCTCCTAAAACAGCGGCAATATATGCAGTATATAACTCATCATTAAACAATGGTAATGTAAAAGTACTTATAAATAACAATGATTCAACAGGTGCAGTATACGGTACATACAGCGGTGCTGTTTCTGGCAGCGTTGATATTGACATTATAAGTGGTAAAACAGGTGCAGTATACGGCACAAACAGCGGTGCAGTTTCTGGCAGCATTGATATTGACATTAGTGATAGCAATACAACCGGTGTTGTGTACGGCACAAACAGCGGTGCTGTTTCGGGTAGCGTTGATATTGACATTAGTGACAGCACTATAACAGGTAATATGGGTGCCACATATAACGGCGATATTTTAGGTGCTGCCAATGTTAACATAAACAATAGTAAAACCGCTAAAGTATATATTTCAGAAGGCGATGGTAATGTTACGGGCGATTGTAAAATAGTCATCGCCAATAACAGTAATACAGGTGCGGTACACAGTACAAACGGCGGTATAATTTCAGGTAATGTTGATGTCGATATAACAGATAGTTCAACAGGTACTATTTATGGTACATACGGCGGCGAAGTCCGCGGCGCGTTAGGTATAGATATTGATATTATTAACAGCAAATCATCCGGTTCTGTATACGGTACATACGGCGGTGACATTACAGGGGATGTTTATGTTGACATAACCAATAACAGTACGGCAAATAATTCTGTATATGGCACATACAGTGGCAACGTTTTAGGTAGTGTTTATATTAATATAACTGAAAAGAGTGAAATATCTCGTTCTGTATTCGGCACATATAGCGGTGACATTACAGGGGATGTTTATGTTGATGTAACCAATAACAGTACGGTAAATGAATTTGTATACGGTGCATACAACGGTAATGCCGGTAGTGTTTATATTAATATAACTGAAAACAGTAAAATAAACGACGCTGTATACAGCGGTGGTTTTAGCGATAATATAATATCTAAAGATGTAAATATTAATATCAGTGCTTCTACAACAGCAAATGTTTACGGCGGTGCCAAATCTGCTACAGCATCTGTTGAGGGTGATGTTTTAGTAAACATTATTGAAAATTCTATTGTCGGCACGGTTTATACCGCAGGTGATGCCGGTGCTGCTTTGGGTGATGTAACACTAAATGTAGAAAATTCTAAAGCAATAAATATCTACGGCGGTGCATATTCGGGCAATTACGCCGGTATACCTGTTGTTACTATAGAAAACTCAACTGTAAGTAAAAATGCTTATGGCGGCGGCGCCTATGGTGATGTTGGCGGAACAGATATTACCGTTACAAACTGTACTGTAAATGGTAAACTCTTTGGTGGTTCAAACGGTATTAATCCCGAAGATAACAGTCAGGTGGGCAATGTACTCGGCAATACAAACCTTACAGTTTCGGGCGGTACTTACGGATATATTTACGGCGGCAGTGAATCAGGCAGTATAACAGGCGATGTTACATCGACTGTTTCAGATATTACAGTATCAAATAGTATGCTGGGCGGCAATGAATCGGGCGATATTTCGGGCAGCGTTACAACAACAGTTTTAAATGTTACCGTATCAAATTACATTTATGGCGGCAGTGATGCAGGTAATATTTCGGGCGGCGTTACAACAACTGTAGACGGTGCTTCGGCTCTTTATATTTACGGCGGTAGTAATTCGGGCGATATATCAAATGCAGTAACATTAAATGTTATTGATACAGATGAGATAACTCCGTTTATATTCGTAAGATTATTTGGCGGCAGTAACTCCGGTAATATAGGTACCGATGCAACAAAAGATACTGATATAATAACATTAAACTTAACAGGTGCTACACTAAGCCACAGACAAAGTTCGAATATTCATCTGTTTGGCGGAAGTCGTTTGGGCAATGTTTTTGGTAATGTAGAGTTTAATATTGACAATTGTCACTTAAGTGATGAACTTGGTGCAGTTGATGATGGTATAAGAATACGTATTGCTGCGGGTAATGATGAAGGCGGTGACATCTACGGTAATACTACACTTAATGTAAATAATTCGACTATAGGAAGTTATGAAAAAGAATCGGATAAAAACACTTCCAGCACCGCAACTCTTTACGGCGGAAGTTATAATGCAGGCGAGGGTGTTATTACAGGTAATACCTTGGTTGACATTTCAGGTCAAACCACAATTCGCGGTGTTATTAACGGCGGTAGTGGCCATGTAAACTCTGTAATTAACGGCAACACCTCTGTGTTATTGGGCGAAAACGATAACGCAAATGACACTGTTGTTGTCAATGGTCGTATATTTGCCGGCAGTAACGCTGGCGAAATCAAAGGAAAAACATATCTTCTTATCAGTAACAGGGCAACAACTAAAGAGGATATCTACGGCGGCAATGCTGATGGTGGCGAATTGGGTACATCGCATATATCGTCAAAAGAAGATCCCACAACACTTGTTGATGTGTACGGCACTGCAGGTAAATGGTCGTACGCAGGAAGCCTTAAAGGTAATGTCAACGGCGATACACGCATGAATATTTATTCCGCTGCACGTATGGTGGGTAGGGTTTACGGTGGCTGTCAGGCTGCAACCGCCAAAGTAACAGGCTCAACTTATCTTAATTTTGTCGGCAATGATATTGATGTGGATACAATCAGCGTAGGTCAGCGTATTTACGGCGGCGGTTGTAATGGCGCTGTTTTAGGCAGTACTAATGTTTTAGTGCAAAACGTAACCCTTAAAATCACATATTCTCAATCCATATACGGTGGCGGCGGTGAAAATGCCAATGCTACTGTCGGCACAGAACTTTCGCCCGGCAAAATAAATATTGATATTGTTAATTCTAATGTTGTAAATACCACTGCAAATAGCGGTGTTATGCTTTTTGGCGGTAGTGAAAAAGGCAATATTAATGCAGATGTTACTATAAATATTGATGAAACCAGTACTATCGGTACAGATGGAAATAGTAATTCGTACGTTTACGGCGGAAGCAACCATACAGCAGTCGGTGCGACATTAACAGGTAATGTTACAGTAAATGTAAAAGGCACCGTAAACGGTAATGCTTACGGCGGTAACAATGAAAACTGTACTATTAATGGTAATGTAAATGTTAATATAACCGACAACGGTAATGTTCAAAAATTGTTTGGCGGCGGTTATGGTGAAAGTACCACTGTAAACGGAAATGCAAGTGTTACTGTCAGCGGTGTAGGCGCAAAAGTTAGCGAGCGCATTTTCGGTGGCGGTGAATACGGCGTTGTAACAGGAAATGTTGATGTATTAATAGAAAATGCTGAACTTTCTATGGGACATGGCGACTGTATTTATGGCGGCGGTATGGGAGATAATGCAACTGTCGGCACCGAAAATGCAGCAAATACAGTTGATCTAACAATTAATAATTCTATAATTCAATCTACCAATGGCACTGCTACACGTATATACGGCGGTGGTGAAGGCGGCGAGGTGTATGCTGATATTACTGTAAATGTTGACAGTAATACTGTTATTGGTAAAGAAGGATATGATGATTCACGAATTTACGGTGGTAGCCGTGCCGATGCCCTTGAAGACTCGACTGGTAACGTTATAGAAGACGTTTCCAGTGATATTACAGGTGATATTACCGTAAATACAAGCGGTACAATACACGGCAGCGTTTTTGGCGCAAACCGTGAAGAAGGTACAGTTATCGGTAATATAACCGTAAATATAAACGGCGGTAAACTTTACAATGTTTTCGGCGGCGGCACCGGTGTAAATGATAGTACAGAAACTAAAACTGTTATTATAGGTACTGATGCAACAACTGATAAAGTAACGGTTAATATACGCAGCGGCTCTGTCACCGAAAATGCACAGACTACCGATTACGGCAGTCTTATAGTTAACGAGGCTATTTACGGCGGCGGTGAATCCAACTGCACAATCTATAATGAAGTTGTTGTAAATGTACTTGGTGATAACTTGTTTTTCCCAAATTCACCTAACACTCCAACTGATTCTGTGGCGCCTGATAAAATTATTTATCGCTATGTCAAAGCCGAGGGCGGTTACAGTGCAGATAAGCTAAAGCAAAGCATCATAGACACTTCTACTGTAACAGAAAACGGTAATAATTACAGTATTACAGATACGGATTATAGAGTAAGTTATTATGGCTATATTGTCGGCGGTGGTTTTGGTACATCTACTCAAACTTTAAATAAAACTACAGTCAATGTTAATACGGGCCTTACACAACCCTATATAATTCCTAACATTCTCGGCGGCTTTAAAGGCAATGTGGAAGATGTTGAAATTAACGTAACCGACACACCGGCATTTTATGTTACCGGCGGTTGTTGGGGCGTGTCAAAAAATGATGAAGTCGGCGTTGTTAACGGTAATACAACGGTAAATCTGTTAGGCGATTCAGCTGCATACGATGTTGAAGGCGGCGGTTGGTATGGAGATGTTAAAGGCAATACAAATGTAAACATTTTCGGTACCTCAAGGGTTTATGAATATTCTATCGGTGGCGGTGTAAAAGCAGGCGCAGATGTATACGGCAATTCCAATGTAACAGTAGGTGAAACTGCAAATCCCAACCACCAAATGATAAATACTAACAATAAATACCAGTATAAATACGAAGGGATTTATACTTTTGACCATTGTTATCCTGGTGGATGGCATGGAATAACTTACGGTTCGTCTACAATGACTGTAAATGATGGTTACCTTGATGGTGACGTATACGGCGGTGGCAGAGGTCAAGATAATAACAGTCAAACAGGTGCGGTAGGAAAGCTTGGTAATGACGGCAACAGCGTTGAAGGTTCAAGTGCTAATATTATTATTTACGGCGGTACAATAGATAACTGGATTTACGGTGGCGGTCGTTATAGGAGTGCTACAGTTTACGGTCCGGCAAATATTGAAATTTACGGCGGTACTACTCATAAATATATAAGCGGTACAGGTACAAACTCATCTGTTGACTCGGTTAATATTTATGCTAATGCAGGCAATCATTCTACATACGGCTCTTCTACCGGTCAGCAAGCAATTTTCTGCAGTGGGTTTAGAGGCGACGTTAAAGGCGATGTAAATGCTGTTTTTGAAGGGGATTGTAAAATCAATTCAACAGTTTATGCAGGTTGCCTTGCGGGTGATGTTGTAGGTAATGTTAGCCTTACTATCGGCGGTAACTGCACGGTGTTGAAAGACGTTTTTGCAGGTAATAACTTGTCTGGTACAATCCATGGCGACTCTACTCTTACGCTTAAGGATAACGCCAAGGTTTTAGGCACCACTGTAAACTATGGCGCAAACAGTGTTATCGGAACTGTTACATACGGTAATGTATATGGCGGCTGTAATGGTACTGTAATTTCTAAAAATGCCAATGATGAAATCACAGAAGCCGAAAACGATGGCGATGTACATACCGAACTTAATAAAGATACAGCCGGCGGTATTATAGAGGGTAAAACCACTATAAATATAACGGATAACGTAACAATTGCCAACAATGTATACGGTGCAAGTAAAACACTTGGTTATACAAATAGTGATACTGAGGTTAACATTTCAGGTAATGCCAAGATAGGTAATACTGTATACGGTGGCGGCAGGGATGCTGCTCATAGCGGAAGTACATATTTAAACATAAGCGGCAGTGCCTTTGTTGCTAACTGTGTTTACGGCGGCGGCTTTGGTGACAGTGCCACAGTTGAAGGCAGTACAAATATTAAAATATTTGAAACAGCACAAATAGGCGTTATAGATTCTAGTATTACCGATGGTATAATCTACGGTGGCGGTGAATCCGGTAATGTACTTCAAAATACAAATATAGACATTTATGACAATGCTGTTGTAACCCGAACTGTTTTTGGCGGTTGTACAAGCGGTGATGTAAGCGGTAATACTAATATAAATATTTATGGCTCGGCTATAATTTATTATAATATTTACGCCGGCGGCTATGACGGTAAAATCACCGGTGATACAAACCTCGAAATTAAAGGTAGTGCCATAGTAGGTAATGATGCTAACTCTACTGATGACGGTTATGTTTACGGCGGCGGATATAATGGTATAGTTTCGTGTAATACAAATGTATCTGTTTTGGAAAATTCAAAAGTTTCGCATACCCTTTATGGTGGTGGCTTTGGTGTAAACGCTACAGTAGAAGGCGATACAAACGCTACAATTAACGGTGTGAACGGCAGAAATATTATAATCAATGACGTTTACGGTGGCGGCAATAAAGGCTCTGTAAACGGAAATACAAATATCTTTCTTAAAGAAGGCACAGTCGGAAGAGACTTTTACGGCGGTGGAAATACTGCAACTGTTTATAAAGATACAAATATTGAAATCAGCGGCGGTATGATTGATGACTGGATGTATGCCGGCGGTCTTTCGGGTAATGTAATAGGAACAGCAAATACAACAATTACCGGCGGTATTTGTGATGGACTTGTTACCGGCGGCGGTAACAAGGGTGACGTAGGAGCTGTAAATATAACAGTAACCGGCGGTTCGTTAAATCAATATGGTTCCAGAAATCATAATACTTTCTGCGGTGGCTATTCCGGTGATGTCTTAGGAGATGTAAATGCAGTTTTTGAAGGCGACTGCGATGTAACGCGCGCAATTTACGGCGGCGGCCTTTCAGGAAATGTTAACGGTAATATTTATCTTACAGTAAATTCTACCGGAAGTTTAAAACAAAGTGTTTACGGCGGCGGTCTTGCCGGTGATGTCGGTGGTGACATTGAACTCACAATCGGACCGAACGCGATTATTACCAAAAACGTTTTTGGCGGCAATAACCTTGCAGGTAATGTATTTGGTGATGTTAATATGTATGTGTTCGGCACTGTAAATGACAGCGTTTACGGTGGTAATAACGGTACTGTTGTTACAACAGATGCAAACGGAAAAGTCACACAGGCTGAAGACGATAACAGTTCTCCCGGTAAACTTAAAAATGGTGCACTGGTTAACGGTGTTATAACGGTTAATGTCGGTAACACTGCCAAAGTAAACGGCAGTGTTTACGGTGCCAGCAAATCAATAGGCTATACAACAAACGTGCTAACAGTAAATATAGCGGGTGATATTGGAAACAGTGTATACGGCGGCGGTTACAATGCATTGCACGACGGTGATACTGTTATAAATATGCTCACCTTTGCTAATGTTAACAAAAATGTATACGGCGGCGGCTTTGGTTCTACTGCATCGGTTGAAAACACTACTGTTAATATGGTTGAAGCGTTAAACGGTGTAATGCCGCTTGTAGATGAAAATGCACCTGTTGTTTTAGGCAACATTTACGGCGGCGGTGAAAACGGAACAGCACAATCAACTGAAATCACTATAAACTACGGTGTTATCGGCTCAGATTCAGATGACACATCCGGTAATGTATTTGGCGGCGGTAAGGGTATAAACGCTACTGTTTATCAGTCGACAAATGTAACTGTAGATATTGACCATGGTTTTACAGCGGTTGAAACACCGATAACTACCGGCTCTGTCACATCCGGACAGATAGAAACTCAAATCACTCCTGAAATACACGATTATGCGCAGTTCATTTATGGCAGTGTATACGGCGGTGGTGACCTTGGTGCTGTAGGTAATGGTTACGTGATTACCGGTACCAATAAAGCAAATGTAACAAGTGCAGGTACAACTAATGTCACTATTAAAAACGGACATATAATGGGTTCTGTTTTTGGTGGCGGCAGGGGTAAACCCGAAGAAGGCGTTGCGTATAAATTACAAATGGGTGCTGTATTTGGCAGCACAAACACCAATGTATACGGTGGATATATTGCAGGAAACAACGGCACCGGCGGTGTTTACGGCGGTGGTGAGCAAAGTCGTGTTTACGCAAAAGATGAAGAACTTGCCACAGTAGTTAATGTTGACTGTAATGTTGAGGGTACAGCACAACAGATAGCAATTTACGGTTCTGTTTTCGGTGGTGGTGACCGCGGAAGCGGTACTGCTATCAACGCATCGGTTCCTACAACAATTGGTGATGTAAAAGTTAATATTATAGGTAATACTACACCTGATGAGTCGGGAAATCCAACTCCTATCTATTTCCAAAGCGGCGGCGTTTACGGCGACGGAAACTTGTGTCTTGCAAGCGGTTACCGTACAATTACTATTAAAAACTTTGGTGTAGGTAATTACAATACTACGGGTGTTGCGGGCGAAAAAATGCTTAAAACATTCTACTCCGTTCAACGTGCAGATGAGGTTATACTTGATAATACCGATATAGTTCTTATCGGTGCAAATGACCTTGTTGACGACAGCGATAACACGCTTTATTCAATAAACCGTGTTTCAAATCTGTATATGAAAAACGGAAGTACTTTTAAACTTGATTCTATCGTAAAATACCTTGGCGGTTTGCATAGTGATTACAATAATGACCGTAAATATATTGACCGTGGTTATAACGGTATTACCAACGAATATCAAGGTCATGGCGGCAGTGCTGAAAATATAAACAAACTTACTGATGGCGAAATAAGTGTTTATAGAGCAAATGAAGCAGGCAACACGGGTGATTTTGACAAGCAGAATACAGTTTGTGTTGCTAACGGTCTTTACCTAGACGTTATGGATGAAAACGGTAATTTCGGTCCGGTTAAGGGATTATTTACTCTTGAATTGCTATATGCAAATCCTGGTGAAGGCGGCGGCTTTGTTTACGGCAGTATAGAGCAAAGTACAGGCGACTTTATCTGTACTACTAAACTTAGCGAATCCGACTCCTATATGGAAATTATAGATAACGTAGGTAAACCGGTAGGCTCAAGTGAATTCACTTATTATTACTGGTACATCAGCGGTGCGTTTATCAACTATAATATGTATGTTGAAGGCTATATCGGTACTGATGAAACTCAGTTTAGTGATACAGCAACCGCGGCAGATCAAGCAGAAACATTGAGATATGCTCTTGAAAAGGTTGCGGTAAATGATATTTTAAATACAGCAATCAGTTCAAACTATACACTTGTTTCATCTGTTGCTTCAGGCCTTGAAAATAATGAAATTGCCATTGAACTAAAACTTGCAGGTCAGTCACTTGGTTTTCTTACAAAAATTGCAGACGACAAGTGGGGTATTACCAATAGTAAAGGTCAAGTAGTTACCGGTCTTGAGGGCGTTCGTGACGGTGATGGAAATATCGCTGACAACCAAATTGGAACAAATACCCTTTATACAGGACTTGTTAACAGTGCACAAGGCAATAACACTATTGAAGCGGTACTTCATAGGGCTACTAGTGTAAGCACTACTATTGAGGATATGGGTGTTGAGCTTGTTCTCAAAATGTTTGCACAAGACTCTAACCAACCGCCTCAAGATTCAACTCATACTTATAATTTTGATATTTCGTTGTCAATTGTTCGCATTTTGCCAACTCAAAGTGTGTATTACGAAAATATCCGCAGTTATATTGGTGCTTCAACTCAGTCGCCGATACATATAAATGAATATTCGGCATTTACAGTTGAGTATCAGACAAACTATGTTCCGAGAACATTCACAAAAACTGCAGATAAAGAGATGAGTTGGTCGCTTGATACCTCATCTTTGCCACAGGGAACCAAAATCACTATGGCGGATATGACGGCAAGCGTGCCTACATACTATTATTACATTCTTCAAACCGAAGATAAAGTTAACTTGTTAGACTTTATGCAAATGGGCACAACCCAAAAAATTCGTAATCTTGATGCAACTCCGGCGTTTATTGCAGAGTATAATGAGCAACAGTCAGATTCACTTAAAGAGCGTTTGCTGTTTGTGTTTGACTTTGAAGAGGTTGGAAACAACTGGTCATGGTCACAGGAAAACGATTTTGCAGGCAAGGTAACTCTTAATCATATGTATGTAACTGAAGGTGAATCTCAAGAAATCATGAATTATACCGATGGTGATAAAGAGTCAACTGTCGAATCAGTTGATTATCACGTTTACAATGATGTTGAGGGTGTTCAGTCCTTTACAATGCAATTTGCAGAAGAGAGTTATTCTGAAAAAGGTGTTGCAGAACTTAATGTTTCCTTGCTTGAAAGTACAGTTGCTGTTGATACAAGATATTACGAGGGTGAGTTTGGTATTAAACTCCAGATGTATATCAACGATACTCTTGTTAATATGCCCGACGGTATAACCTTTGAATGTAACGGCGAAACTTTCTTACCTGACAGTGAAAATAGTTATGCAGTTGTCGGTGTGAATGGTTTTGGCAATCATACAATAAAGGTTGATACAAGTAGGTTTGGCATTACAAGCAAAACAGTTTCAGAAGGTGATATTGTAGAACTCAGGGCAACGGTTTATTCCGCTCCCGAACCTACATATCACAACAGTATTATTACAACGCAAACTGATGAGGCAACTGCTAGATTTACTATCGGTGTGTCAAAACTTTATAATATAAGTGTGGTTACCGATAATTCACTCACAGACTTGCTGGTCAAAGCAGATGAAAAACTTAAATTTAAACTCACAACTGCACAGCAAAACGATGATGAAGCAGTGGTAACTGTAAGGGCTTATAAAAAGCAAGATGATAACTTTAATCAAAGGGTTGCGCTTGCCAGTCTGTTTACGGATTCAGGTTATCAACTTGAACAGGCAAACGAACAAACAAATTATCAATGGACTATTGATACAGATGCCGAAGTTGGTACTTATAGACTTGTATTTACTTTTGGAAACAAAACAGAGTATTTGTATTTTATAGTAAATTAAATAAATCTCCCGAAAACAAAGTTTTTCGGGAGATTTTCTTCCTTATTATAATATACAGAAAAATAAAAAAATAATAAAAAAACACTTGCATTATTGATTTCACTATGTTATACTATCATAGCGTGACTGAATGCGATGATGCGGGAGGTGGCTGCAAGTGCAGTCTGCCACGGCTGTAAATGCAGGGAATTTCCGCGGAGTATGTTCGGTTTAAAACCGGGCGGCTCGCAGACAGCAAGCTAGTTTAACCCTCGTTTCAAACCTTGGAACTGCCGGAATGTTCCGGTAAGCCGCGTTGCGGGTGCGAGATGCCTGAAATTCGGTTTTTAAACCGAAATTTTTTATGCCGTAGTGTGAAACACACGGGTGGGTTGTAAACTTTTTTGCAGTTTGTGTTCTATTTATAGAAAGTGGCTGCCAAACCAAAATAATCAAATATTTTAAGGAGGCGTAAAAAGCAATGGCTACAAAGTCAGAAAAGATCAGAATCAGAATCAAGGGTTACGAGGCTATGCTCGTTGATCAGACAGCTCAAAAGATTATCGATACTGCTCAGAGAACAGGCGCTGTGGTTTCGGGTCCTATCCCGC
Organism: Eubacteriales bacterium; assembly: GCA_045541455.1. Classification (GTDB taxonomy): domain Bacteria; phylum Bacillota; class Clostridia; order Oscillospirales; family QAKW01; genus RGIG9041. Next base: position 24,928 of record JAZQJA010000048.1, read on the forward strand.
TGCCTACAAAGAAGGAAGTAGTCACCATCCTTCGTGCTGTTCATAAATATAAAGACTCTAGAGAGCAGTTTGAGAGAAGAACTCACAAGCGTCTTATTGACATCGTAAAGCCCACTGCTAAAACAGCAGATGCGCTTGCAAACCTTGAGCTTCCGGCAGGCGTTGACATAGAGATTAAACTCTAATAGTCATAAAGTGTCGGGGTCATGTTGATAAATTCAACCAATAACCTAAGGAGGAAACGAAAGTGAAAAAAGGAATTATCGGAAAGAAAATCGGAATGACACAGGTTTTCGATGAAAACGGAAACGTCGTTCCCGTAACCGTCATTCAAGCTGGTCCCTGTACAGTAGTACAGAAAAAGACAGTTGAGAAAGATGGTTACTCGTCTGTACAGCTTGGCTTTGCTGATGAAAAAGAACATCGCGTTACAAAGCCGATGAAAGGCCATTTTGATAAAGCAGGTGTTGCTTATAAAAAGGTTCTTAAAGAATTCAGACTTGAAGACGTCGAAGCGCTTAATGTTGGCGATGTAATCGGCGTAGATACATTTGAAGTAGGCTCTTGCGTAGATGTAACCGGTATCTCAAAAGGTAAAGGTTACGCAGGTACAATCAAACGTTACGGCAACAGCCGCGGACGTATGACACACGGCGGCGGTCCTACTCACAGACATGCAGGTTCTATGGGCGCATGTTCTTCACCTTCAAGAATTTATAAAGGTAAGAAAATGCCTGGCCATATGGGTGCTGTAAAGGTTACAGTTCAGAACCTCGATGTTGTTAAGGTCGACACAGAAAACAACTTGCTCGTAGTTAAAGGTGCTATTCCGGGTCCTAAAGGCTCAATAGTTACCGTAAAGAGCACTGTTAAAGTCGGTTAAGAAGGAGGTAAATAATAATGGCTACTATTGACGTTTTGAATATGAACGGTGAAAAAGTTTCAACAATGGAACTTTCCGATTCAATCTTCGCCATAGAGGTAAGCAAGCCTGCAATGCATATGGCGGTTACTAATTACCTCGCAAATCAAAGACAGGGCACACAGTCAGCTCTTACTCGTGCTGAGGTTTCCGGCGGCGGTGCAAAGCCGTGGAGACAAAAGGGCACAGGCCATGCAAGACAGGGTTCAACCAGAAGCCCGCAGTGGACACACGGCGGTATCGTGTTTGCTCCCAAGCCCCGCAGCTATCGTTTTGCAATGAATAAAAAGGTTAGAAGACTTGCTCTTAAATCTGCACTTTCAACAAAACTTGCTGAAGGTAAACTCATCGTTGTAGATAACATCGCAGTTGATAACTACAAGACAAAAACAGTAGTTAATATGCTTAACGCTTTAGGCGTTGTAAAAGGCCTTATCGTTAATAATGATTATAACAACTATTTAGTAAAGAGCGCTGCAAACATCTCTGGTGTTAAAACAGCTCTTACAAATACAATCAACACCTACGATATCCTTAAGTACGACAAGCTCGTTCTTACAGCGGATGCCGTTAAGAAAATCGAGGAGGTGTACGCATAATGAAATCAGTTTATGATATCATTCAAAAGCCCATCGTTACAGAAAAATCAATGGGTGGCATACAGGATAAAACTTATGCGTTTAAAGTAGCAGTAGATGCTAATAAAATCGAGATTAAAGAGGCTGTTGAAAAAATCTTCGGCGTTAAAGTTGAAAAGGTTACAACAGTTAATTGCTCGGGCAAAGAAAAAAGAATGGGCGTACACACAGGCTTTACTTCAAAATCAAAGAAAGCTTATGTTAAGCTCACAGAAGAGTCAAAGACAATTGAGTTCTTTGACGGTATGATGTAAGGAGGCGCGCAGGAATGGCTATTAAAACATATAAACCTACCACTCCGGGCAGACGCCAGATGACAAATGTTGATTACAGCTGCTTGTCAAAGGTTGCTCCCGAGAAGTCACTGCTTACTCACGTTAAAAAGAATGCCGGCCGTAACAGCTACGGCAGAATTACAGTTCGTCATCAGGGCGGCGGCAACAAGAAAAAGTACAGAATTATCGACTTCAAAAGAAACAGTAAAATCGGCATGACCGCAACTGTTGATTCAATTCAGTATGATCCTAACCGTTCAGCTTTTATTGCTCTTGTTATTTATGAGGACGGAACAAAGTCATATATCATCTGTCCTGAAGGTGTTCAGGTTGGTGATAAACTTGTTTCTTCACCCGAAGCTGACATCAAGCCCGGTAATACATTACCGCTTGAAAATATCCCTGTTGGTACATTTATCAACAATATTGAACTTCACCCTGGTAAAGGCGCTCAGCTCGTTCGTTCAGCAGGCAACTCTGCTCAGCTTATGGCAAAAGAGAACGGCTACGCTCAGGTAAGACTTCCCTCTGGCGAAGTTAGACTTGTAAAACTTAATTGTGTGGCAACAATCGGCGTCGTTTCAAACGGCGACCATTCAAACGTGTCTATCGGTAAAGCCGGTAAAAAACGCCACATGGGTATTCGTCCTACAGTTCGCGGTTCAGTTATGAACCCGTGCGACCATCCTCATGGTGGTGGTGAGGGTAAATCACCTATTGGCCGTCCCGGTCCTGTTACTCCCTGGGGTAAACCTACTCTTGGTTATAAGACACGTTCTAAGAAGAACAAGACTAATAAATTTATCGTAAAACGTCGTAATGACGCATAAGCCGGAAAAGGAGGATTTATTCAATGAGCAGAAGCGTTAAAAAGGGACCTTTTATTGACCCCAAGCTTTTAGCAAGAGTTAAAAAACTTAATGAAACCGGCGAAAAGGTAGTGCTTAAAAGCTGGTCTAGAGCATCTACAATCTACCCCGATTTTGTCGGTCACACAGTAGCAATACACGATGGAAGAAAGCACGTTCCGGTTTATGTTACCGAGGATATGATCGGTCATAAATTCGGCGAGTTTGCTCCCACAAGAACATTTAGAGGCCATGCAGGCTCTAAGACAACAAAGTAAGGAGCAAGGAGGAAATATAAATGCAAGCAAAAGCACATTTAAAATATCTCAGAATCTCTCCTCGCAAAGTCGGCGTAGTTCTTGATCTTATAAGAAACAAACCGGCAAAGTATGCGATGGCTGTGCTTAAAAACACATCTAAGTCTGCTTCCGAGCCGCTTTACAAACTTCTTAAGAGCGCAATGGCTAACGCAGAACACAACTACGGTATGAACGCTGATAACCTCTATGTTTCAGAGTGTTATGTATGCCCCGGCCCGATTCTTAAGAGAATCATGCCGAGAGCACAGGGAAGAGCTTTCAGAATAAACAAAAGAACTTCTCACGTTACAATCGTGGTAGAGGAGAAGGAGGCATAATATGGGACAGAAAGTACATCCGCACGGAATGAGAGTCGGCGTTATTAAAGGCTGGGACTCAAGATGGATAGCTAAGGATAGCCTTACAGGTGACCTTATTCTTGAAGACTACAACATTCGTGAGTTCCTCAAGAAAAAATATTATGACGCCGGTATCCCCAAAATTGAGATTGAGCGTTCAGCAAACGGCGACAGCATGAGAGTACTTCTCTCTTGCGCAAAACCCGGTCTTGTTATCGGCCGCGGCGGTGCTGAAATTGAAAAACTCAAGGGTGAGCTTGTAAAACTTACAGGCAAAAAAGTAGATATCAAAATCATCGAAGTTAAAAACATCGATATGAATTCACAGCTTGTAGCTGAGAGCTGTGCTGCCCAGCTTGAAAAGAGAATTGCGTTCAGACGCGTTATGAAACAGGCTATCGGCAGAACAATGCGTACAGGTGCAAAAGGTATCAAAATTATGATATCAGGCAGACTTAACGGCGCAGAAATCGCAAGAAGCGAAACCTATCATGAGGGTACAATTCCGCTTCAGACACTCAGAGCTGACATTGATTACGGCTTTACTGAGGCAAATACAACTTATGGTAAACTTGGCGTTAAAGTATGGATTTACAAAGGTGAAATCCTTGCAGACGTTAAGAGAACACCTAAGAAAGAAGGAGGCGCTAAATAATGCTGATCCCTAAGAGAGTTAAGTACAGAAAAGTTCAGAGGGGTCGTATGAAGGGCAAGGCTATGCGTGGTAACACACTCGCTTACGGTGAGTACGGTCTTGTAGCAACAGAGCCTTCATGGATCACCAACAATCAAATCGAGGCTGCTCGTATCGCTATGACAAGATACCTCAAAAGAGGCGGTCGCGTTTGGATTAAAATATTCCCTGATAAGCCGGTTACACAAAAACCCGCTGAAACCCGTATGGGTTCCGGTAAAGGTTCGGTAGAATACTGGGTAGCAGTTGTAAAACCCGGCAGAGTACTCTTCGAGATAGCAGACGTTACTGAAGAGCAGGCAAGAGAAGCAATGCGCCTTGCAATGCACAAACTTCCAATCAAATGTAAGTTTGTGACAAAGGCTTCTATGGAAAAAACACAGGCGGGCGAAAATTAAGCACGGTGTAAACCGGACTTTAAGAAAGGATTGGTTAAACAATGAAAGCAAGTGAACTCAGAGAATTGAGCGCTGCTGAGCTTGAAAACAAGCTTACAGACCTCAAAAAAGAGCTTTTTAATCTTAAATTTCAGCATTCTACAAACCAGCTTGAAAACCCGCAGCGTATAGTAGCAGTAAAGAAAGACATTGCAAGGGTAAATACTCTTCTTCGTCAGCTCGAGCTGCAGGAAAGCAAGTAAATTTTCTTGATAAAGGAGGAAAAATCAAATGGAAAGATCACTTAGAAAGACCCGTGTAGGCGTGGTTATGAGCGATAAGATGGATAAAACTATTGTGGTTGCCATCAAAGACAACGTAAAGCATCCTTTGTACAAGAAAGTTATCAAAAGAACATATAAACTCAAAGCACACGATGAGAAAAACGAGTGCGGTATCGGCGATACAGTTGAGGTTATGGAGACAAGACCGCTTTCTAAAGACAAAAGATGGAGACTTGTAAGAATAATCGAAAAAGCTAAATAATTAATAGTAATCAAGGAGGACAAAATCGTGGTACAACAGCAGACATATCTTAAAGTTGCTGACAACACAGGTGCAAAAGAGCTTATGTGCATTCGTGTGCTTGGCGGCACAAGAAGAAGATACGCAGGTATCGGCGATGTAATTGTTTGTTCTGTAAAGAAAGCTGCGCCGGGCGGCACCGTTAAAAAGGGCGACGTTGTCAAGGCGGTAGTTGTACGTACCGTTAAGGGCGTTAAGAGAGCAGACGGCTCATTCATCAGATTTGATGAAAACGCAGCGGTTATCATAAAAGAAGATAAAACACCCAAGGGTACTCGTATCTTTGGACCTGTAGCAAGAGAGCTTCGCGACAAGGAATATACAAAAATCCTGTCACTCGCTCCCGAAGTTCTTTAAGGAGGAAACCGCAATGAGTAAATTACACGTTAAAAAGGGAGATACAGTTCTTGTTCTTTCAGGCAAAAGCCGTGGTAAACAGGGCAAGGTACTTGAAGTATCACCTAAAGAAGGTAAAGTAATAGTTGAAAAGGCAAACATGGTAACAAAGCATGTTAAGCCGAAAAGACAGGGTGAAACCGGCGGCAGAATCGAAGCTGAAGGCGCAATCTACGCTTGTAAAGTTCAGGTAATCTGCCCCAAATGCAAAATGCCTACCAGAGTCGGCTACAAAGTATTGGAAGACGGCACAAAGGTAAGAGTTTGCAAAAATAAAGACTGTCAGGAAACATTTTAAGGGAGAGGAGTAAATTACAATGTCAAGAATCAAAGATTTATACACAAAAGAAGCTGCTCCCGCCCTTATGAAAAAATTTGGTTATAAGAGCCCGATGCAGATTCCGAAACTCGACAAGATTGTTATCAATGTTGGTTGCGGCGACGCAAAGGATAACTCAAAGGTGGTAGCAAATGTTTGCGAAGAACTCGCAATCATTACCGGACAAAAAGCTGTTCCTTGTGCTGCTAGAAAGTCAGTTGCTAACTTCAAAGTTCGTGAAGGCATGGCAATCGGCGCTAAAGTTACACTCCGTGGTGAGAAAATGTACGAGTTTGTTGTCAGACTCTTTAACATTGCTCTTCCCCGTGTACGTGACTTCCGCGGCATTAACCCCAACGCATTCGATGGTAGAGGTAACTACGCTCTTGGTATAAAAGAGCAACTTATCTTCCCTGAAATTGAGTACGATAAGGTTGAAAAAATCAGAGGTATGGACATTATTTTTGTAACCACCGCTGAGACTGATGAACAGGCAAAAGAGCTTCTCACATTGCTCGGCGCACCGTTCGCAAGATAAGGAGGGAATTTTAGTGGCTAAGAAGGCAATGATTTTAAAACAGCAGAAGACCCAGAAATTCTCTACAAGAGAGTATAACAGATGCAAAATCTGCGGTCGTCCTCATGCGTACCTCAGAAACTACGGCATCTGCAGAATATGCTTTAGGGAACTTGCTTATGAAGGCAAAATCCCAGGCGTTAAGAAAGCAAGCTGGTAGGAGGTAGAAACAATGCAGATTACAGACCCTATCGCCGATTTGCTCACAAGAATCAGAAATGCTAATTCGGCAAAACATGAAACAGTTGAAATCCCCGCATCCAACCTCAAGAAGTCAATCTGTCAGATTCTTCTCGATGAAGGTTATATAAAGGATATGAAGGTCGTAGATGACGGTCTTCAGGGCACAATCGTTCTCACACTTAAATACGGTGAGAAAAAGACAAGAGTTATCCAGGGCCTTAAGAGAATTTCAAAACCCGGTCTTAGAATTTACGCAGGCAGCGAAGAGCTTCCCCGCGTAATGAGAGGCCTCGGTGTTGCAATTGTATCCACTTCTAAAGGCGTTATGACAGACAAACAGGCTCGCAAAGCCGGCGTTGGCGGCGAAGTCCTCGCATTTGTTTGGTAAGGAGGGGTAATCAATGTCAAGAATAGGTAATAAACCGATTACTGTTCCTGCAGGTGTTGAGGTTAAACTTGGCGCTGAGAACGTAATCACAGTAAAGGGTGCAAAATATACTTTGACCCAACAACTTCATAAAGATATGAAGGTAAATGTAAATGGCGGCGAAATTACAGTAGAGCGTCCTTCAGAGGATAAGCTTCACCGTTCGCTCCACGGCCTTACCAGAACGCTCATCTCAAATATGATTGAGGGTGTTACCACAGGCTTTAAAAAGGAACTTGCAATAAGTGGTGTTGGTTATAGAGCACAGCTTCAGGGCAAAAACCTTGTAATGAACCTTGGTTATTCACACCTTGTAACAGTAGAGCCGGTTGATGGCATCACAATCGAAGTACCCGGTCCCAACACAGTTGTAATCTCAGGCCCCGACAAACAGGTTGTAGGTCAGTTTGCAGCTAATGTAAGGATGAAGAGACCTCCCGAACCTTATAAGGGAGCAGGTATCAGATACTCTGATGAAGTCATCAAACGTAAAGAAGGCAAAGCCGGTAAATCAAAATAATAAAGGGAGGAAAAGATTATGGTTAAGAAACCTGACAGCAAAGCTGCAAGAATCAAAAGACATAAAAGAGTTCGTGCTAAAATTTCTGGAACCCCTGAATGCCCGCGTCTTTGCGTATTCCGTTCTGCAAAGCATATTTATGCTCAGATTATTGATGATGTAAACGGCGTAACACTCGCCAGCGCATCAACTCTCGAAAAAGACTTCGGTGCTTACGGCGGCAACAAGGAAGCTGCTGCAAAAGTAGGTAAGCTTGTAGCTGAAAGAGCACTTGAAAAGAAGATAGAGACAGTAGTTTTTGACCGTGGCGGTTTCCTTTATACCGGCAGAGTCAAAGAACTTGCAGACGGTGCCCGCGAAGGCGGACTTAAATTCTAAGTTAGGAGACGGAAAATATGGCAAGCTTAATCGATCCGAGCACACTCGAGCTTACAGAACGCGTTGTTTCGCTCAACCGTGTATCAAAGACCGTTAAGGGCGGTAGAATTATGAAATTCTCAGCTCTCATCGTAGTTGGTGACGGCCAGGGCCATGTCGGCGCAGGCATAGGTAAAGCGGCTGAGGTTCCCGAAGCTATCCGTAAGGGCATCGAGGATGCAAAGAAAAATATAGTTAAAATTAATATGAAGGATTCAACAATCCCTCACGATATTATCGGCAAATATGATGCTTCAATGGTAATCATGAAGCCGGCAGCTCCCGGTACCGGTGTTATTGCAGGCGGTGCAGTTCGTGCCGTTGTTGAAATGGCCGGTATCAAAAACATCAGAACAAAAGCGCTTCGTTCACGCAACAAGATAAATGTTGTACGCGCTACAATCAATGGTCTTAAAGCTCTTGAAGGTGCAGCAGAGGTTGCAGCAAGACGCGGCAAGACAGTTGAAGAGATAATTGGTTAAGGGAGGTTATTTTAATGGCAAATGTTAAAGTTACTCTCGTAAAAAGTCTTATAGGTAGAAAAGACGACCAGATCGCTACTGCAAAGTCACTCGGTCTGAGAAAAATTAATGATGCTACTGTTCAGCCAGATAACGCTGCAACACAGGGCAAAATCACAAAAATCTCTCACCTTGTAAAGGTTGAAGAAGCCAAATAAGGAGGTGCATCAGAATGAATTTATTTGAACTTTCACCTGCCGCCGGTTCTAAGACCGATGTTAAGAGAAAGGGCAGAGGCCCCGCATCAGGCAACGGTAAAACTGCTGGTAAAGGTCATAAAGGTCAAAAAGCCCGTTCGGGCGGTGGCGTAAGACCCGGTTTTGAAGGCGGTCAGATGCCGCTCCAGAGACGCTTACCGAAACGTGGTTTCAACAACATCTTTGCTAAAGAATATGTTGTTCTTAAAACAAGCGAGCTCAATAATTTCGACGCTAGAAAATTTATAGACATTGATGCTGTTATCGAAGCAGGCATTGCTGATAAAAAACTCGATGGTCTTAAAATTATTGCTGGTGGCGATGTAACAAAGGCAGTAAAAGTACGCTGCACAAAAATCACTGCGGGTGCCAAAGAGAAAATAGAAGCGGCCGGAGGAAAGGTTGAGGTGATTTAGTTGTTCAACGTCTTCAGAAACGCTTGGAAAATAGAGGACCTCAGAAAAAAGATTTTATTTACTGCATTCATTATTCTGCTGTTCAGACTTGGTTCTGCAATCCCTGTTCCGTTTCTCGATTCAGAAGGACTTGCAGGTCTGTTCCAGCAGTATTCTGAAAGCAACAACATCTTCAGCTTCTTAAATGTAATGGCGGGTGGTGCGCTTGAAAAAGCGACATTCTTCTCGCTCTCAATTTCACCCTACATCAACGCTTCAATCATTATGCAGCTTCTCATGGTTGCAATTCCTGCACTTGAGAGAATAATGAAAGAAGACGGCGAGCGTGGCAGAAAGCTTATGGAAAAATGGACAAGATACCTTACCGTAATTCTTTCTCTCATTCTCGGTTTTGGTTACTATACCGTTTTAAAGAACCAAGAAGGTTTTCAAATCGTTCAGGATAACGTCGGTATATTCGGCGCAATTGTAATTACACTGTGCTTTGCTGCCGGTGCAATGGTTATTATGTGGATGGGCGAGCTCATCAACGAAAAAGGTATCGGCAACGGTATTTCAATAATACTCTTTGCAGGTATTATCGCCAGAGGTCCGGCTCTTATCGGTACAGCGAGAGCTCTTATCTCATCTGGTGCAACCGGTTGGATTTCACTAATCCTTATTGTTATCGGTGCACTCGCTATGGTTGCATTTGTTGTATTTATAACAAATGGTGAACGCAGAATTCCGGTTCAATATGCTAAAAAGGTTGTCGGCAGAAAAATGTACGGCGGCCAGAGCACTAACATTCCACTTAAAGTAAATATGACAGGTGTTCTTCCTATCATCTTTGCTCAGTCATTTGTAATGCTCCCTGCAACACTTGCAGGCTTCTTCCCATCACTTAATAAAGGCTGGTTTGGAAGCGTTGTAAAAGCTGTTAATGTAGGCGGCTGGGTATATACACTTGTAATGTTCCTGCTCATTATTTTCTTTAGCTATTTCTATACGGTTATAACTTTTAACCCCGTTGAAGTTGCATCAAACCTTAAAAAGAACGGTGGCTTTATTATGGGTATCCGCCCCGGTAAGCCTACTTCAGATTACATTACAAAAACACTCAACAGGGTAACTCTTATTGGCGCATTGTTCTTGGGTATAATATCCGCAGCGCCTAGCTTTGTGGCTATGTTTAACTCAAGCCTTGCAGGGCTTGCAATCGGCGGAACATCACTTCTTATTATTGTTGGTGTTGCTCTCGAAACAGTTAAAACACTTGAATCCCAGATGCTTATGCGTCACTACAAGGGCTTTCTGGAATAAAGCTATAGGAGAATGACTATGAAATTGATATTACTTGGTGCGCCGGGTGCCGGTAAAGGCACTCAGGCAGAAAATATATCAAAAAAGTACAACATTCCCGCAATTTCAACCGGGGATATGATTCGCGCGGCTATTAAAAGCGGTAGTGAACTTGGAAATAAGGTTAAGTCTTTCATAGACGCAGGTCACCTTGTTCCAGATGAAACAGTAATTGAGATTATTAAAGAGCGTCTTACTCACTCTGATTGTGAAAATGGCTTTATTCTCGATGGTTTCCCCCGTACAATTCCTCAGGCAGAGGCTCTTGACAGCCTTTCGGTTGAAATTGATTTTGCGCTCTCTATCGAAGTAGCGGATGAGCGCATTGTCCAAAGAATGTCCGGCAGACGTGTCTGCCCGTCGTGCGGTATGACTTATCATATCGAATATAAGCCGTCAAAAGATAATGAAACTTGTGACGGTTGCGGTGCTGGCCTTATCATCCGCAATGATGACAAGCCGGAAACCGTGCTTGAGCGTCTTCATATTTACCACGACCAAACTGAGCCTTTAAAAGCTTATTACCAAGCCAAAGGCAAGCTTATTGTGGTTGAAGGTCAAGAAGAACTCAAGGAAACCACGGCTCTTACTTTTAAAGCAATAGAAGGATTTATGAAATGATAATTATTAAATCCGACAGTGATTTCAGGCTTATGCGTCGTGCCGGTGCAATTACCGCCGGTGCGCTGCGTACTGCCGGCGCATCAATTAAAGCCGGTATGACAACGCTTGAGCTTGATAAAATTGTAGAGGACTATATTCGTTCTCACGGTGCTGTTCCATCATTTAAAGGATACGGCGGTTTCCCCGGTAGTGCTTGTATTTCAAAAAATAATGTTGTAATACATGGCATTCCCTCAAACAAGGTTGTAATCAATGAGGGTGATATAATAAGTGTTGATGTTGGGGCGTATATAAATGGCTTCCATGGTGATTCGGCAGCTACATTCGCTGTAGGAACTGTTTCACCAAACGCAAAGAAACTTATGGATGTTACAAAAACCTCGCTTGAAAAGGCCCATTCAATTATGAAAGCGGGCATACGACTTGGGGATATCGGTGGTACAATCCAAAACTATTGTGAGGCACACGGCTTTTCAGTGGTTAGGGACTTTGTAGGCCACGGCGTTGGCCGCGACTTGCATGAGGACCCTTTAGTGCCAAACTATGGTAAACTAGGCCATGGCTTGCGTTTGCCAAAGGGAGCAACTATTGCAGTTGAGCCTATGATAAATGAAGGTACACCGCGAGTGTTTATAGATTCTAAGGATGGATGGACCGTCACAACAGCAGACGGGAAATTGTCAGCGCACTTTGAACATACATTTTTCATAGATGATGACTGTGCGCATATTCTTACAATAGAAGATTAAAAGCAGGAGATTTTCGGAGGATTATATATGTCAAAAGAAGATATGATTGAGGTTGAAGGCAAAGTTGTAGAAGCATTGCCCGGTGCCACATTCACGGTAGAGCTTGATAACGGACATCAGATACAAGCACACATTTCCGGCAAGCTCCGTATGAACTATATCAAAATTCTGCCGGGTGATACGGTAAAACTTGAAATGTCACCCTATGATTTAACAAAGGGCAGAATAATCTGGAGAGCTAAATAGTTCCAACAGTTAAAGTTAAAGGAGGAGTTTACAATGAAGGTAAGACCTTCCGTAAAACCGATGTGCGAAAAGTGCAAAATCATCAGAAGACATGGCAAGATTATGGTAATCTGCAAAAACCCGAAGCATAAGCAAAAACAGGGTTAAGTTAAAATTTGGAGGTGTATTTACCAAATGGCAAGAATTGCTGGTATTGATTTACCCAACGAAAAACGCGTTGAAATTGGTTTGACCTATATCTATGGTATCGGTAGAACCAGTTCTAACAAAATATTAGCCGAAGCAGGCGTAAATCCTGACACAAGAGTTAAGGATTTGACAGAGGATGAAATTTCCAAAATCAGAGCTGCTATGGACGGCTACAACGTAGAAGGCGATTTAAGACGTGAAGTTGCTCTTGACATCAAACGTCTTATAGATATCGGCTGCTACAGAGGACTTAGACATAGAAAAGGCTTACCTGTAAGGGGTCAGCGTTCAAAAACAAACGCCCGTACAAGAAAAGGCCCCAGAAAAACAATGGCAAACAAGAAAAAGTAAAGGAGTGAATGTAAATGGCTGCTAATACAAAAAAGACAGGCTCAAAACGCCGTGTTAAAAAGAATATTGAACGCGGAGCTGCACACATTCGCTCATCGTTCAACAATACACTTGTAACCATCACTGATGTAAACGGCAATGCAATTTCGTGGGCATCAGCTGGTGAGATGGGCTTTAAAGGCTCAAGAAAGAGCACACCTTTCGCAGCTCAAATGGCTGCTGAACAGGCTGCAAAGCTCGCTATGGATCATGGTCTTAAAACTGTTGAAGTTTACGTTAAGGGTCCGGGTTCAGGCCGTGAAGCTGCTATTCGTGCGCTTCAGACAGCAGGTCTTGAAATCTCAATGATTAAAGATGTAACCCCCATCCCCCACAACGGTTGCAGACCGCCTAAGAGAAGAAGAGTATAAGGAGGAACAAACAATGGCTAGATATACAGGTGCTGTTTGCCGTCAGTGCAGACGCGAAGGTCAGAAACTCTTTTTAAAGGGTGACCGCTGCTATAGCGGCAAATGTGCTATTGACCGTCGTTCCTATGCTCCCGGTCAGCATGGCCAGAGCAGAAAGAAGTATTCCGAGTACGGTTTACAGCTTAGAGAGAAACAGAAGGTTAGAAAGTATTACGGTGTTCTTGAAAGCCAGTTTGCAAAATATTTTGAAATGGCTGAAAAGAAAAAGGGCGTAACAGGCGAGAACTTGCTTTCAATCGTAGAGAGCAGACTCGACAATGTTGTTTACAGATTAGGCTTTGCTATGTCCAGACCTGAGGCAAGACAGCTCGTTCGTCATGGTCACTTTACAGTTAACGGTAAAAAGGTTAACATCCCTTCATACCTTGTAAATGTTGGCGACGTTATTGCGCTTAAAGAAGGTAGCCTCAGCTCAGAAAAAATCAAGGCAGTTTTAGAAGCTAACGAAAAACGTGCAATAGTAAAATGGCTCGAGCGTGACGGTACAACAGGTAAAGTTGTTGCTGTTTGCGAAAGAGAAGATATTGATCTTCCTATCGAAGAGCATCTTATCGTCGAGTTGTATTCTAAGTAATACAGCATTTGTTAAAGTATTTATTACGAAAAGGGAGGCTTTTTAAATGATCGAGATGGAAAGACCACGCATTGAAACAGAAATTCAAGGCGAAAGAGGCGAGTACGGTCGTTTTATTGCCGAACCGCTTGAACGTGGTTACGGTATTACACTCGGTAATGCGTTACGCAGAATCCTTCTCTCAACTCTTGAGGGTTGTGCAGTCGTTTGTGCTAAAATTAATGATGTTCCTCATGAATTTATGACAATCGAAGGCGTTAAAGAAGAAGTAACCGAGATTATACTGAATATTAAAGGCATTATCCCCAAACTGTATTGCGAGGAGCCTAAAACTGTTTATATCGAGGCAAAAGGCCCCGGCATTGTAACAGCAGGCGATATTAAACTCGACAGTGAAGTTGAAATTCTTAACCCCGACCATGTTATTGCAACATTGGCGGACGGTGCGGTTCTCAATATTGAAATGGTTATTGATAAAGGCCGCGGCTATGTCGGTTCTGAGCAGAATAAAAAGTATACTCAAAACCAACCGAATATGCTTGCTGTGGATTCGAACTTCACTCCGGTTCTCAAAGTTAATTATACAGTTGAGAACACTCGTGTAGGACAGGTGACAGACCTTGATAAACTTACACTTGACGTTTGGACAAACGAAACAATAACTGCAAGTGATGCTGTTTCAATGGCAGCTAGAATTATGAACGAGCATCTTACTCTGTTCATCGATCTGTCAGAAAAAGCAAAGAACGCTGCAATTATGGTTGAAAAAGAAGAAACAAGAAAAGAGAAAGTACTCGAGATGACAATTGAAGAACTCGATCTCTCAGTTCGTTCGTTCAACTGCCTCAAGCGTGCAGGTATCAATACTGTTGAAGACCTCACAAACAGAAGGGAGGAAGATATGATGAAGGTTCGCAACCTTGGCCGTAAATCTCTTGATGAGGTTATCGGAAAGCTTGCGTCTCTTGAGTTGTCTCTGCGTAGAGATGACGACTAATACTATTATTGGAGGTATACTAAGGTGTCAGGATACAGAAAACTGGGCAGACCGACAGCTCACCGTCGTGCAATGCTCAGAGGTATGGTGACTTATCTTCTTGAAAATGGCTCAATCGAGACAACACTCATGCGCGCTAAAGAAGTAAGAAGAATCACCGAGAAAATGATAACACTCGGCAAGAATGATACACTTCATTCAAAGCGTCAGGCATTATCCTATATCACTAAGGAAGATGTCGTAAATAAATTATTTACAGAAATCGGACCTGCTTATGCAGACCGTAACGGCGGTTATACTAGAATAATCAAAAAGGGTCCCCGCCGCGGTGATAATGCTGAAATGGCAATTATTACTCTTGTAAAATAATAAAAAAGCTGTAGCCTTGGGCTACAG
>JAZQJA010000049.1:0-60914 GCA_045541455.1 Eubacteriales bacterium
TCCGTTTACGGTACCCGAAATTTTTACAAAATTTCGACCGTTGCACCCGCTAACCTGCTCGCTTAATCTGCCACCGGCAGCGCTCACAGTCGCGCCCAACTGCTCTACTCCGCGATATTTAATTTGCGTGCTGCAAAGCACGTTTTTTTGAATGCTTATATACTATAGCATACAGTTTGATAAAAGTCAATAGCAACTTATTAAAAATTAATCGATATATATCGACATTGTTTGCAAAATCAAGGTCAAAATGGTGTTTATATGCATTATAAGATTGTTCGTTTTGTTCGGTTTTGCACGCTATACTTAAAACCAGAAAGGAGAGAAAACGCATGGCAAAATCATTTGACAAAACGGTAAAACGCCTTTGCAACAAAAAAATAAGCGACCCTGACGCGCCTATACTCGATTCGGTTTTTACAGTAGAGCAGGCATTGGCGGCGGCAATCATAAAAAAGGCAATGGCGGGCAACTCTGACGCTGTTAAAATTATCCGCGACATACTTAGCGAAGAACGCGGTATTGACGGATCGTTTAAGGTGGACATAAGTGTCGTCGACTGATAAAAAGTTAAACCTCAAAATAACTTCAAGGCAAAATGCATTTATAAACGCTGATGCGTTTGAGGTGCTGTACGGGGGAGCGGCGGGCGGCGGAAAAAGTTACGGTCAGTTAATCGATGCGTTTTTATACGCTATGCGGTATCCGCGTTCAAAACAGATAATTTTCCGCCGCACATATCCCGAACTTGAAAAGTCACTTATTCGCGTATCACAATCTCTCTTTCCGAGAAAAGTTTACAGCTACCACAGAACCGTTCATACGGGGACGTTTATCAACGGTTCTTTGATAGATTTCGCTTACTGCGACAACGAGGACGATGTGTATAAGTACCAATCGGCAGAATATGATGTTATTCGTTTTGACGAACTTACTCATTTTACCGAAAGTATGTATGTATATCTCATCTCCCGTTGTCGCGGAGCGAACAATTATCCAAAATCAATTAAAAGTACAACCAACCCGGGCGGTATTGGGCACAGTTGGGTAAAAAAGCGGTTTATTGACCTTGGCGCACCCGATACAGTATATAAAGTAAACGGAGTTACGCGCACCTTTATTCCTGCAAAACTATCCGACAACCGATTTTTGCTTGAAAGCGACCCTGATTACATTAAGCGTCTTAACACACTTGACGATCGTGACAGACGTGCACTGCTTGAGGGGGAATGGGAACTTGATGAAGGCAAATTTTTTGAGTCGTTTGACAAAAACATTCACACTGTCCGTCCATTTGAACCGGACCGTGATTTGTACCGATATATAGCGCTTGATTACGGACTTGATATGTTGGCAGCACTTAAAATTGCAGTGGACAGATACGGCAGGGCGTACGTGATAGACGAGGTATACGAGGGCAAAGACAACGGCGGTGAAGGTTTGATTGTGTCGCAGGCATCGCAACGAATTAAAGAATTATGCGGCGACGATGATATACGTGCAATTTTTGCACCGCCTGATTTATGGAACAGACAAAAAGACAGCGGAAAAAGTATTGCTCAGTTATTTTATGATAACGGAATAAAACTTACAAAGGTGTCGGGTGCTCGCGTTTCGGGTTGGCTTGCACTTAAGGAATGGTTGAAAGTGGTTACGGGAGAAGACGGACAAAAAACATCGCGGCTGGTCGTTTTTGACAACTGCAAAAATCTCATACGCACCATGAATGCGCTTCAGTGCGACAGTCAAAACCCGTCTGACTGCGCACGGTATCCGCACGAACTGACACATGCTCCCGATGCGTTGAGATATTTTATTGCAGGCAATCCCACCGCAACGCCCAAACGCACTCCGGAATACCGCTTTGGCTTTAATTTTGAAAAGCCAAAGCGCTCGGGGATTGGTTATGGTGACAGCATTAATATTATTTAAAAAGGAGAAATTATGTTAATTGTATTTATTTTACTTGTGCTTGTTTGTATTGCACTTGTGTTGGTTTCAGAGCATGAGGACAAAGAACACACAATATCAAAGGCGGTACCGCCTCAGGACAAAATAGGCGAACTTAACACTGTTTTACAAAACATTGAGGTGTACGATGGTACAACGAAAGGACAAAAACGTATAGGGGGTGACGGTAAATGAGCAGACTTTCGCAAACTGTTGCAAAGGCGTATGAACTTTGGCAACAGTATGAAGAATGTAATAATAACCACCGGCTTCTTGGTATTGAGGACCAAACCGAACGCGCATATAACTTTTATGAGGGTGAGCAGTGGAAAGGTCTTGAAAGCGGTAATGAGGAACTGCCGATATACAATTTTATAGCTCCCGTTGTGAGATACAAAACCGCAATGGTTGCAATGAATAATATTAGCATTAATTTCTCAGCTCCCACCGCTAGTGCAAGTGCGCAGGCACTGTGTGCCAAACTGACAAGCAAGGCATCGTGCGAGTGGGAACGAATGAAAATGGACAATGTGTGCTGGGACGCCGTTAAAGCAGCTATGATTGCAGGTGACAGTTATGTCTATTTTTATGACGGCGAGGGCAACTGTCAGTTAATTGACCGTTGTGACATTTTTTTAGCCGATGAAACTTTACCTGATTTATCCAAACAGCCGTTTATTTTTATAAAAGAACGCAAAGATGTACAAGATATACGGCGCGAGGCTGATCAAAATAAAATACCTAAAGATACTACCCTTTCCATACAGCCCGACGACGATTCGGACAATAAATGCACAAGCCTTTTAAAACTTTGGCTTGAAGAAGACGGCTTGCATTTTTTACGGCTGACTCGCACTGTGGTGTATCAGCCAGAGCAGGTGATTAAAGGATTAGATTGTTATCCCGTGGCATCGCTTGTATACAACAGACGCCGCGGAAGTTTTAGAGGAGTGGGTGAAGTCGCCCCGCTTATTTCAAATCAAATTGAGGTTAACCGCAATCTTGCGCGCCGAATATTAAACGCAAAACTTACTGCTTATTCTCGTCTTGTATATGCAAGTGACAGAATTGTAAATCCAAAGGCGCTTACAGAGGTTGGCACCGCTATAGAAGTAGACGGCGGTGGGGTGAGCACTATTCGTGACGCTGTAAACTATCTTACCCCATCATCAATGTCACCCGATGCAAAAACGCTAAGCGACGAACTGCTGTCGGTGACAAAAGATTTATCGGGTGCGGGTGATGCTGCGCTTGGTAATATCGACCCGACACAAGCATCGGGCACCGCGATTATTGCTGTGCGTGACCAGTCGGCATTGCCTCTTAACGAGCATACTGCACGTTTTCGCCAGTTTGCAGAGGATATTGCTCATATATGGTACAAACTGTGGGTTGTATACAACCCCGACGGCATAGAACTTGCAGACGGTGTGGTTGCCTCGGCACGTGAACTTATTTGTCTTGAGCCCGAAATACGAGTTGATATATCCAATACAACGCCCTTTTCAAAATATGCAAGGGAACAGGCACTTGAGCGGCTGTTTAGTCAGGGACACATCACATTTGAGGAGTATGTGTCCGCTCTTGATGATGACAGCGGTGCACCGCGCGCAAAACTTGAGCAGATAATCAAAAACAGAAAGAGTCAGGCATATACTGAAAATGAGGAGGTGGATTATGACAAGGTTTAAATATTATATCTCGGCAATAGGCGGTGTGGTTGCGGCATATTTTAAGATGTACGGTCTTGCGTTTACTCTTGTAGGTGTTGCAGTGCTGTTTGATATTGTGACAGGGGTGTTGGCATCTATACTGAACGGTGGCGGGCTTACAAGCGCAAAGGCATACCGAGGTGTTATTAAAAAACTTGTTTTGTTTATAGCACTGGGGTTTGGTACGTTTTTAGATGTTTTTATTCCGTATGCGGCGCAGGCAGCAAACTTTACAATACCTAAAAATTTGCTTTTTTCAACGGTAATATGTGTGTATATAACAGTAACAGAGAGCATTTCGATTATTGAAAACATCTATCGTTGTAATGGTGCCGCGTTACCTAAATGGCTTCTTAAAATGTTAAAAACGGCACAAAACGAAATGAATGAGGAGAATAAAAAATGACCAATTTACCTATAAGCGGTGAGTTTTATATTACCGCAGCGTTTGGTGAGACGGGCAGCCTTTGGGCGTCCTCTCACCGCGGAATTGATTTTGTATCACAAAATAAAACCGTGTATTCAACCTGCGAAGGCACCGTACGAGTTGTAGGATATGACAGTGCGGGCTGGGGCAGATATGTATCTATAGGCGACAGCAATCAAAACCGCCATATATTCTGCCATTTGAAAGAGGGTTCTGTCCGTGTCAGCGTGGGGCAAAAGGTAACGCGCGAGACGGTTATAGGTGTTATGGGTGATACCGGAAACGTTACGGGTGTGCATTTGCATTTTGAAATGCATGACAGCGAAAACAAAGTTATAAACCCTGCAGATTATCTGGGTGTACCGAATAAGCGCGGTACTTATAACAGCAGTGATTTTAGTATTAGTGAGGGCAATATGAAACAGTACAACGATAAAGATAAAATTTCCGCCTGGGCAAAACAAGCCGTTGAGCGTGTTACACAACTGGGTATTATGCAAGGTGATGATTTAGGAAACTTTAACCCAAAATCATACATCACACGCGAGGAAATGGCGGTTATTATTGCAAGACTTAATAAGGAGAAATAACTATGGATAATTTAAATGTGGTAAACGACACACAGCAGGCAGTCGTGGAGCCTGCAGTAAGTACATCTGAAACAGGTGCTGTGTCTTTGGGGACGCCTGAGGACACAGACAATGCGGAGTTCACCGTCCGCAAGCAGAGTGCTTTGGAAAACTCCGGCTTTCGCAAGATGCGTTTGCAAAACGAACAGTACAAAAGCGAAATTGACAAGTTAAAACAACAGATTTCGGGTATGTCTGACTATGATACTTTAAAGCAAAACAGCAAACTTTACCTTGAAAAACTTGCAAACGACAGTATGTTGCGCGACCTTGAGAGAATCCAAAAGATTGACCCAAGTGTTGAAAGCCTTGACAGTATCGGCGGTGATTTTGTAAAGCTTATTGAAAACGGTGTTGATGCGACAGTTGCATTTTTAGCCGTATCTAAAGCTACCGAAGGCAAGGTTTCGCCAAAACCGCCGAAAACGGGGGCTGTTGGGTTTTCCGAAAAACGAGAAAGAGGTTATTTTTCCTCAAGGGAGTTGGACAGGCTTACCGAAAAAGACCTTGAAAACCCCGCAATATTTAAAAAGGCTATGGAATCATTAAAAAAACTTTAAAAGGAGAAAAAAATAATGGCTTATTCAAATTTCAAACCTACAATATGGTCTAAATTTATTCAGACTGAACTTGAAAAAAAGTGCCGTCTTGTTGAGGACTGCTGGACTCAGTTTGAGGGCGAGGCAAAACAGGGTAACCGCGTTAAAATTTTAGGTGTCAGCGCACCTGAAATATTTGACTATGAGCCCGGCACAGGTATCCCTGCACCTTCAACAACAGAGGGTACAAGCCTGCATCTTGATATTGATCAGGCAAAAGCGTTTAACTTTATGATTGATGATATTGATAAGGCACAGTCGACAAGCGGTCTTATGGAAATTCTCATCAAAGAAGCAACTGCCAAAATGGCTAAAACCCGCGATTCTTTTGTGGCATCTCTTGCAAGCGAAGCTACTTATACATCTAATTCAACAAAGGTTAATACTGCTGAAATAGCTAAGAAACTTGTTGACGAGGCACTTTTGGCTTTGCGTGAAAATGATGTTGATGTTGAAGACGATGTTACAATCACCGTTTCGCCCTTTTTCTATCAGCTTTTCAGAGATGCACTTACCGAACTTAAAACAAATAACGATGAACTTATCAAAAAAGGCGTTGTAGGTATGTACGATAACTGTAAAGTAAAACTTTCAAACAATCTTTACAACGACGGCACAGATGATTACATGCTTGTCCGCACAAAGCGTGCAATTGCTTTTGCAGGCGGCATTGACGAAACCGAGGCTTACCGCCCCGAATCTTTCTTTGCAGATGCTGTTAAAGGACTTAATGTTTACGGCGGTAAAATTGTAAGACCTAAAGAACTGTATGTAATTCGTGCACATAAGTAAGGGAGGTAATATTTATGAATAAAATAGATCTTATCGAACTTAAATTTAACGAATTTAGCGGATATACCAATGATCTTGAAAATTACGACGGGCTTTTTCTTGTTGATTTAAAAGGCCACGACACTGACAGACTTTTGCTTATACTTGAAAATATTACAGACGATGATTATTTTGTTACGGTAGAGAGTCCTCATGGATTAGACGCAGCAATTACAGCCACTATTGCAGGTCACGAGAGATTATGCATAACTATTGAAAGTGCACAGTTTATGTATACAGAAGGTGAAAACGCAGGCTGTATATCAATAATGGGCGACGGCATACAAGTATATCCGATATTGTTGCCGTAACTGATTTTACGAGGGTACGGCTATGAATATAAATCAAGCAAATAAATATGTTTATGCGCTTATCGGCAAAGACGATTATCACGATATTGAAGATATGTTAATTTCTTATTACAATCTTGCACAAACCGAGATTGCGTCAACAGTTTGCCCCATTTTAAAATCATTTAGTATAACTGCCGGTACCGAAACACAACTGCCTGAAAATTTTTGCAGATTTAAAAGCATACCCTGTGGTTTTACCCGCATAGATTCAAACCATATTATTGCTGACGGCGATGGGCTGGTAACTATTAAGTATTACGCTTATCCAGAGCCGATTGAAGACGGCGCTTCTGACGATACAGAGTTTGAAATTGACCGTGATGCGCAAGCGGCAATACCCTACTTTGCCGCCGCGCAAGCGGTTATTGCCGACAGTGATATGAGAAGGTATTATGCATTTATGGATATGTATAATGATATTTTAACAAATGTACTAAGCGCCCGTCAGAATGGAAGTACAGTAACTGTTGTAAGTATGGAGGATATGTAAAAATGTTTATACGACACAAAACACGGCAGGGCTCAATTTCATCAAGCGGCACTATAAAAGCAGACAAGTTTTTAGGAATCGGCGGTGATACTTCTTTTGTCGGCACGTCTGAACGGCGTGCCGATTCAAAAAGCTATTTTAACGGAGTTGAACAGCCCGGTATGTTAAATATGATTCGTTCGGCGGCAGGAAATGTTAGTAAGCGAGCGGGGTTTCGCTTTTCAAATAAACTTAGCAATAAAGCGGATGTTGATTTAGTTCGATGTATATCTACCAATAACGGTTATATATACATTGTTATAAACGGAAATATATTTACGGTTTATGACAGCGAATTTAATAAAAAGTCTGCCCTGGCAATGCCGTATGAGTTTTATGATACCGATATACAAATGTTTGATGACTTTTTGTTTGTTATGTCTCAAGATCATTTACTTGTATTTAACATCGCTACTGAAAAGTGGTTTTATCTGGATGAAAATGGGTTTGTAAAACAAGATGTAGCGAGTTTAAGTTACACCCCGACTATTTTTATTGCCAAATCCCCAGAAGGTGTGGGGGTGCCCTATCAACCCGTAAATCTTTTGTCTACTTTTGTTGCAGAACAATTTATAGTATCTGACGGTTCGGTTGGATTAAAAACACATTATACTCCGCAAAACGTTTCGACTTATGTAAAAATAGCCAGCGGTGAATGGAAACTTATTAACGGTTATATTTTAGACGGATACGTAAAGCTCATGGGTTTTTCTGATATGGTTTTTATTGAGGGCGAAGACAACGTCAGGGTGGTATATCAAGTTGAGGATTTTAAAACAAGGCCTAATCCGCTTACCAAATGTAAGCTTTTTACCAGCTTTGGTATATCGGGTTATAAAGACAGGGTATTTTTATCGGGTAATTCAGATTATAAAAACTATATTTATTATTCCGAGATGGACAACCCTCTTTATTTCCCCGATACTAATTATATACGAGTGGGCGGAAGTGAAACCGAGGTAATGGGGCTTGCAGGTCACGATACAACACTGTCTGTAATATGTAATGACTGTGTGTATAGTATAAGCGGTCAATTAAACGATAAGGCAATGTTTACAGTTGACGGAATTTTTAAAACCCCACAACCTGCCGGGTTTCAAAGACCGGTAATTTTTGACGGCGAGGTTGTTTATATGACAAACCGAGGGCTGTGTTCCATAACACCAAGCGGAGTGCTTGACGAACGCTTTTGTCAGATACGTTCGGCTTTTATTAACCATCACCTTTTAAAAGAGAATATAAGTGAATGTCAACTGTGTGTGGTCGGGGATTTTCTTATAATATCCAATGGTAATGGCAGGCTGTATCTGCTTGATGGCACACAGTATTCAGTATCAAACACAGAGCCGTTTTCCCACCGTCAGTATGAGGGGTATATCTGGGACGGAATACAGGCAAAAAATATATGGAATTTAAATGATAAACTTATGTTTTGCGATGGGCAGTATATATATGGGTTTGTAAATGGCCTTTTTACAAGCGGCGGTTATTACGATGAATTTGCAGACCTATCGACACGTGATATATGTGCGTATTGGGAAACACCGTATATGTACGGACCGCAATTCCATAAAGAAAAGTTTTTTTATAGGTTGGGGGTACTTACAGAACAGCGTACCGATGATGACGGAAATTTTTTGCAAAGTGACATACGCATTTATGTTAAGTATGACAACAATGACTGGAAAATGATTATGGATTACGGCGAATTTCAAAACCGTGACTCCCTTTACCGCAGAATACTGCATAAAAAGGGACGGGGTATAAAACTACGCTTTGAAAACAATAACGCTGATGAAGTGTTTATTTTGCGTGAGTTTTGTATTGATTATAACATTATGTAGAGGAGGAAATTTAATGGCAAGTATTTTTGACAATCAGCTTTTAAGCGAATCGGATAAAAAGCGGATTGACGAACTTCAAAAGGCTTATAACCAAACTGATGATAAGTCACTCAAAGACGAAATTCACAAGCGTGCTGAGAGTATACGCTATACATACGGTTACAGCGGCGGTGATGACGGCAGCAGATATGTGCCGATTAATGAAAGTGTTACCTCTGCGGCGGTATCATCTGCCGATTATGCCAATGCGCAACGCCTTGCAGAGCAAAACCGACAGTCCAATTATCAAGAGCAAAAGCAAGCGGTGCAGCAAGCAGGTACTGACCGGTTGCGCGATGCGTATATTAAAAATATGCAGGATAAGTTGGGCCTTGCGCAAACGTTAAAGGCTGACGGAATTTCAGGCGGTGTTAGTGAAACTACCTATGCAACTATTGATAATAATTACCGTATACTACGCGACGATATTTTAAGCGATACAGAGTCAGCCCAGCGTGAAATTGATAAAAGTGCTGCACAGTCTAAATATGACAGTGATGTTAATATTGCCAAAAATGAATATGAGGCACTGCTTGACCGTGCCGACCGTCTTGATGCTGCTGAAAAAGAAAACTACCAGCGTGAACAGGATGCACTTGAATGGAATTATCGTACAGAGCAAGATAAGTACCAAAAAGAGCAGGACAAAAAACAGTGGGATTATCAGGTTGCCAAGGATGAAAAAGAGTGGAATTATCAGCTTTCTCAAGATGCAAAAGAATGGGCACAGCGAGAAAAAGAATACCAGCTTGACGCACAAAAGGCGGCTCAAAGTGCATCTAACGCGCAAAAATCAAGTTATCAAAAACAGGTGTCAAATATTTTGACGCTTATTAAAAACGGATATTACAGTCCTGAGTTTGCCGAAATTTTAGGTATTGACGGTCTTACCAAAACCGATAACGGCAACGATGACGCTAAAGAGGCGGCGTGGAAACTCTTAAATAAAGGTGTTTATGACGAGTCATTCCCTGAACTTTTGGGCTATACCGAAGATGTTTTGCGTGAGTATGCTGACAATGTGTTGTCCGGTTATTAAGGTGGTAAAACTATTGAAAAGACAGAATTGATGTGATATATTAATTATATATATTTATTATGCGGAGGGATTAAATGAAACGCGCGGCACTAATAAACGACTTGTCGGGAATAGGCAGGTGCTCAATTACAGTTGCGTTACCGATAATGTCGGCGCTTGGGTATGAGTGTGCGGTTTTACCCACCGCAATTCTGTCAAACCATACCGCGTTTGATAAATTTACTTTTGTAGATTTTACTGATAATATGCATGAATATATGGATTGCTGGCAAGCGCTTGATGCACGGTTTGATGTGGTATACAGCGGTTTTTTAGGGTCGGAGCATCAGATTGATATAACGCTTGAGTTTATGTCGCGTTTTGGAAAAGATGCACTTAAAGTGGTAGATCCGGTGATGGGTGATGACGGAAAAATTTACTCAACCTGCACAGACGCACTTTTGTCGCACATGCGCAGGCTTGTAAAAAATGCCGATGTTATAACACCAAATCTTACAGAGTTATGTGTGCTGTGCGGTGAGAAATATCCTCAAAACATAACGCTTGACGGCGTTGCAGACTTGTGTAAAAGACTGTATGAAAAAGGTCCGTACGACATTGTTGTTACAGGTCTTGAAAGCAGTGTTGTAAGTGACTGTCCGCAAAACAAAATATCAAACCTTGTATTTGAAAACGGCAAGTCTGTGCTTGTATCAAACGAAAAAGTACCGTTTTTATACTGTGGTACAGGCGATGTGTTTGCCAGTGTTTTGTGTGGTGTGCTTGCCAATACCGGCAGCCTTGTGAAATCTGTTAAAACAGCGGCAGATTTTGTTGAAACCTGCACAAAATCAACCTATGAAAACGGCGGACAAAAACTGTTTGGTATACAGTTTGAAGATAAAATGCATATATTAACGGAGCTTTGTAAATGAAAAAACAGATAATCTCAGATATTATTAAAACACTTATCTATGCGGCACTTGTGCTGGCAGTGTCACTTACGGGAGCGGTGACACCGCTTGGCGACGGCGCATATATTCACCTTGGCGATGCCATGATTTATGCGGCGGTGATTTTGGTGCCAATAAAAATATGTATGCCTGCAGCGGTAATAGGCTCGGTATTGGCAGATTTAATGCTTGGAAGTTATAATTACATTTTGTTTACTGCTATTATAAAGGCTTTGACGGTACTGTTTGCGTTTTGGGTTTCCAAAAAGAGTGATAAACCGGCGGTGCAGGATTTACTTATAAGTTTGTCGGGTATTGTTACTGTTTTAGGTTATTTTATCGCAGAGCTTGTGCTTGGCTTTTTAAAGGGCGATGCCTTTGGTTTTGCAACAGAACTTATTATGTATAATACTTTGCAGGCACTGGCATGTGCTGCTTTATATATGATTGTTTCGGGATTTATCCGAATGTTTATTTCAAAAAAGGAACAGATAAAACAATAATAAGAGGAGGTTTGATTTATGCCACCACGTCCTTATGGTTCGCGGCAGGGAATGGGCAGAACGCTTACTGATGAAGAAAAGCAAAATATGCCCAAAATCACCAAAGCCCTTATAAAGCGTATACTGTCGTATCTTTCTCCGTATAAATTACATCTGTTTATTGTTTTTGTCGCAATTGTAATATCTTCGGTTCTGGGTGTTATGCCGAGTATGCTGACAGGTAAAATGATTGATGACGGCCTTTACGGTAAAAACCTTGCGGTGTTGATACAACTTATACTCACTTCGCTTTTTGTGCTAATTTTATCAAACCTTATCAGCATTGTTGAAACGTACATAAATACATGGGTTGCACAACACATTTCGTTTGATATGAAAAATCAAATGTATGCGCACCTTCAAAAAATGCCTCAAAGCTTTTTTACATCGAATATGCAAGGCGACATCATAACTCGTATGACAAGTGACATAAACGGTGTGCAAAGCGTTATTGCGGGCACAATGGCGAGCATTTTTTCTAATGTGTGTACCATTGTTGTAACACTTGTTGCGCTGTTTGAAAAGAATTGGATTTTGGCACTCGTCGGCGCAAGCCTTGTGCCGTTTTTGACAATACCGTCAACCATTGTCGGAAAAAAACGCTGGAAACTTGCCACGCAAAGCCAAGAGCAGTCGGACAAATTAAACCAAATACTAAATGAAACGCTGTCGGTAAGCGGACAACAGCTTACAAAGATATACACTCGCGAAAAAGAGGATCTTAAAAACTACCGTAAAGTAAGTTTTGAGTGTATGCGTCTTAGAATTAAAGAGCGTATGGTAGGTATGTGGTTTTGGCGTGCCATGAACATATTTACAAGCATGGGTCCGCTTTTAATCTATCTGCTTGGCGGTGTGCTTATAATTGCAGTTGGTGATACCGACCTGTCTGTCGGTGACATTACCGTTATGGTAACTCTTTTAAACCGTCTTTACAGACCTATTGACCAACTTTTAAATATTCACGTAGATATTGTACGGTCAATGGCGCTGTTTAACCGTATATTTGAATATTTCGATTTGCCTATCGAAATACAATCACCAAAAAACGCAAAACAGCTTAGTAATGCGCGCGGTGAAATTGAATTTAAAAATGTGCACTTCAGTTATAACCCCGAAAAAGAGATTTTACGCGGTATAAGTTTCAAATTGACACCGGGGAAAACAACTGCACTTGTCGGAACGTCCGGCGCAGGTAAGTCGACAATTTCGTGGATGATACCGCGCTTTTACGATGTAAGTGCGGGCGAGGTGCTGTTTGACGGTGTTAATGTAAAAGAACTCGAACTGGAGTCGCTTAGGAAAAATATAGGTGTTGTGACGCAGGAGAGTTATCTGTTTAACGCAACTGTGCGTGAAAACCTGTTATTTGCAAAACCTGATGCAACAGACGATGAAATTATAAATGCTTGCAAAGATGCTAATATACATGATTTTATTATGAGTCTGCCGGATGGGTATGATACCCTTGTAGGCAACCGTGGTTTTAAACTTTCGGGCGGTGAAAAACAACGCGTGTCGATTGCACGGGCAATTCTTAAAAACCCCACGATGCTGATTCTTGATGAGGCGACAAGTTCTCTTGACAGTATAAGTGAGTATGCAATTCAGCAAGCGCTTGTGCCGTTGCTTAAAGGACGGACAAGTCTGGTTATTGCCCACCGATTGTCTACCATTATGGCGGCAGATGAAATTCTTGTGATTAAAGACGGCATTATTGCCGAGCGGGGCACTCACAGTGAACTTTTAGAAATTGACGGCACTTACAAAATGTTGTATGAAACTCAGTTTCATCACGAAACGAAATAGGTAAAAGGCACCTTTTTAAAAAGGCGCCTTTTATACCTTAAATTAGCTTTATTGACTTATTGAAATAATATAAGATATACTATATAATGAACTCAATAATTGAAAGAGGGAAAATACTATTAACAGTTTTTATTTTGACAATACAAACGGCGTTACTACTTTGCGTTGTAAAGCGCTTGACGAATGCGGCTTTAAAAAGCATTGTTTTACAACCCGTCTTGGCGGTGTGAGTGAGGGGCATTTGTCACAACTCAATCTTTCTTTTTCGAGGGAAAAACGCGAAAATGTTTTAGAAAATTACCGTCGTGTTGCAAAAGCGGTTGGGTTTTCAGGCACTTTTGCCCTTACTGACCAGCAACATACCGACATTGTCAAAAAAATTGACAAAGAGTATGATTCTCGCGGTTTTATAATGGCAGACAGTGCGGTAGACGGACTTATTACCGATAAAAATGGCGTGTGTCTTACGGTGTTTATTGCCGATTGTGTGCCTGTTATAATTGCCGACCCTGTAAAACGCGCTGTGGCGTGCGTTCATTCTGGTTGGCGCTCGACTGCTAAAAAAATCACCAAAAATGCAATAGAAATGATGTCGCGAGAATACGGTTCAAACCCACGTGACCTTGTGTGCGCAATCGGTCCGTGTATCAACTTGTGTTGTTATGAGGTGGGTCAGGATGTGTTTGACAGTTTTTGTATGTTAGATGCAAATGCGAAATCATTTTTTAAGGCAAAGGCGGACGGCAAGTATATGCTTGATTTAAACAGTGCAAACTGTGCTGTGCTTGAACAAGCAGGCGTTTTAAAATCCAATATCCATATAAGTTATGAGTGTACTTTTTGTAAAAGTGATTTGTATTTTTCACACAGGGCTACGAAAGGGCTTCGCGGAAACCTTGCCGCGATGATTGAAATATGAAAAAACGGTTGTTAATTTTATCTTTAATATGCTGTCTTTTTCTTTGCGGTTGTGAGGCTGATATTGTAAGTGATGACATATTGGGTGCTTATGTAGATACCGAAAACGAAGACGATGATAAAGTGAAGATGACTGATATTAAATTGCTTTATTATCCCGATATGGATACAAATCCAATCACTACCACCTGCTATGCCAATCACGAACTTCTTAAACTTGTTTATTCTCCGCTTATTCGTGTGGGGGAAAGTTTCAGGCCTTATTGCGAACTGGCTGAAGGGTATACGCTAAACGGCAACATACTTACAGTAACTTTGCGAAGCGGACTTGTGTTTTCCGACGGCAGTGCGGTCAGCTCGTCAGATGTTGTAAAGTCGGTAAAATCGGTGCTGGCAAATACCCAGTCGCCTTATTATAACGCGGTGTCTGCTTTTTCTAAGTATTACGCAAGCGATGATAAAACAATAGTGTTTGAATTAAAATCTAATGATATAGATGCACCTGCTTTGCTTGATATACCGATAATGAAAAACGGACAAAGCGGTATTGGTTGCGGTGCCTATGCGTTTTCTGTTAAAAACGGTAAAAATGTACTTGTTGCAAACGAAAAGTATTTTAAAACGCCTAGTGTTTCGCAAATAACGCTTGTTGAAACAAAGTCGGATAAATATTTGTCTTCTCTGTTTTCAATGGGAGAACTTGATGTTATATCTGTTGCGGGCTATGATGATTTGTCACTTATATCACTTCGTGATTATACGCCTGTTACAAGCCTTTCAAATAATTTTATATATATCGGGCTTAATTTTAATAATCCTGTATTTGCTGATGTAAATGTACGAAAAGCAATATCGGTATGTATTGACCGTGATAAAATAGCACAAGGCTCGCTTGTAAACCTTGTAAAATCAACCGTGTATCCTTTTAATCCTGATTGGTACAGAATGAAGGTGTATAATGTTGATGCAAACCCGTCTTATACAAATTCCGAAATCCAAAATGCAGTCAATTTACTTAAGGACAAACCTTTAAAATTAGCCGTGCCTAAAAACAGTGATATTCGGCTGACGGTAGCAAACGAACTTGTAACGCGCTTTAACGAACTGGGTCTTACGCTTGAACTTATAGAACTTGAAAGTGCAGAATACACTACGGCAGTTACAAGCGGTAACTATGAACTATACCTTGGCGAAACGGCAATATCACGCACAATGGACCCGACATATCTGTATTCAACTAACGGTAAAATGAATTATACCGGTTTTAGTAATTTGCAATTGGACAGCCATTTTGAAAAATTTAAGTCAGGTGAGACAGGTTTTGACACCTATCTGGATGCTTTTTATGAGTCTATGCCTGTAATTCCTTTGTTTTTCAGAAAAAATGTTATGTACTGCGCAAGCGGTATTAGTGGTTTTACGCAACTGTCGCCGTGGAATTCGCTTGGTGATATTACAACTGTTATGTTAAAATAACCTGCGCAAAAACGCGCAGGTTATTTTTTGTGTTCCGTCTTAAGAACACATCATTCGTGGTCGTCTGCCATGAGGTTGTCTTGGGGCACGATCCTTTTGAACAATATCGATATTGCCCAAAGTCCTGCAAGACCTACAAGAGTGAAGATAATTCGGCTGACAAGTGAATCTGTACCGCCGAAAAGAAAGCCTACAATATCAAACTTGAAAAGGCCTATACTGCCCCAGTTGATTGCACCGATGACCACAAGACTAAGCGCCAGCTTATCTAACATTTATTCATCTCTCCTTCGGGCTCAAAAATATATTGCCCGTTTTTAAAATCATTATTCGTAAAAATATTAAATTTATAAAACTATTTAAAATTAAAAACGAATGTGGTATAATCATAATGTATAACTTTGTAAAGGAATTATAAGCAGTTGAAAAAAATAATTCAAAAATTTAATGACCTACGTTACAGAAAACGGCTTTTGAAATTTGTAACGGTTAATATACGTTTGGCTTTTCGCAAAACGCTTCGTTTTTTAAACAGTAAAAGTTTGCACAGTGCGCTTAAAAGCGTGCCTGCAGTGATGAGTTATATAAGTGCGTTGCTTATTGCTTTGCTAATAACATCTGTTTGCCTTTTTGCAAAATATGTTTCACCTTTATTTGATAGTGATACTGCAATAACACGCCGCCTTACAATGACAGCGTTTGACAGCAATGTTCCTTATCTTCGCACACTTGCTGCTTTTGGTTCGTCAAACCGTATTCAAGTGACTTTGCAAACCGAAACCGAAAACTATATCCGTCCTCGCGGTGTTGGGCTTGACAGAGGTAATGTCAATATAATTTTGACATTTTCAGACGGTAAAACAACAGAGTATACTCTGAATAATTCAAATTACGATAACTTTGAAAGCGGTATGACCGATACCTTTACGCTTATTCTTCCTTTCGGTTACACACCGTTTGATATTACCGAATATACATTGAGTGTGTTGCCCGATATAAATAATAAGTATGACCAGTGGCATTGCAAATGGGCGCGCGTTTATTTTATGCTTGGTAATAAACAGGTAATGCTTGCAAAAGAAGCATGGGAACAAACGGCGGTGTTTGGTGACGGTGAAAATGCAGTGCGTAAGTCCACCCTTGAAATAGCACACAAGGACAATCAGGCATATAGCAGAACTGTCAAACTGTATTCGTATTATCTGTCGCTTGCAAAGGCAGGTATGACAGAGTTTATAAATGCCGAACTTAAATCAGATGCCCTTAATGCATTGTCGGTAAACGGTGGGAAATACCTCTGGCTTGATATTGAAACAGTTGATATTGAAATTCAAAACGATATTTTAACCTATTATACAAAAGGTGTAAAAATTGCCGAAAACGACTCGCTTGACTACGATGGCAGACTGTTTTTAGATGTTACTTTCTATACCGCCAAAGATGACGGCAGTTATACAGAAAGTTATCTTCTCGATACACTTGGTACAGACGACTTTGAACTTGGCACAAGCTCGGTTTTCCAACTTGAAATGCCAAACGGTTTGTGCGTGTTTGATATAAGTGAAATGTCACTTCGCGTTGAAAATCCGTATGATTCGTGGGCACCGCGGTTTATTCGCATATATATCAAACCCGATTATGCCGAAAAACTTGAAATTGCCCGCCTTAATAATGTAATGCTGATAAATGATTACTCAACTCCGATATTTTTTAAAAATCTGCTTGATACAAATATTGCATTTGATTTGTCAGCAAAGTTTGCAATTTCAAGTGTTGTAAAACGCCAGTTTGAACAAAATAATGGTTTCACCCTTGGCGAATCGGCAGATAATATGTATTTTAAAAGCCAAAGCTTTTTTGACCGCCAGCTAATGTTTTACGATAAAATAACAGAACTCTATTCAAAAGATGCGTATACACCAATCCCCGAACCTGCACCTCAACCTGAGGTACAACCTCAACCCGAACCTGAGGCACAGCCCGACAATCAAACACCCGATGACACACCGGTAGACACACCGGTAGACACACCGGTCGACACACCCGCCGATACACCGGTCGACACACCCGCCGATACACCTGCCGATACACCTGCCGATACACCCGTGGACACACCGGTCGACACGCCCGTGGATACACCTACCGATACACCTGTTGACACACCTGCCGATACACCGGTCGATACACCCGTGGACACACCGGTTGACACACCCGTGGACACACCGGTCGACACGCCCGCCGATACACCGGTGGATACGCCTGTTGACACACCTACCGATGCACCTGCAGACGAACCCAATTGGGATTGGGAGGTAGAAGAGGTATGAAAAGAATAATAGGTTTAGTGCTTATTTTAATGCTGTTGCTTACCGGTTGTTCAAAACAACACAGTGCAGGCACCGTCACCGGAAAAGACACAGAGGTTACAACGCGGCTTGAAAATGCAATTGAACTGCAAAAAAATGTGTTTGTGGGGAAAATAAATGCAATTGATACCAAAGACGCAGTCATAACTAAGTATAACCTTGACATTTCGACTTATACTGTGTATACCGTTGATGTTATACAAAGCCTTGATGGTTATACACCGCTTGGTGAAATCAAAGCGTATTGTGTTGGCACATCAGAGGAAATTGTGACACGTATTGGTATGAAAAAAGGGGATACATATATAATTGATGCTCAGCCGTGGGTGTTGGGTGATGAAGTTATTTATCTTTTGTCAGTATATACCGTTGCATATCCTCGCATTGATATTGCCGGAATGGTAACGCTTGAAACAGCCGACGGACAACTTTTATCGTCAGGGTCGCTTGAAGACTATGTTAAAAGTTATGACGCTTCTAAAACGGCAGTAGGGCAAAGGATAGAAAATTTTGCGGATACAAAAAACACATTACAGCGTGTAAGTGATATTTTTGAGGAGATTTATACAAAAAATTCAAAAACAGATTTTTATACAAGCATGGATTTTAAGTATACCCCCAGCGATGAGTTTATAAAGCAAACTGCCGATAACAGTAAAAAGATTTATGACGAGTGTTTAAGACTTTTGCAGTCTGAAACTGTAACAGATACAGATATTGCAAAAATATATACATTTTTAAAATAATAAAAGTCCACAGAAAAGGGAGACACTTCGTAAAGAAGTAGTCTCCCTTTTTCTATGCAAAAAGAAAATGACACTTTCAAATTTTGAAAGTGTCATAGTGGGTTACATACTTTAAAAATAGGAAATACTCGCCGAAAATAAAAACATCTTTCTCGGCAGGTAAAGTGATATTGCAAACTATCGTTTGCAGTGATATTTTTGCTAAAACGCAAAAGTGATATTGAAACCTTGCGGTTTCAGTGATATTATATTCGCCCTTAAAACTGTCCGAAGGACAATATCACGATGCGTAGCATCATATAACTGCGAAGCAATATAACTCGCCGGAAGGCGAATATAACTGAGGCACACTTCCTTGCGGAGTGTGCCTCAACTGTGGACTTTTATTATTAAAAAAATTTGTCCCGATAAAATTATCGGGACATAAGCATTTTATTACACCGCTCTTTGAACTTTACCGGAACGGAGGCATCTTGTGCAAACATAAATATGCTTGGGTGTTCCGTTAACTACGGCTTTGACACGCATTACATTGGGCTTAAAAGCTCTGTTACTTCTTCTGTGTGAGTGGGATACCTTGTTTCCGAAAGTAACTCCTTTGCCGCATACATCACATTTTGCCATAATTGATACACCTCCCTGATTTTTTTACAACGATTATTCTAACATACCGATATTCAAAATGCAAGTGTTTTTTTATTTTTTATTGAATATAACATTTTTTGTTGTTATAATATGATTATTAATGCAATGAGTTGAGGAGGTATGACCTTATGGATAGTTGTGAACTTAAAATATCTGAGTTGATTAAGGATTTGCGCCTTGAGGTAATTCATCTGCCTGAATCTAAAAAGAATTTAAAAATAACTAATGCGGATATTAACAGACCGGCACTTCAGATTGCAGGTTATTTTTCGCATTTTGACGATACACGCATACAGGTTTTCGGTATGGTTGAAAACGATTACATTGAAGATATCGATGAGCAGACACGCCGTTCAAACCTGGATAAGTTTTTCAGTTATAATTTTCCTTGCCTTATAATTACACGCAACCTTCATGTTCCTGACGATATGATAGAACTTGCCATAAAACATGAGGTACCTCTTTTCAGAACAGAACGTCACACCTCATCTTTTACCAGCCGTCTGATTTATTATATGAACACTAAAATCGGACCGCAGATAACCCGTCACGGTGTTTTGGTTGAAGTTTACGGTGAGGGTATACTCTTGCTTGGTGAAAGCGGTGTCGGTAAAAGTGAAACGGCTATAGAGCTTGTAAAACGCGGACATCAGCTTATTGCAGATGATGCAGTAATAATTAAAAAAACAACATCTACCAACCTTGTGGGTACAGCTCCCGAAATTATAAGATATTTTATAGAACTTCGCGGTATTGGCATTATTAATGTACGCAGAATTTTCGGTATCGGTGCGGTTTTGGAGCATGCTAATATAGATATGGTTGTAAATATAGAAAATTGGGATACTTCAAAAACTTATGACCGATTGGGAATTGACACAGAATATACCGACATACTCGGCGTAAAACTGCCCTCTCTTACAATTCCTGTAAAGCCTGGCAGAAACCTTGCTGTAATATTAGAGGTTGCTGCAATGAACAACCGTCAGCGCAGAATGGGATACAATGCAGCGGAAGAACTTAACAAAAACATTATGCAAGATATGGAACGACAGTTAAAGGAGAGCGAATAATGTATTATCTTGGTATAGACCTGGGTGGAACAAATGTTGCGGCAGGCGTTGTTGATGACGAGTATAAAATCATCAGCAAAGCGTCGGTGCCTACAAATGCAGATAAGGGCGTTGACGTAATTATAAAAAATATTGCCGATGCGGCAAATAAAGCGATTGCAGGCGCAGGAATTACAGTACAGCAAATTGAAAGCATCGGTATCGGCTCACCCGGTGCAATAGACTCTAAAAACGGCATTGTAGATTTTGCAGGAAATCTTGGCTTTGATAAAACACCGCTTGCAAAACTTGTCGGTGAATATTTTCCTAATAAAAAGATTTTAATAGAAAACGACGCAAATGTTGCAGCCTATGCCGAAATGATTGCAGGCGCCGCAAAGGGCACAAAAGACAGCGTTACTATAACGCTTGGTACAGGCGTTGGCGGCGGTATGATTATCGACGGTAAAATTTATTCGGGCTTTAACGGCAAGGGCGGTGAACTTGGTCATATTGTGATTGAGCGGGACGGCAGACCTTGTACTTGCGGAAGGCGCGGCTGTTTTGAGGCATATGCGTCGGTAACTGCTCTTATACGCTTTACTAAAGAGGAGATGGAGCGTGATAAAGACTCTGTTATGTGGCAACTTGTAAGCGGTGATATTTCAAGGGTATCAGGCAGAACAGCGTTTGACGCTATGCGTAAGGGTGATGCCACTGCAACCTATGTTGTCGGGGGTTATCTTCGCTCAGTTTCAATAGGTATTGCTGATATTATAAATATGCTTCAGCCCGAGGTACTTTGTATCGGAGGCGGAATTTCAAATGAAGGGGATACTTTGCTTATGCCCGTTAAAAAAATGGTCGCAAAAGAGGTATTTACAAGTCATTCTAACAGCACAACTGATATTCGTATTGCAATGCTTGGCAACGATGCAGGCATAATCGGTGCGGCATTGCTTAAGTAAATAAAAAGGATTGTAATGGCAGATATAGAGGTAACAAAAAGTAAAATCAGCGGTGAGTTTGCAGCACCTTCGCTTGGTCACTACAGCGGTGACTATAGTTTTGCAGGTATGTTTTTGGCACGTGCAGCACTTGATTCGTCGGTAATATGTGTAAATCTTTGCCCTAATTCAGAGCAAAACGGAACGGCGGTTTTGGATATACTGCGTGGTTTCGGCGCAAAAATCACGCGGTCGGGCGACAGTGTTAATGTGCGAAAAAACAAACTTCACGGTTGTAATGTAAATATTGCCGAGTTTCCGCAGATAGCACCGGTTATCGCATTGCTTGCACTGTTTGCTACAGGCAAAACGCGTATTTCGGGGTTTGCAAAATGTCAGGACTTGCAAAAACTTATTATTGAAAATCTTCAAGCACTCGGTGCTAAATGTGAATATAATTACTCTGATTTGTGGATTTGGCCGCAACATTCTGTCAGTCATTCTGTTTTAAACGCGCGCAATCATCCGTATATGGCTTTGGCACTTATACTTATAAGTACATATACATCCGGCACTACTGTTATACGTAATATTGACGGGCTCATTAATAGGTATCCTGAATTTATGTCGGTTTTTGAAAATTTAGGTGGTAAAGCAAAAATATGCTCACTTGCTTTTTAGACTTTTTAAAAAATATTGCGTAACTTATAATAAGGAGATATTATGGAAACTGTTCATATTTTAAATCCTGCGGCAGGGCAGGGCGGGGCACTCAAATTTTCCAGTCTTGACAATGTTTATATAACAAACGGCGTTGGCGATGCAACAAAATATGTTGAAAATACATTAAAAGAAAGCGGTGCTGTCAATTTTGCAGTGTACGGTGGCGACGGCACGGTAAATGAGGTTGTGACAGGTATATTAAATTCGGGTGTCAAAGATGCAACTGTAACAGTTGTTCCTACCGGTACAGGTAACGACCTTGTGCGTACTGTTAAAGAAATACCGGGTGACGCTGTTTTGGCAGATGTTTTGACAATTAATGATAAATACTCAGTTAATGCTATAAATACCGGTTTTGACTTATCGGTAGTGTTAAAAGCGGCTGAATTTAAAAAGAAACCTATGGTTTCGGGCAGTCTTGCATATATTATGGGTATCGCATCAACACTGTGCGGTAAATTCGGACGTAAAATTAATGTTAAATATACCGATGAAAACGGTGTGGTTGAAGAGTTTGATGACGAGTGTTTGCTTGCCGTTGCAGCAAATGCCAAATATTACGGCGGTGGATTTAAAAGCGCGCCTGCGGCCGACATTTCCGATGGGCTTATAGATTTGCTTATTGTAAAAAAAGTGTCGCGTGCAAAATTTTTGATGCTTGTATCGGCTTATCAGAAAGGTTTACATATAGATACAGTAAAGGAAAAGGTTGTATCAAAATTTTCTGATATACTAATTTTTAAAAAGTGTAAAGAAATAATAATCGAAGGAATTGAAAATATATGTGCTGATGGCGAGGTGTTTGGCGCAACTACTGCAAAAATAGGAATACTGCCAAAGGCAATAAAAATTGTTAAGCCAAGGTGACAATATGGAAAAAATACTTGTAATAAACGGACCTAATTTAAATATGTTGGGAAAGCGTGAGCCTGAGATTTACGGCACAGCGTCTTATCAAGACCTTATATCACTTATAAATGAATATTGTGATGGTAAAGTTAAAGTTAAATGCTATCAGTCAAACAGTGAGGGTGATATTATAACCGAAATACAAAACGCTTTGGGTGGGTATGACGGCATTATAATAAATGCAGGCGGTTACACACATACAAGCGTTGCAATTGCCGATGCAATAAGCGCTGTCGGTATTCCGACTGTCGAAGTGCATATTTCGGACATTACAAAACGCGAACAGTTTAGGCATCATTCATATCTTACGGCAGTTTGTAAAAAAACAATTATGGGTATGGGTTTTGACGGTTATCTTCGTGCAGTGGATTTTTTACTTAATATATAATAATAACTCCGTAATGCAAATGCATTACGGAGTTATTTGTTTTTCGGTTCTTTTACCGTTGTCAGCACGATAGCAGATGTACCAATCAATGCACCGTCCGCCCTGCGCCTCTTTAAACTGTATGTTGTTCCCTGCGCTGTCAATTGTCTTTGGCGGATGTTCCAACACATCTTCGCCCGGTGTCCAGTTAACAGGTGTTTGCGCGTTTTGATGTTGTGCAGTTTGTAATGCCAACAGTTCACGCTCAATATCTGTAACATTAATGCCGGTGCTGTGCGAGTAGTTGTGCCGTGAACGGACAACCCCATCTTTGTCAATAATAAAAACGGTTTTTTCGTTTAAATTCATATCGCTGTCAGCAGTGCTAGTGTTTAACATTTTGGAAATATCAAGCGCTCTGTCCGATATTAACTCAATACCGATATTTTTTCCGTCGCGTTTATAATTGCGCAGTGCAAAATTCCAAGCAATGTGAGTTGCTACAGAATCGGGCGACATTGCATACACCTTGGCATCGTGCGCATTAAATTTGGCAAGTGCTGCGTCAAGCGCTAAAATATCGCTGGCATCGCTGGGCAAAAAATCACCGATATATGAATATAAAATAACCCAATTTCCAAGACTGTCGTCGGGTAGGGTAATAGAGCCGTTTGTAGTTTGTGCCTCAAATTTCGGCAGTTTTTTGCCGATTATTGAATTGTTGTAGTCAGCCATTTACAGCCACTCCTTATTTTTTAGCTTCAATTTATAATATGAATGCGTTGCAATTTCATTTACAATACTTTATAATTTAGTTATGAAAAAATTTTTTTATAAACGAATGTATTTATGGCTCTTGTTGCCTGTAAGTGCAGTTTTAGTACTGCTTGCAAAACTGAATAATTATTGGGTAGAACATTTTTTTGTGCCGTTTATTTACCGTCCGCTTTCTTATGTTGTTGGCACACTGGTGTCACTTGTTCCTTTTTCGGTAACCGAACTTTTGTTGTTACCTTTATCGGCATTGCTTATTTTTTATATTGTGCGCGTAATACTTAAAATTAAAAAAACGCGCCGTATCAAGCGTGAATTGTATAAGGTATTTGTAAATTTCGTTTGCCTTGTGTCGTGCGCTCTGTTTTTGTTTGAGATGTGTATGGGGCTTAACTATTATCGCACCCCTGCATCTGAATATCTTGGCCTTGACGTAAGGGAAAGCACAGTGGACGAATTGTATGACCTGTGTGAGTATCTTGTGAATATTATGAACGAGTCACGCGCTAAGCTTCCCACCGACAAAAACGGTGTTGCCCTGCTTTGTGACCAAAACCGCGCACAAACTTCTGAAAGTGCACGGCTTGCTTATAAAAGCCTTGCCGAAAAGTATCCGTTTTTAAAAAGTGCGGATATCCGAAATAAACCGCTTGTGTCATCAAAATTGTTTTCAATGGTGTTAACAACGGGAATTTACATTCCGTACACTTTCGAGTCTAATATTAATGTCGATGTGCCCGAATTTACAATCCCTGCCACAATGTGTCACGAACTTACCCATTACCGCGGTTTTATGCGCGAGGACGAGGCAAACTTTTTAGGTTACCTTGCATGTATGCAATCTCCACGTGCAGATTTTCGCTACAGCGGTGCGTATATGGCGTTTAACTATTGCTACAGTGCATTGTATAATGAAAATGTCGACCTTGCAAAACAAATTGCAAATATGTGTGATGACGGTATTATCACAGATGTTGTTGCCGAGGATAACTATTGGGCGCCCTACCGAAATACTGTTGTAAGTCAGGTGTCGGGTGAGGTGTATGATACTTATCTAAATTTAAACGACCAGCAAAGCGGACTTAAAAGTTATGGCGAAATGATTGATTTGTTGCTGGCATTTATGCGTGAATAAAAGGAAGGCTGTAAAAAACGATGGTTTTTTACAGCCTTCCTTTTATAGTGGTGTAATCAGGGTATTTTTTGTGATTGAAACATATATTGTTATAGACTGAGATTTCTGTCAACAATACAATTGAGAGAAATGAGGTAATCATTATGGATAAATTTTCAAAAAAGGCAGCAGCGTCGTTACAAAGCGCTCAGGATATAGCATCACTTTTAGGACACACCTATATAGGCTCCGAACATCTTTTGCTTGGCATTTTAAAAGAGACCGATTCGGTAGGTGCACGGATTTTATTATCTCGCGGTATCACATACGATAAAGTTGAAAAACGGTTATGCGACCTTGTTGGACGCGGCAGACACACGGCTTTAACAGCGTCGGATATGACATCTCGTACTCGTCGCATTATCGAACAGTCGATGGCATTTGCTAAACGGTATGGGTTTAGTACAATCGGTACCGAACACATTTTGCTTGGCATTACCAGCGAGCCTGAGTGTGTTGCAATACAACTTCTTACAAAACTCGGAATTGATTCGAAATCGCTTTGTTCACTTGTCCGTGACAAACTTGGGCTTTATGATATTCCCACTCAGTATACCGGGCAAAAAAGCAGTACAAAACCGCGCGGCGCTTTAACAAAGTATGCCAAAAATTTAAACGAAGAGGCGGCGATGGGCAACATTTACGAGGCAGTAGGACGTGAACAGGAAATAACCCGTGTAATGAGCATACTTTCACGTCATTCGAAAAACAACCCATGCCTTATCGGTGAGCCGGGCGTAGGTAAAACCTGTATTGCCGAAGGACTTGCTTTGCGCATATACAGAAAAGAAGTGCCGCGAAACCTTATCGGCAAACAGATTTATATGCTTGATTTGACTTCTATGATTGCAGGCTCGAAATACCGTGGCGAGTTTGAAGAACGGCTTCGCGCAGTTCTTGACGAAGCGGAGAAAAACCCCGATATTATACTATTTGTAGATGAAATGCATATAATTATCGGTGCTGGAGCCGCCGAAGGTGCCATTGACGCTTGTAATATCTTAAAGCCTGCACTTGCACGCGGTAAGGTGCGTATGCTGGGTGCTACCACCATTGACGAGTATCGCCGCCATATTGAAAAAGATCGCGCGCTTGAGAGGCGCTTTGCACCTGTAATTATCGAAGAACCTGACAAGGAAACTGCTTATAAAATATTACAAAGTATCCGTCCGCGCCTTGAACGTCACCATAACGTTATAATAACCGACAGTGCACTCGATGCTGCAATATCACTTTCAGTGCGGTATATAGGTGATAGGTTTTTGCCGGATAAAGCAAT
Organism: Eubacteriales bacterium; assembly: GCA_045541455.1. Lineage (GTDB taxonomy): Bacteria > Bacillota > Clostridia > Oscillospirales > QAKW01 > RGIG9041. Next base: position 26,612 of record JAZQJA010000049.1, read on the forward strand.
AGATCTTGTTGACGAAACGGCATCTGTCCTTAACTTAATTACTCTTGGTAAGGATAATGAAATTGATAAAAAAAGATTTGAACTTGAGGGGTATATCAAACGCGGTTTATACGAAAAAGCACAGTCTTTAAGGGAAAATATTACAAAATATGCTCAGTATGATAAGCCTTTGCCTACCATCACCGAAAAAGACATTTGCGATACACTTACACGGCAGACTGGTGTGCCTGTCGGAACTCTTGATGGCGAACAATTAAAACGGCTTGTGGGACTTGAAACTCAGTTAAATCAGGCCGTAATAGGTCAAAACCAGGCGGTAAATCAGGTGTGTAACGCGCTTAACCGCGCACTAACCGGACTTTGCGACCCTGCACGGCCATTGGCATCGTTTATTTTTTGCGGAAGTACGGGTGTGGGTAAAACCGAACTGTGCCGTCAGTTGTCAATAAGTCTGTTTGGCAACACCGATTCGCTTATAAAACTGGATATGGCAGAATTTATGGAACAACATAGTGTTTCAAAACTTATAGGCTCTCCGCCCGGGTATGTCGGTCATGACGAGGGCGGTGTTCTGTGCGATAGGGTGCGCTCAAAACCGTATAGTATGATTCTGTTTGACGAGATAGAAAAGGCACACCCCGAGGTGCTTAATATACTACTAGGTATTCTTGATGACGGAGTGCTTACCGATTCAAAGGGCAGGGTTGCAAATTTTAAAAATACAATAATAATTCTTACAACTAATATCGGCACCGGTGCAAAGTCGGCTTTACCTATAGGATTTGAAACTGACAGAACAGAACTTATGCGCAGTGCTTTAACAGATGCACTTAAAAAATCTCTCCGCCCCGAACTTTTAAACCGTATTGACGAAACTGTTATTTTCAGACAACTTGATAATGAGGATATTAAAACAATTGCAAAAGGTTTGCTTTGTAATTTGAGTGACAATCTGGCAAAACGCGGGTTTGATGTTGAGTTTGATGACAGTGTACTTGAGTTCGTTTGTATGCAAAATAAAACACTTGAGTACGGTGCAAGAAATATCCGTCGTATAATAATGAAAAGCGTATCCAACCCTCTGGCAACACTTATGCTCAGCGGAACTCTTGTACCAAACGAGCAGTTTGTTGTTGACAGCAAAACACTAAAAAATGAAAATAAAGTTTTGTCCTCTTAAAAAAAGAGAGCGAACAATGTTCGCTCTCTTTTTTAGTTTAAACGCTTTGCCAGAATACTGAAAGTACTTTTGCAACCTGAGCACGTGTGGCTTTGCCTTGCGGTTCAAAAGTGGTTGCGGTCATACCGTTTACAATTCCTGCCTGCTGGCAGATATAAACAGCTTCTTTTGCGTAATTTTTAATTTTAGCATCATCTTCAAAAGTAACTTTGTCAATGTTCTGAATTAGATTTACATTAAATGTGTTTGCAAAACGAACAATCATTGTGCACATCTGTTCGCGTGTAATTGAATCGTTAGGGCAGAATGTTGTGGCGGTAACACCGTTTACAATGTTGTTTGAAACTGCAAAGGCAACATATTTTGCAAACCAGTTGTTTTCTTTTACATCGGTAAATGCAGATATTTTTGACATATCAGCGTTGTTTATATCCGAACCTGACATTCTTGCCAAAACTGTTACAAACATCGCACGGTTCATATTTGTGTTAGGCTCAAACGTTGTTTCTGTCATACCGTTGAACAGACCTGCAGATACAGCAAAATCAACATACTCGGTGTACCACGAACCAGCCTTAACATCTGTAAATGTTTTGGTTGAGTCGGCAATTACAAACTCTGTAATTGGAGCTGCATTATATACAGTATTGAATTCAAACAATTCATAATTGTAAAATGTTTTGTCCCATTCTTCTTTAGTTCCGGCATAATGAATGGTTATTTGTGTATCGATAAATGTGTCGGAATTAAGAGAAATAATAGATTTAGGTACATACACTTTTTTAAGATATTTACTGTTGTTAAAAGCAAGGTATGAAACATAGTTAACACCTTCGGGAATGTTAAAGGTGACAAGCTTTTTGCCTATCGGATATGCAACAAGTTCGATTTTATCTTTATCGTAGACAACACCGTCGATTGAACAGTAGTATTCATTGTTTTCATCAACTACAACTTCTTCCAGATTGGGTAAATTATTTGCAAAATATCCGTCTACATATTCTAGAGTTGAAGAGAAGATTACTTTTTTAAGGTATGGGTTGTCAGATAAATCGTACATGTCGACAATGCCTTCCGGAATTGCAAAGGTTTCATCGGTTTTGCCTTGCGGATACCAAATAAGTTCATTAGTAGTGGAATATAAAACGTTGTCTTTTGTAAATAAATATTCGTTTTCGCTTGCAACATTAATTGCTTTAAGAGCATAGCATCCTTCGGAAGAACCAATGTATCCAACAGATTTGCCTATATTAAGTGTTTCTAATTTGTCAGAGTTGAAAAATGAATTCCATTCAACATATTCAACGCTGTCCGGTATTGTAAATGTAGTTTGGGTTTTACCTGCAGCTGAAAGGTAAAGTGAAGTTTTATCTGCGGAATACAGTGTATTGTTTTCTACAGTGAAATTCTCATTTCCGGCTGCAATAGTAAGGGTTTTAATATTGGGTAAATACAATGATTGAATGCTTGACAGGGCTTTGCCCAAATTGAGTGTTTCAAGATACTCGTTATCTATATAAATGTCTATAGATGTAACGGTGTCAGGCATTGTATATGAAACAGAAGTTAAAAATGTAGGATAGAATTTAAGACTTGTGGGTACACCTTCATCCAGAGCGTAAAACACACCGTCAATACATTTTAAATAGGGGTTTTGTTCGTTTATTATTATATTTACATTGTCTATGTATAAAAGAAAATCAAAAGCAAACGAACTTAATGTTGAAGGAATATAAATTTCTTTTAAGTTATCACAACCGTAATAGTTTCCGCCGGCTGTAAGGCCTTCGGGTAAAACAATCTTTTCAAGGTTTGGGTTTGAAGAAAAGGTGTTCCAAAGGGTTGAAATGCTTGTTCCGGCAAAATTTATCTCTTTAAAAGTTGCGTTCGTAAAAGCAGAAGTAGCAACTTTTTCAACTTCGGCAGGTACGGTGTAGGTTTCACGCGTGTTTGCAGTAGGATAAGCAATAAGTTCTTTGCCGTCTTTAGTAAACAGAACACCGTCTACAGATTTGTAATTGTTGTTTTCACTTGCAACATTAAATTTGGTTACTGAATACAACATTAAAAAAGAATTGTTGTTAATAGTTTGAACACTTGCGGGAATGTTTACTTCTTTGAGCTTATGCATATAACAAAAAGCGTTATAGTCAATTGTAATAACACTATTTGGAATGACTATTGTTTCAAGCGAGTTATTGTCGTAAAAAGCATTTCTTTCAATTCTTTCGGTGCCATCTGCAATAGTATAAGATGTGGCATTACTTTTATTTGCAAACATATAAAATATTTTACCGTCTGCCGAATAAAGTCCATTGTCTATAGCTTTATAAACTGTGTTGCCTTGGGCTACGGTAATTGATTTAAAAGTAACGTTTGAAAAAGCAGTTGGGTTTAACGATATAAGAGTTGAAGGGATATTAAGTGTTTCAATGGACGTATTTGCAAAAGACATATCGTCTATAGTTTCAAGCCCTTCGGGTAAAACAACCTCTGATAGACCATAGCAATAATTAAAAGCATTTGCACCTATACTTTTAAGTGTTGATGGGAATGTTACGTTTATAAGAAAACGGCTGCCCTCAAATGAACTGTTGCCAATACTTGTAATGCCTTCGCCTATAACAACTGTTTTGATTTTGCTTATGATTTTGTAAGGTATTTCCAAATTAAAATCACCTGTGCCCGTAACAGACAAAGCACCGGTTTCGGTGTCAAAACTCCATGCACAAGTAGCGTTAGAATCGGTAATTGTTTCAGCCGATACTGCAAATGTAAAGCAGGACAATAGCAGTATGGTTGTCATAAGCATACATAAAATTCGTTTTTTCATAGCAAAGTCTCCTTTATTAAAATATTTATTAAATTTATAATAACATAATATTAAAAAAATGTAAATAAACCAAAAATAACTATTTTGTTTTTTTGCGCGTAATAAAACTTGTAATAAACATAACACCAAAACTTAAAATCAGGTAATGAATAGTATAAATCAAAAAAGCTGTATCAAGCGCATAAATAGATAATGCAGATGAAATGAAAACACAAGCACTGATAATCGGCAAATACCATCGCGTCTTGATTTTTTTGCCCGAGTATATTCCTATTAATAACATAGCAACAGGATTTAAAATTAAAAGAAATAATATAGACAGCCCCATTACAGATGTTGCACCTGCGATATGTAAACTGATTGTAGGTAAGGCAGTCATAACTATTGCGCTGACAGCAAATGTAATTAAAGCATCTTTGAATTTGTTCATACTAAGCCCCCCTTCAAATTAAATTATATTGAACTTATTTCAAAAAAGCAACCATAATTATTAAATAATAATGAAACTCAATTTAGTTTTAAAATTAATTTAGAATAATTCTAAATTAAGTATTGACAATGGGAAATATGGCTGGTATAATAAAACTGTAATCGGACAACGGTTGCCAAAAAACGTATAAGTTTGGCAAAATAAAACGGTTCGGTTTTAGAAGATATGAAAACAAACATTGTTGCAGATAAACTTCATAAACATGGTCTAAAGGCAACTCCGCAACGCATTTGGGTGTATAGTTATTTACTTGAAAATCGCACCCACCCCGATTGCGACGAAATTTACGAAGCGTTAATGCAAAATGATTTGCGGATAACCCGCTCTACAGTGTATAACTCGCTTGAAGCACTTGTAAATCGCGGCTTGGCAATTGCTGTAAAGCTTGATGATGGTCGTGTGCGCTATGACGGGGTTACACATCTTCATGGACATTTTAAGTGTTCACACTGCGGTCGTATTTATGATTTTGATATAAAGCGGCTGTCGGTTGAAGGACTTGACGGGTTTGATGTTAAATTAAAAGATGTTTATTTTAACGGTGTTTGTCAAAGTTGCAAAAATAATTTTAAGGAGATAAATTAAAATGAAAAAGTTTGTATGTAAAGTATGCGGTTATGTTCACAATGGTGACTCAGCTCCCGAAAAGTGCCCTATTTGTAAAGCCGGAGCAGACAAGTTCGAGGAAATGACTGATAAATCTTGGGCTGCAGAGCACATTGTCGGTGTTGCAGCAGGTGCACCTGAAGATATTATGGAAGATTTGCGCGCAAACTTTATGGGCGAGTGCACAGAGGTTGGTATGTATCTTGCTATGGCAAGGGTTGCTCACCGCGAGGGCTATCCCGAAATCGGTCTTTATTGGGAAAAGGCTGCTTTTGAAGAGGCAGAGCATGCTGCAAAGTTTGCAGAACTTTTAGGTGAGGTTGTTACAGATAGCACAAAGAAAAATCTTGAAATGCGCGTTGATGCCGAAAACGGTGCAACAGCAGGTAAAACCGACCTTGCACGCCGTGCAAAAGAGTTAGGTCTTGATGCTATTCACGACACAGTTCACGAAATGGCTCGTGACGAGGCTCGTCACGGCAAGGCATTTGAGGGTCTGCTTAACAGATACTTTAAATAATATTTAATTTAAAAAAAGATGTGCTATCATAACGGTAGCACATCTTTTGTATTAGGGGATTTTTAGTTTTAATTGGTTATGATTTAACCAAAAGTTGTTCAAAGGTTATATCAAATACTTTGGCAAATGCAACAATTTCAATATCTGTAACAAAGCGTTTGCCACATTCAATACGTTGAATGGCATTTTTATCAATATCAATTCCTACCAACTGTAGTCTATCAGCTAGCTCTCTTTGTGAAATGCCGATTTTCATGCGAAATTGCGCAATGTTTTTTCCGCAGACATTATTTAATCCGTCTGCACTTTTATTTATAAACATATAATTCCCTCACTTTTTGACATTTAGTGCTTGTCAACAACTAAATTATATGCTATAATAGACATGATATGACATTTACCGAATGTCAAGTGATTAGAACTTGATTCTTGGTACTGTATTCAGTCCGGTTTTGGAGATTCCACCTTGGTAAAAGGTGTTTTCCTTTATTCCCCTGTGGTTTTCGGTGAGTGTCGCAGCTATCCGAAGGAAACACTTTTTTTGCACACCCTCAAGAGTGTGCTTTTTTATTGTGAGGAGAAAGATATGAGAAAACAGATAATTGATGTAACAGGCACACCGTTAACTCCATCAAGGCAAGGTAACAAATGTCTTGGAAACGGCGAGCACTCGGAATATGAATGCTGTTGTGAAGAATGCGATTATTATTTGCGTTGTTTTCCGCAGTTTGATTGGCGACTAAAGAGAAACGAGTTCAAAAAGTGGGTTAAAAGCCTGTTTAAAATAGATTGAAAAACAAAAAAAGATATGCTACCATAATGATAGCATATCTTTAATTTTATAGTTCGGAGAAATAATATGATAAATATAAACTATGTGGAAATCAAAGCGAAATCACTTACAAAAAATTACCGTTTTTTACACCTAAGCGATTTACATTTAAGCCTTTGTGACAGTCGTGAAACAGAACGCAGAATTAACCACGCCATTAAGCGCAATACAAACTTTACAAAAGACGGCGTGCCGCCCGACAAGCGCTTTGACGAATATATAGAATATATAAAAGAGCGCAGTGATGAAAACCATCCCGAACACCTTGACGGCGTGCTGTTTACAGGCGATATTATGGACTTTCCGTCAAAAGCCAACCTTGAATATCTAGATAAAAAATTAAGCGAAATTGACATTCCCATAATTTTCACACTTGGCAATCACGACTGGTCGTTTAACGACGACTATCAATCTGCACACGCAAAGGTGTTTTACCGCCCGCTCTTTTTAAAATGGTGCGGCGGCAATACATTCATTAATAAAACCCATATCGGCGAACTTTGTTTTATAACGCTTGATAACACCCAGGGCTTTTATGAGGACGGTGTTGAAACTGCGCTTGAAAATATGCTTGAAAACGAAAAAAATGTGTTTATTTTACAACACATCCCGATGTATGTTGACACCCTTCACGACGACACTGTCGCACGGTGGAAAAAAGATAAAAACATCGGCAGTGCTGAGTGTAGTACAAACGACAACTGGGAAAAAATAAGAGATTTAATTTCCAACCCTAAAAACTCTGTTTTAGGTATAATCACAGGTCATCTTCATTTCCATCATACCGATATGTTTACAGATAATACTTTGCAACTTGTAACAGATATTGCAGCGCGTGCAAATGCAAGTGTTATTACTGTATCGGCTTTTCAAGACAGATAAGCGTTACATTTTCAATGCCGTTAAAGGTTGTTAGTTTTCGTCCTGCTTCTTTAAAACCCAGTTTTAAATATAGTCCAAACGCCGCCTTATTGGTGGCGTTTGTGTCTATTCTCAAAACAGTACAACAAAGTTTTTTAGCAAGGCTATGATAAAAACGCACAAACTCACTGCCAAAACCGCGCCCTTTTAAATTCGGTTCAACGGCAAGTGTGTGCATAACAAGCACTTTGTCGTCTGGTGCTTTGTAAGCCCAGTCAATCTCGCTGTAAACAGGCATTTGCACTTTGTCAATTTTGGCAGCAGCAACAATTTTACCATTATGTTTTAAAATATACATACTGTCATTTTTTACAGCATCACATACAGTGTTGCGCGTGGGGTAAACACCGCGCACCCATCCAATTGATGTGTGACCGGCATTTTCACAGTCAAGTACCCGATTATATAATTCGGTAATACTTTGTATGTCGTTTTCTGTTGCTTTTATTATCATACCTTCACCGCCTTGTAGTGTAATTAAAGGCTTGAAACGTTAGTTTTCAAGCCTTTGATAATTCATCAAGCGTTTTTGAATAGTGCGGTAAAATATTTTCAAGGAAATACTTTACGCTTTCAAGTTCGCTGCCTTTAAGATTTTCAAGTATTGTTTTGTGAGCACTGGAAAAATCACGGTTGCCAATAGACATCTCCTCTGTGCACTTAATAAGTGCCGATAACTTGTCAGCCGCTTTAATTATTTTTTCGTCGTCACCATCATAGTTAAGATAGGAACGGTAAATTTTTAAAAGCCGTGGGTCAAGTGTAGAGATAAGTGTTTCTTTTGCATCGTTTTCAGCATCAGCATACACGCCCATCATTTGTGCACTTTTATACTTAACGGGTGTTGGCATATCGCCTGTGATAATTTCCGAGCAGTCGTGGAACAGTGCACGCACCGTAATCGACTCAACATTATAGTTTTTATTAAAAATCTCGTTTTCAATGTTGGCAAGCGCATTTGCAAGATAGGCTGTTTCAAAACTGTGCTCTGACAAATTTTCGTACCGAGAGTTGTGCATAAGCCCCCAACGGTTGATGTATTTCATTCGTGAAATAAACGCGAAAAACAAGTTGCTCATTTATTTTCAATCCCTTTCGTGTAATAGGCAACATACGACTCACCGCCGTAGACCAGATTGATACCTGATAGATTCATAAGTTCGTATGCTTTTATTTCGTTAATGGGCGCACGGAATGCGATAAAGTTTTCACAACTGATAACCAGTTCGTTATCTACCACATTCATAACACCCTGCTTTGCAATTATTGTTTCGTTGCTTGTTTGTTTGTCACGACGCACCATATAGTTAATTTCCCGACCGTGCCGTGCAGTGATAAGCTGTGCAGACTCTGAAATATTTTGTTTTTTCTTTTTAAAGAATAGCATATTGTTTTTTTATCTCCAAAATGTTATCATAAAATCAGTTAATTTTATTTTCTCTTGCATAATAAAATAAATATTGCTGTGCAATTCCGTCGTAGCCGAAAAAGTCAAGACCGTCGCTTGTGTCGGTGTTGTAAAGCGTTTGTAAAATACGCTTTATCCATACATCTTTCGGAAAACTTTCCAAAAAGCCAAACCCGTACAGCAGTGCGCAGTCGGCAACTTTTTGTCCCACACCGTTTATTGTCATAAGTGTTTTGCACGCGTCGGCATAACTCATTTTTGAAACGGCATCAAGGTCAATTTGCCCCGACGCCACCTTCTTTGCACAGTCAAGAATGTACTTGTCGCGAAAGCCCGCCCGTATAACCGCAAGTTGATTAATATCTAAGCGTGCAAGTGCCTGGGCTGTCGGAAACGCGTAGTATGTTTTGCCGTCACTTTCAAAAGGTTCACCGAAATTTTCGCACAGTAACCCTATTATTTTTTTAATTCGGGGAATATTATTCGACGCCGAGATTATAAATGATAACAGCGCTTCAAACGGCTGTTGTTTTAAAATACGAATACCGGTAGAAAAGGGAATAATGTCTTTTAACACTTTGTCGTTTTGCAGTGCAAGGTCAATTTTGCTGTAATCACGTTCAAGGTCAAAAAATGTGTAAAACACCTTTTCAAAACTGTCTTTGTCACATCCGTAAATTTCAATGACGTTATCAGTCTGAGAAAGTTTTAAAAGCCTGCCGTGTGCAACACCTTCAAACACACCGTCACCAACGCTGTCAAACCTGAAACACTGTCCGCATTCAAAAGTTTTTTTAAGGTCAAACCCCACCGCATTTTGTATTATAATTTTATTTTCAAAATACTTAATATTCATAACGCAATTATAACATAAAAAAGGAAACAATAAAAGATGTCAAACGAAAAAATTTACACAATAAAAATCAACGAGGCTATGAACCAAAAATGCGGCTGTCCGCTTTGCACGCTTGAACAGCAAATAGAACGCGATGAAATAGAGCGTATACTCGGTGCATCGATGATGGAGCCGGATGTACGCATAAAAACAAACGAGCAGGGTTTTTGCCACCGTCATTTTGAAGCACTTTTGAAAGAGCCCAACCGTCTGTCACTTGCACTTATGACCGAAACGCATTTGCGTGAGCTTGTCAAAAAACTGTATGCCGACACCGTTTTGCCATTCCAAAAAACACCCGACCCCAAAAAACAGCTTGCCGTTTTAAATAAAAACCAACAAAACTGTTATTTGTGTTCAAGGATAAACACTTTTATGGCACAGGCTATGGGTGCTTTTGTGTATATGTATAAGTCGGACAGTGAGTTTGATGCAAGATTGCAAGAACAACCTTACATCTGCTTAAAACACACCCGTAAACTTTTTGAAATCGCTTGTAAGGGATTGTCAAAAGACTTGTATAAAAAGTTTTGCCAAACAGTTAATGATATAAATATTGCTTATGCTACCGAACTTGTGTCCGATGTAAATTGGTTTTGCAAAAAATTTGATTATCGTTATAAAGACGAGGACTGGAAAAACTCGAAAGATTCGGTAGAACGTGCAGTAAACTTCCTAAAGGAGTAATAGTATGATAACTTACGATTTAGTAAGAAATGATAAAGAGGTATGTACCCTTATTGAAAAAGCCGACGCTGTACTAACAGCGCTTGGGTATACCGAGCATTGTTTTGCCCATGTTGAAAAGGTGTCGGGCATTGCAGGTGCGATTTTACAAACGCTCGGTTTTTCTGACATCGATGTAGAAAATGCAAAAATCGCTGGCTTTTTACATGATATAGGTAATGTAATAAACAGGGAAGACCATGCCCAGTCGGGTGCTTTACTTGCTTATATACTTTTAAACCGAATGGGTGCTAATGTTGAGCAAACAGCAGACATTGTAACGGCAATAGGCAACCACGACGAGCGTTCCGGTGTTCCGGTAAACCCCGTGTCTGCCGCACTCATTTTAGCAGATAAAACCGATGTGCGCGCCGCGCGTGTACGTAATGTGTCAGATGTTTCAAGCTTTGATATTCACGATAGAGTAAATTATTCAGTGCGTGATTCACAGGTTACCGTTAATAAAACCGATAGGGAAATAAAATTGTCACTTACAATTGATACAACTCTCTGTCCCGTAATTGATTATTTTGAAATCTATGTGTCGCGTATGACACTTTGCAGAAAAGCGGCAAGTGTGCTTAATGCAAAATTCTCGCTTGTAATAAACAATCAAAAATTGATATAAAAAAATATCGCATTTTTAAAATGCGATATTTTTTAGTGTTTTTAATATGCTTTGCCCCATAAAACCATGGCTTTTGCAGGTTTACCGCAGCATACGCATTTGCCTGAGATTTGTCTTTGCTCAAACGGGATACAGCGCGAACCGGCACCGGTTAGTTCTTTAACTTTGTCCTCGCACTCCTCATCACCGCACCACATAGCATTAATAAAGCCGTCACCTTTTTCGGTTAATACTTTTATCATTTCATCGGTTGTTGTGCAATCGTAACTTTTGTTTTCGCGGTTTTTAAGTGCTTTTTGGTAAATGCCACAATGCACTTGTTCAAGTTTCTCGGCTACAGCCTCTTTAAGCTCAGAAATTTTAACAACAGTCTTTTCGCGATTGTGTCTTGTAACAATAACACATTCACCGTTTTCAATATCACGTGGACCGAGTTCTATTCTAACCGGAACACCCTTCATTTCGTATTGTGCAAACTTCCAACCCGGCGAATTGTCGCTATCATCAACTTTAACGCGAACACTGTCTTTTAACATCTGCTCAAGCTCGCGAGCCTTTTCTATAACACCGCCTTTGTGTGTTGCAATAGGAACAATAACTGCCTGAATGGGTGCTACTGCAGGCGGTAAAACAAGTCCGTTATCGTCACCGTGAGTCATTATTATAGCGCCGATAAGACGGGTGGTAACGCCCCACGAAGTCTGGTGCGGATATGCTTTTTTATTATCTTTGTCAGAGAAAGAAATGTCAAACGCTTTTGCAAAACCATCACCGAAATAGTGCGATGTGCCTGCCTGTAGCGCTTTACCGTCGTGCATAAGCGCTTCGATAGCGTATGTTGAAACAGCACCTGCAAATTTATCCGATTCGGTCTTTTTGCCTTTAATTACCGGCATTGCAAGATAGTCCTCACAGAACTTGGCATACACATTAAGCATACGCTCTGTTTCTTCAATAGCCTCATTTGCTGTTGCGTGAGCGGTATGGCCTTCTTGCCATAAAAACTCTCTCGACCGCAAAAACGGTCTTGTAGTTTTCTCCCAACGTACAACTGATACCCACTGGTTATACAGCTTGGGTAAATCTCTGTACGAATGTATTATGTTAGCATAATGCTCGCAGAAAAGTGTTTCAGAGGTAGGGCGAACACAAAGCCGCTCTTCAAGTTTTTCGCTTCCGCCGTGTGTTACCCACGCAACTTCGGGCGCAAAGCCTTCAACATGGTCCTTTTCTTTATTGAGCAAACTTTCGGGTATAAACATAGGCATACATACATTTTCGTGGCCTGTTTCTTTAAACATACCATCAAGAATGCGTTGCATATTTTCCCATATAGCATAGCCGTACGGGCGTATAACCATACATCCCTTAACACTTGTGTATTCTACAAGTTCGGCTTTTTTAACAATGTCGGTATACCATTTTGCAAAATCCTCATCCATAGATGTGATTTCGTTTACCATTTTTTTATTGTCCATCGGTATTCTCCATACGTAAGTAATAATAAATTATTATAATATGTAACCGTTTAAAAATCAACATTAATCGGTAATTTTGCTTGAAACAAACCGTTACTGGCTGTATAATTATATTATTAAATTTGAAAAGAGATAAAAATGATACTTTTAGGAACACTGGTAAACGGAATAACAGTTATTTTGTGCGGTATTGCCGGCGCGCTTATAAAAGAGCGTTTGCCAAACCGCATTTGTGACACGATAGTAAAAGGATTGGCACTTTGTATAATTTATATTGGTATTGATGGTGCACTGGCAGGAGAAAACGCGCTTATTGCCATCATTTCAATAGCACTTGGTGCTGTAATCGGTGAACTTATTGATATTGATAAACACTTAAACCGTTTTGGCGGTTTCGTTTCTCAAAAACTTGTAAAAGGTGGTGAAAGCCGTTTTGCTGAAGGTTTTGTGTCGGTAACTTTGCTTATATGTGTCGGTGCGTGGGCAATTACAGGCGCTATGGACGCGGGCATCCGCGGTGACCACTCGTCATTTTATGCGAAGGCAGTGGTAGACGGTGTTTCAACACTTATTATGGCAACAACGCTTGGCGTAGGTACCGCGCTTGCAGGTGTTGTGCTGATACTCTATCAAGGCACGTTTGTGTTACTGTCAACGTTTATCGAGCCGTTTTTGACACAGACAATGGTAAACGAACTTACTTGTGTCGGCTCGCTTTTAATTATCGCAATCGGACTTAATATGCTAGGGATTACCAAAATAAAGGTGGTTAATATTCTGCCTGCCGTATTTATTCCGATTGTACTATGCCAATTTATGTGAGGATATTATGAAACTGATTTTCACAGCAGATTTACATTTAGATACACGCTTTTCAGCAGAAAATAATGCAGATGTTCGTCGTTTTGAACTTATTAGTATTTTTTCTGACATTCTCGACTATGCTAAACAAAACAATATTACTACTGTTTTGCTTGGCGGTGATATGTTTGATTCACCTTATCCGTCAAACGAAACGATGGCATCTGTTACAGCGCTTATACAAAAACATTCGGATATTAACTTTTATGCAGTGTGCGGTAATCACGACCCGCTTTATAAAACTGCATTTTATAAGTCGGTTCCTCAAAACTTTTTTGTTTTTCCGTCGGCTGTAACTAAAGTGCAGCTTGATGATATTGATCTTTACGGTGTGTCGGTGAAAACTCAAACCGATAACAGTGATGCGTGGCATGGCTTTAACGCACAGGGTAGGTTTATCACCCTTTCTCACGGTGCACTTGACAGCGACGGTGTTATGGCTTTAAGCAGTGCAACATTGTCCGACACAGGCGGTGCTTTGCACCTTTTAGGCCATATCCATAAAACAAACGCATCAGTTTTGCAAAGCGGTGCCCACGCACTCTATGCAGGCTCACCTGCAGGGCGCGGTTTTGACGAATGCGGTATCCACGGCTTTTATGTAATAGATACCGACAGTTTGAATTATACATTTGTTAATACTAATGCCAAAATATACAAAGAGTATAATGTTGATGTGACAGGTACAAATTCGCTGTCTGACATTATAACTAAACTAAGCAGCGTAACTGTTGCACCGGGCGAAATTGCACGCGCTGTACTTGTCGGTACACTTAAAAAACCTTTCGAAATTGATGTTGATGCGCTTTGTTCTTTTACCCCTCAGTTTTTAGAAATTAAAGATAAGAGCGAACTTGATATTGATATAATGAAAAGCATTAGTGAAAATACGCTTGAAGGTGAGTTTGTTCGAATTTTATCGTCAATGCTTGACAGTGCACAAAACGAAAACGATAAACAGACAGTTTTAGACGCAATAAAAGAGGGTGTTTTAGCGTTGGGAGGGGACAGATGATTTACATTAAAAAACTTGAACTTACCGCGTTTGGCAAGTTTGAAAACTACACGCTTGAGCTACATGACGGTGTAAATGAGTTTGTTTTTCCAAACGAGTTTGGAAAAAGCACTATTACCGACTTTTTATTGTTTATGTTGTACGGCTTTCAAAAAACGCTGTCAAAAAAAATATTGCTTGAAGATAATCTGTTAAAAAAATATATGCCGTGGAGTAATGTTGGCTATATATCAGGTGCGCTCACTGTTGTAAGTGACGGTGTGCAGTACCGTATCGAGCGGCGCCAGCGTGAAAGCGCATCGCGTTCAAACACTGTTGTGCGTAATGTGTCAGGCCAAGAGATAATGCTTGATTGTGAACCCGGTGAGTACTTTTTTGGTGTTGACCGTGACACTTTTGAACGTACTTTTTTAATCCGTCAGACTGACATCCGTTTTTTCGGGACAGGCGGTATTGAAACAGCACTTAAAAACCTTGTTACCACGGGTGATGAGGGAATATCGTTTGAGTCGGCAATGGAAGTGCTTAAAAAGAAAAAGAGTAAATTCCAACACGGCGAACGCCGCAGCGGCAGAATTTTTGAGATACCTAAACAAATAGCAATGCTTGAAAGACAACTTTTTGATAAAAACAAAAAGTTAAACGAGTTGCAAGGTGTGTCACATCAACTTGATGAGATAAGGCACGAAATAACAAAACTTTCCGCAACACAAAACAGGCTTTCTTCACTGTTACCTATAGCACGCGGTAATATTGCTAAAAAAATGCTTGAAAAACTGCGCTTTGTTCAAAACGAAATTATTACTCTAAAACAAAAACTTGACGGTGTAAAATTAGATATAACCGATAAACAGTTTGATAGTGCATCAGAGATATTTGCAAATGCCGCTGCTTGTAAAACAAGACTTGAAAAGGCAACCGCGGATTTAAAGGAACTTGAACAAAAACTCGCTATTTTAAAAGAAGATATTACCGACTTTGATTATATAAAGCAAAATAAAAACGAAATTTACTTAAAATTAAACGATAAAGGCTCTGTAAATTATATATTTATAATTCTCGGCGCTATTGAACTTGTGCTTGGTGTGTTGCTTTATGTGTTTGTGTCGCCCGCATTTTTGTCATTTACAGGGGTTGGTATTTTGTTTTTTGCACTGGCTTTTTTACTTCGCAAAAAGCCAGTTCTTGAACCCGACATAGTTCGTCAGTATCATTTGTATGTCGAGCGGGCGTCGGAAATTGACGTTTTGACAGCACTTGTTAAAAAAGCTATACTTGAACTTGAAACTGCAAAAGCAGAGGCTTTTAAAAATGAGAATGATATTAAAAATATAAAGCAAACAATGGGTGTTGACAGCGCACAAGCCTTGTCAAATCTACGTGCCCTTTGTAACGAGGGCGGACTTGTACGCGCGCGTATTTTAGAACTTGAGCAAACAGAGAAGGAACTGTTGCAGTACGGAAGCGTTACAATGCTTGAAAGTCAGGCACAAAACAGCGGCGAACTTGATGTCACTTTGGCACAACTTGAAAATAAGCTTGCACAAACCGTTGCTGAAAAAAATGAACTTACAGCACGCGCCGTATCTCTCGAACGTGAAGCCGGTGATGCTGCGATACTTGAAAAAGAGATTTTTGAAATAGAGGCTCAAATATCAGATCTTAATACCGAACTTGAAAAAGCGCAGTATCAAAACAAAGTTTTAGATATGGCAATTAGTGCGTTGGGTAGTGCTTATGATAGAATTAACAGTGAGTATTCACCACGTCTTACAGAAAAAGCACGCGGAATACTATCGCTTTTAACCGACGGTAAATATGACAGTGTTTACCTTGATAAACAGTTTAATATTCGTATAAAAGCTGATGGCGAACTTAAAGAATTAGGTTATTTTTCGCGCGGTACTCAGGATGCAGTTTATTTTGCGGTGCGCCGCGCGGTAAGCGAACTTATATCAGATAAAAACGGTTTGCCGGTAATTATGGACGACCCGTTTTGGTCGCTTGACGATAAACGGCTCCAAAATGCAAAAGAGTATATGCAAAAAATATTCAGTAACTCTCAGGCAATAATCTTTTCTGCACGACAATAAAAAAGGGTATGTAAAAAACTATAGTTTTTTACATACCCTTTTTTTAATAAATTATCTGTCTTCTCTAAAATATGAAAGACCCAGGCTTTGCGGAGGCTGGTTTTCTTTTCTGTCCCTTACGCTTGTAATTATAAGAACGATAATAGTTACAATGTAGGGTAGCATTTTAAATATTTCCTTGCCTGCAAAACTTACACCTGTAATATAACTGCTGGCAATATATAATCCGCCGAAAATTACCGAACCGATTATTGCAACATTTGGCTTCCAAACCGTGAAAATAACAAGTGCAATTGCAAGCCAGCCGATTTCGTCAATGCAGTATTCCCAGTTTCCGTTTAAATAGTCCATAACAAATGACAAACCGCCAAGACCTGCAATGCCGCAACCTATACATGTGGCAAAGTATCTGTAGCGCGATACATTAATTCCGGCAGCGTCTGCTGTTGCAGGGTTTTCACCAACAGAACGAAGATGTAAACCAACGCGGGTTTTTGTAAGTACAAACGAACTGACAAGCGCAATCGCAATTGCAAGGTAAATAAGTACGCCGTGTGACAAGAAAATCTCACCAAACCAACCCAAATCGTCAGCAAACGGGAGAGAGGCTGTGAAATACTTACTGCCCCTGCTGTATGCAGGTCCTGTTTCGGCAATCATAAAGTCAGAAACGCCAACACCAAAAGTGGTGAGAGCAAGACCGGTAACGTTTTGATTGGCACGCAGAGTAACTGTCAAAAAACTGTAAATAAGTCCCATAAGAGCACCGCCCAAAACGGTTGCAATAATAGGTATAAACACCGCTAAAAACGGGTTGACATTAAGTTTGGCACTGCTCATATAAAGATATTCTGCATAACAGCCGCACGATGCACCCACGCACATAACACCTGGGATACCAAGATTTAAATGTCCTGATTTTTCTGTGATTGTTTCACCGGTCGAACCAAAAAGAAAGGTCATACCAAGCCTGATAGCACTAACAATAAAAGCAAGCATTAGTTGTTCTCCTTTCCGCTTTTTGACACAAGCAATTTGTACTGTAAAAAGAATTCACAACCGATAATACAAAACAGAATAATACCTGTAACAATGTCAGATATAGCACTCGGTATTCTAAAATCGGTTGAAACCTGTCCTGCACCTCTTTCGAGGAAAACGATTATAAATGTGGTAAACACCATAAATATCGGGTTAAACTTTGCAAGCCACGATACCATAATGGCTGTAAAACCACGTCCACCGGCAGTAGTTGTGCTGATAGTGTGGTTTGTACCGCCGACAAGTAATAGTCCTGCAATACCGCATATAGCACCCGAAACCAAAAGTGTTCTTATAATAACTTTTTTAACATTGATGCCAATATAGTTTGCTGTGTTTTCACTTTCACCTACAACCGATATTTCATAACCGTGCTTTGTATATTTAAGATATATGTATACAACAACAGTTAATACGGCAACAATAATAATATTAAGTAAATACGATTTACCAAACAGTACCGGCAGTCCGTATTGAGGCATTGGTGTTAAAACGCCCGAACCGTTTTTCACAAAGTATTTAAGGAAAAATGCAACAAGTTGAATTGCAACATAGTTCATCATAAGCGTAAAAAGCGTTTCGTTTGTATTCCATAACGCTTTGAATATTGCAGGTAACAGTGCCCATACCATACCGGCAAGCATAGAAGCACAAATCATAATAACCAGCAACAACCCAAGCGGCATTTTATCGCCTAAAAACATCATAACGGCAACAGTTGCAAGTCCGCCCACAAGTACCTGACCTTCAGCACCGCAGTTCCAAAACCGCATTTTAAAAGCAGGTGTTACAGCAAGCGAAATACAAAGTAATATTGCAATATTCTGAAATAAACTCCACGCCCTTAGCGGTGAGCCAAATGCACCGCTTATCATGGATATGTAAACATCAATCGGGTTTTTGTCTGCAAGCAGTGTAATAACAACAGCACTTATAAGTAAGGCTAAAACAATAGCCAACGCGCGTACAAGCATAGCCTTGTACCACGGCATAGGCTCGCGCTTTACAATGTGAAAAAGAAGATGACTTTTTTTGTTTTGCTTTTCCATTGTTATTTAACCTCACTTTCTTTAAATGATGACTTTGTCATAAGTAGACCTATTTCTTCTTTAGTGGTGTTACGAGCATCAACAATTCCGGTGATTTTACCCGAGCCTATTACGACAATTCTGTCACATAACTCGATGAGAACATCAAGGTCCTCGCCAACAAACATAACGGCAACGCCGCGTTTTTTCTGCTCATTTAAAAGATTATAAATCATATATGACGAGTTTATGTCAAGTCCGCGTACAGGATACGCCACCATAAGTACGGTGGGTGATGCTGCAATTTCACGGCCGACAAGAACCTTTTGAACATTACCGCCTGAAAGACGGCGAACAGGAGTGGTTGTGCCCGGTGTTACTACCTCAAGGTCATTAATTATTTTTTCCGCAAGGTCATGTGGTGCCTTTCTTTCAAGGAAAATGGATTTGCCTTTACGGTAACTGCGAAGCATCATATTATCAGTAATATCCATATTACCTACAAGTCCCATGCCCAGTCTGTCTTCCGGTACAAATGAAAGGCGGACACCCAATTCGCGAATTTGAAGGGGTGTTTTGTTTTGAAGGTTATCAACATTGTCAGTTTTGGGGTTGTGGTATAAAACAGCACCGCTGTCCGATTTTTGTAATCCTGCAATAACCTCTAACAATTCGCGCTGGCCCGAACCTGCAATACCTGCAATACCGAGAATTTCACCCGAATTAACAGTAAACGAAACATCATCAAGTACTAAAGTTCCTTCGCGGTTTGTGCAGTCAATATGGTGTACTTCAATACGCGGTACAGGATTTACAGGATCTGTACGTTCAATATTAAGTTCAACCTTTTTGCCAACCATCATCTCGGTAAGTTCAGACTCGTTTGTCTGCGAAGTGGTAACAGTGCCTATAAATTCACCTTTGCGTAAAACAGTAACGCGGTCGGACAAAGCCAACACTTCATGCATTTTATGTGTTATAATAATAATTGATTTTCCGTCGTCGCGCATACGGCGTAAAACATTAAACAGTTTTTGTGTTTCTTGCGGTGTTAAAACAGCAGTAGGCTCGTCAAGAATTAAAATATCAGCACCGCGGTATAGTACTTTAATAATTTCAACTGTTTGCTTTTCCGATACCGACATTTCGTGTATCTTTTTTGCAGGGTCAATGTCAAAACCGTATTTATCTGCAATTTCTTTAATATTTGTCTGTGCTTTTTTAATATCAAACTTGCCTTTATCTTCAAGACCTAGTACAATATTTTCAGCAGCAGAAAATACATCAACAAGTTTAAAATGTTGGTGTATCATACCAATTTTATAATTAAAAGCATCTTTTGGCGATTGTATTACAACTTCGTTGCCGTCAATAAAAATCTGACCGCTGTCAGGAAAGTAAATTCCGGCGATCATATTCATAAGCGTTGTTTTACCGCTGCCGTTTTCACCCAGTATAGATAGTATCTCACCGCGGTTTACAGCAAGGTTAACATTTTTGTTGGCTTGAATTTTGCCAAAAGTTTTTGTAATGTTTTTAAGTTCTATAGCAGGAACTGAAGCCACTTTGTTTTCCTCCGTTTTTTAGTTTTAAAAAAGCTTTTAAAACTTTTAGAAACTTTTTTAAAACTAAAACGGGCGGGACAGTGTCCCGCCCTGTGTGTTTTTAGTATTTCTCGTTGAGAAGCTTAATGTTGTCAATTCTTACATCAAAGTAAGGAGCTGAACGGTTAGATGACTCGTCAAAATATCCGTCTTTGATAGCTTCTGTATCGGGAGTAAATGCAGCGTCTGTATCAACATCTGCTGTATAAGTTGTAACTGCGTTACCGCCAACAGTAAAGTTGTCTGTATCAAATACTTTCACTGTGCCTGCTTTAAGGTCAGTAACAGCCTTTGTAATAGCATCAACAGTACCTTCTGCTGCAACGTCAAGGTTAATACCTGTTAAAACAACAGAACCTTCTTCAATGCCACCGCACCAGTCAGTAGCAATAGCTTCGCCCTTTGATACGCAACCAACAATGTAGTTGAAGTAGGGTGCCCAATCGATTCTTGAAGAAACGATGAATGATGAGGGGCATGAATCGTATGTGCTGCCATTGTATGAAACGTTTGGAACACCTGCAGCTTCACAAGCAGAGGGAGCACCCATTGAGTCAGCATGCTGGCTTATAAGCTTACAGTTGTTAGCAATAAGTGCTTCAGCAGCGTTTTTCTCTTCTGTAGCATCATACCATGAACCTGTAAACTGAACTTCCATGGTAACTGTCGGGCAAACTGATTTTGCACCGAGGTAGAAAGAAGTATAACCTGAAATAACTTCTGCATAGGTGTAAGCACCTACGTAACCCATTTTAGCTTCTTGTGCGGTAAACTCGCCAGCTTCAATCATCTCATTGAGTTTAAGACCTGCAGCAATACCTGCAAGATATCTGCCCTGGAAGATAGAAGCAAATGCATTGTGGTAGTTGTCAAGTTTTTCAGTGTGAGCTTTTGTACCTGTAGCGTGGCAGAACTCAACATCTTTAAACTCTTTAGCAGCCTGAATCATAAAATCTTCATGGCCGAATGAGTTAGCGAAGATGATTTTGCAGCCCTGGTCAACAAGGTCAGCAGCGGCAACGTAGCACTCGTTGCCTTCGGGGATATTTGTTTTGATGATAACCTGCTCGTCAGTAAGACCGATAGCTTTCTGAGCGTCTTTAGCGGCGTTGATAAAGTTAAGGTCGTAAGTCGAGCTCTCGTCATGAAGGCAAATAAAGCCTATTTTAAAGTCGTCTTTAACTTCATAATCAACTGTAAGGTCGATTGAATCAAGTGGCGACTCGCTCATGCCGAGTGTTTCGTTTGAGGTTTCGTTACAGCCTGTGAAAGCAAAAAGCATTACAAGTGCAAGCAAAACAGCAACAATTCTTTTCATTTTTTCTTTCTCCTTTTGGTTTTTTATATGTAAAATAAAATTACATTCATTTTGAAAAAACGATTTTACCGTCTGTCATTGATTCGATTACTGCAAGCGAATCAACCCTGATGCCTTTTTTACGAAGCTTGTCCCCACCGCGTTGAAAACCTTTTTCAATGGCAATTGCACAGCCCAAAATGGTTGCACCCGACTGATTTATAATATCGCACAGCCCTTCAAGTGCTGCACCGTTTGCCAAAAAGTCGTCTACAATAATAACGCGGTCATCTTTAGTGAGAAACTGCTTTTCGACAACCATTTTATAATCTGTATTATGGGTGTATGAATGAACATTAGAAAAATAAAATTCACCTGATAAATTACTTGTTTTATTTTTCTTTGCAAAAACAACAGGCAGGTTCATAACCGCACCAAAAGCGGTGGCGATTGCAATTCCCGATGCTTCGACAGTGACAAGTTTAGTAGCCTTTTCACCTTCATACAGCCGCTTTACTTCTTTACCCATTTCAAGCAAAAGCGCAACGTCAATTTGGTGGTTTAAAAAACTGCCCACTTTAAGTACGTTGCCCTCTAAAACAATGCCATCTTTAACGATTCTTTCTTCTAAAAGCTTCATCAGCTATGACTCCATATTATATAATTAATTATATTGAAATTTTAACATAGAGTAAACTTACTGTCAACAATACGTTAAAAAAAATAGCAGAAAAATAGTTTTTTTTGTTATAAAATAAGAATACTAATTAAAAAAGGAGATATAAAATGAAAACTTTTGCTTTTTTTGATGCACGACCGTACGATAAAGAGGGTTTTGAATACTATGGTTCAAAACACAATATTACTTTTAAGTTTTACGAAACGAAACTAAATTTAGACACTGTAACTTTGGCTAAAGGTTGTGACGGCGTTTGTGCTTTTGTAAACGACACACTTGATAAAGAAGTAATTTTAAAGTTGGAGTCTTACGGGATTAAATTAATCGCGCTTCGTTGTGCAGGTTTTAATAATGTTGATTTTAAAACAGCATTCGGTAAAATTCATATAGTTCGTGTGCCTGCCTATTCTCCCTATGCAATAGCAGAGCATACAATGGCATTACTTTTAACCTCAATCCGTCGTATTCACAAGGCATACAACCGTACAAGAGAATTCAACTTTTCTTTAAACGGATTTACAGGTTTTGACTTAAACGGCCGTACTGTTGGAGTTATCGGAACAGGAAAAATAGGTAAGGTATTTATTGATATATGCAAAGGGTTTAATATGAATGTGCTGGCGTATGATCCGTATCCTGACAACTCGGCAAACATACAATACACCGACCTTGATACCCTTTATAAAAACAGTGATATTATTTCTTTGCATTGTCCTCTTACACCGCAAACCGACCATATAATAAATTCAAACAGTATTTCAAAAATGAAAAACGGGGTAGTGATTTTAAATACCTCACGCGGTGCGCTTATTGATGCCGAAGCACTTATCGAGGGCATTAAAAATAAAAAAATCAGTGCTGCTTGCCTTGATGTATACGAAGAAGAATCAGATGTATTTTTTGAGGATTGCTCAGGTCATATTCTGCAAGACGATGTATTGGCGCGTCTTCTTTCAATGCCTAATGTAATTATAACCTCGCACCAGGCATATCTCACAAAAGACGCACTTGACGAAATTGCTAAAGTGACAACACAGAATATTTCAGACTTTTTTAATAACAAACCGCTTCAAAATGAAATTTGCTATCATTGTGACAATCCCGAGCGGTGCAACAAGAAAAAACACGGCCGTTGCTTTTAGTATAGTTTTATGATATCATAAAACTATACTAAATAAGGAGCCTGCTATGAAAAAATATATTGTGGCACTTGATGAAGGTACTACAAGTACCCGAACAGTAATATTTGATAAAAACGGTGATACCGTGTCAATGGCGCAGCGTGAATTTACGCAAATTTATCCCAAACCCGGCTATGTTGAACATGATGCTATGGAGATATATGCAAACCAATATGCAACGCTGACCGAAGCGGTACTTGCCGGCGGTATTGACCCTGAAGAAATTGCTGGAATAGGCATTACAAACCAGCGTGAAACAACAGTCGTTTTTGAAAAATCTACCGGTAAACCGATTTATAATGCAATTGTCTGGCAGTGCAGACGCACTTCTGATATATGTGAGGATTTAAAAAAGCGCGGCCTTGCAGATTATATAAAGAAAACAACAGGTCTTGTAGTTGATGCTTATTTTTCAGCCACTAAAATAAAATGGATTTTAGACAATGTAGAGGGCGCAAGGGAAAAGGCTCAAAACGGTGAACTGTTGTTTGGTACAATTGATACATGGCTTGTGTATAAACTCACAAACGGCAAATTGCATATAACAGACTACACAAACGCGTCGCGTACAATGCTGTATGATATACATAATCTTTGTTGGGACGAGCGGTTGTTAAAAGAATTGGATATTCCAAAATCAATGCTTCCAAAAGTCTGTTCGTCGTCTGAAATTTATGCAACGGTTGATTTGTTGGGTTCAAAGGTTGCGCTGTGCGGCATTGCAGGTGACCAGCAAGCAGCACTTTTCGGTCAGTGCTGTTTTGAAAAAGGCGATGTTAAAAACACCTACGGCACAGGCTGTTTTATGCTTATGAATGTAGGTCAGACGCCGTGTGAGAGTAAAAACGGGCTTGTAACTACAATGGCAGCAAGTTGTAAAGGTCAACCGCCTTGTTATGCGCTGGAGGGCAGTGTGTTTGTCGGCGGTGCGGTTATCCAATGGCTTCGCGATGAACTTAGGTTTATTCACGACGCGGCAGACAGTGAATATTTTGCAAAAAAGGTTAAAGACAGCGGCGGTGTTTACGTTGTGCCCGCTTTTGCAGGGCTTGGTGCACCTTATTGGGATATGTATGCGCGCGGTACTATTACCGGTCTTACGCGCGGTAGCGGAAGAAACCATATAATCCGTGCTGCACTTGAGTCTATTGCGTATCAGACAAATGATATTTTAAAGGCAATGGAGTCAGATGCAGGTGTTAAATTTTCTGCGCTGCATGCCGATGGCGGTGCAAGCGCAAATAATTTGCTTATGCAATTTCAGTCAGATATATCCGATATAAAAGTTATAAGACCTGACTCAAAAGAGGCTACGGCAAAAGGTGCTGCATATCTTGCAGGGCTTGCTTGCGGCTTTTTTGAAAGTCAAAAGGAACTTTTAAATAACCAAGGCACTTTTACAAGCTTTGAGCCGTCTATGTCAAACGACCAAAGACAAAAAAATTTAAACGGCTGGCAAAATGCGGTCGGTCGTTCCAGAGGTGAAATATAATGACAGTTTATGAAAAGAAAGTACCGTCAAGTGACGGAATACATACCCTTTACGGCAAGGTATTTGTGCCTGACGGACAGGTGCAGGGTATAGTTCAAATTGTGCACGGTATGGTTGAGCATATTGACAGGTACGAACCGCTTATGACAGCGCTTGCAAACGCGGGATATGTTGCGTTTGGCCACAACCATATCGGACACAAGCACTCATCTCCCGATGACGAGCTCGGTTTTTTTGGGTACAGCGACGGATTTCGCTATCTTGTCAATGACACAAACGCGTTTGGCGATGCTGTTGCACAGGACTATCCCGATAAAAAGCGCTATCTTTTCGGTCACAGCATGGGCTCGTTTGTTGTGCGCCTTGCAGTTTTAAAAAATCCCGAAAAACTTTCCGGACTTATAATTTGCGGTACAGGCGGACCGAATAAACTTTCTGGTATGGGACTTGTACTGTGTAATCTTGTAACGCTGTTTAAAGGTGGAAAATACATATCAAAACTTATTTATGATATGGCGTTTGGCAAGTATAACGAGCGCTTTGCAAGTGAAAATAATAAAAATTCCTGGATTACAAGCGATAAGGCAGAACTCGAAAAATATTCAAACGATAAATACTGCAGTTTTAAGTTTACCACTTGTGCTCTTTACGACCTTATAAAACTACAACACGTTTCAAATAAACCCGTCTGGTCAATGGCTGTCAGCAAAACGCTTCCTATGTTTTTAATTTCTGGCGAGTGTGACCCTGTCGGTGATTACGGTGAGGGTGTTACTACGGTTTACAACCGTCTTAAAAAGGAAAACTGTAATGTAAAAATGAAACTTTACAGTAACGCACGTCATGAAATATTAAATGACTTTACGCGTGCCCAGGTTATTGACGATATACTGGATTTTATTAAACATAACTAAAAAAAGTTCTGAGATTTATCTCAGAACTTTTTTTATAAAATGTTTTCCAGCAAATCGCCAACGGTTTTTGCCATACACATAAATCCAAGGTCGTTTGGATGGCAGTTGTCAACTGTTGTGCTGTCAGCGGCGTCATCTCCAAACACACGCATCATTTTGGCACCGTCAATAAAGTAGACATTGTTGTCACCGCTGTTTTTTGCGTTAAGATAAGTTTGTTTTATAATTTCTTTCCGCTTTGCAAAATTCTCGGTTGTATACGGGTGAGGAATTGTCATCATTATAACAGGTGTTTCGGGGTGGCTTTCGCGTATTATTTTAAACATACGCTCATGCGTATTTTCTAAATGCTCAATGCTTGGTGCGTTGTAGTCGTAATCATATACAAATGCCGACATATCAAGCCCTGCAATGTAGTGCGCCATCTCGTTTTCACCTTTGGCACTGCCCGACCAGCCAAGGTTTATATAGTCAGCATTAAATCTTCGCTCAATATGTCCTTGGTATGTATTGCCCGGTCGCGATGCACATCCGCCTTGTGTTATTGACGAACCGTAATATACAATCGGTTTTGAAAGTTTGTATCCATCGCTTTTTTGTAATGCACAGTCAGGTTCAAGCCCTATTTCAAGGCTTTCAACCCCCGAGTATGTAGGGAAATTAATTGTTATTTCCCGCATTGATTTGTCAGGTAACTCGCGTGATGCGCTGTACTCAAGTTCCATAGTTTTGGGCGGCATAAATGTGTTTACATATTTTCCGTTTGCATAAAGGTCAAACCCTGTACTTCCGCATAGTGTAAAGTGTGAAGACCAACTTATTTTTGACAATTTTACTTTAATTGCTATTGTTTTAGAGTCGGTTTTAAACTTAATTCTTCCGCCCGCAGTAGAACTGTTTAAATTATATACCCCTTCACTTACGCTTTTTGCAATATTGTTTGGTATACGGGTGTAAAAAGGCACATCTTCACTTGGCAGTATAAGACCGTGGATACTAAACGGCTCGTTTGTTGCGTTATAGTATACAAGCCCGTCAACAGCCGTTTTGACAACTAAATTTTTATCTATATTTGATATATCTTTCATTTTTTCACCTATTCAAACTGAGAGTTATAAAGAGTACTGTAAAACCCGCCGCGAGATATAAGTTCGTTGTGATTTCCCGATTCGGTTATAACTCCGTTTTGTAACACTAAAATTTTATCTGCATTTTGTATTGTCGAAAGTCTGTGTGCTATGACAAAACAAGTTCTGCCTTTCATAAGTTCAGTCATAGCCTCTTGAATTTTAATTTCTGTGCGCGAGTCAACATTCGATGTAGCCTCGTCAAGAATTAGCATTGGCGAGTCGGAAATCATAGCGCGTGCGATGGTTATAAGCTGACGCTGACCTTTTGAAATATTAACACCGTCATCTGATATAACAGTGTTGTATCCATCAGGCAGACTGTCTATAAATCTGTCGATTTTTGCAGCTTTTGCCGCCGCTTTCACCTCGTCAAGCGTAGCATTCTCTCTGCCGTAAACAATATTTTCGTAAATCGTGCCGTTAAATAACCACGTGTCTTGTAATACCATTGTATATGCACGTCTGAGCGATTTTCTTGTGATTTCAAGTATGTTCTTTCCATCAACCGATATGCTTCCCGAATTTGCATCATAAAAGCGCATAAGCAAACTGATAATGGTTGTTTTACCGGCACCTGTCGGTCCTACAATGGCTACAGTTTCTCCCTTTTGTATATTAACGCTTATGCCGTGAAGAATTGTTTTGTCGGGTGTATATCCAAATTTTATATCTTTAAATTCAACTTCGCCTTTAACATTATCAAGGTCTGCAGCATTTTTGTTGTCTTCCGGCTCACTCGGCTCGTCAATTATACGGAAAATTCTAACGGCTGCCGAAAAGGCAGACTGAAACTCGTGAAGAATATTAGAAAACTCATTAATAGGTCCTGCAAACTTGCGTGAATATTGCACAAACTGTGCAACACCGCCAAGTGTTATGAAAAACATCGAGCCTTTAACCACCGTTCCGCCCACAGATAGCATATACAGTATGCCGCCAAGAACAGTTACAAGCGAAATGGAAAGGTTATTTATAAGGTTTATAATAGGTGCATAGGACGAACTGTAATAGTCGGCATTGTAGTAGGCGTTCATTGTGTCAGTGTTTCGTATGTCAAACCTTTTGCCGATTGCTTTTTCACGGTTGTATGCTTTTATAATTCTCAGTCCCGATAGCATTTCTTCTGCATATCCGTTAAGTTCACCCAGTTTCTGCGAGCGTTTGCGAAACAACGGACGTACTTTTACTGTGCGATAGCGTGTTGATAAAATTGAAATCGGTATAGTAAACACAAACACTAAAATAAGCGGTTTTGAAATTTGCCACATAAAAGCAAGCGAACCAATAACGGTATAAAGGCTTGCCATAATTTGCACAACATCGTGCGAGAGTGTGCTGTTAACTGTGTCAATATCGTAAGAAATGCGGCTGATAATATCGCCTGTCGGGTGCAAGTCAAAATACCCTACCGGCAAAGTAAGCAATTTTTCAAACAATTGCTTTCTCATACGGTATACAACCTTCTGACTCAGTTTTATCATAATTATTGCAAGAGTATAACTTGCAAGTGCTGATAACAGATAACATATAATCATCAGCGTTACATTTTTCCACACCGTATCAAACTGAACACCGGCGGCATTTGCAATAGCATCAATTGCCTCACCTGAATATTTTGGGCCGAGCAGGGCAAGTTGATTTGCCAAAAGTGTCATAGCAAGTGCCAGCAAAAATAACGGCCAATGCTTTAAAATGTAAGACAGCAACCGTAAAAATACGTGGCGTGTAGTTTTTTTATCAAGTTTTTCGGATTTAGGTGGTGTGTTAGTCAACGAAAGCACCTCCCATCTGTGAGTCGCTTATCTCTTTATATTCGGTACAACTTTGCATAAGAAAATCATGGTCACCCATACCGATTATTTTGCCGTGGTCAAGCACAATAATGATATCGCAGTCTTTAATAGAACTTACACGCTGTGCCACAGTTACAACAGTGGTGTCACTCATCGAATTGTTAAGAGCATAGCGCAGTGCTGCATCGGTTTTGTAGTCAAGCGCCGATGAACTGTCGTCAAGAATAAGTATATCGGGTTTTGCTGCAATTGCACGCGATATTAAAATACGTTGCTTTTGACCGCCTGATATGTTTGTACCCTTTTGTGAAAGTATATGTTCGTAACCGTCTGCAAAATCTGTTATAAAACTGTCTGCCTGTGCAATTTTTGCGGCTGACACAACATCTTCATGGCTTAATTCTCTGCCAAATTTAATGTTTTCTTCAATAGTATCGTTGTATAAAAAGTCGTGTTGCATTGCAATGCCGAACATTTTGTAAAATACGTTTTTGGGATAAGTGCGAATGTTTTTACCGTTTATGTATATCGCACCGCTGTCGGTGTCATAATATCTTAACAGCAGTTTTATAAGTGTGCTCTTGCCCGAACCGGTAGCACCGATAATACCAAGCGAGCCACCCTTTTTTAATTCAAAACTTATGTTATCAAGGTTGTTGATTTTACCTCTGTACGAAAAGTTTACATTGTCAAATTTGATGTGTGCATCGGTGCTTACAGGCGGATAATCGCTTTCGCTCATAACCGATATATCCTCAGGTGTGTTTAATATTTCTTCAACACGCTGCGCTGAAGCATCACATTTTGTATACATCATAAATATACGGGTTATAGCCATAAGTGCGTTTGAAATCAAAGTAAAATACTGCATAAAAGCAATGACTGTTTCGGGGCTTGAAATGCCACGGTTAACATAAAACGCAGCAAGCGCGACAACGGCAATAATGCCGCCATTCATAAACAGCGTCATTATCGGCGAAACGCTTCCCATAACAATTCCCGCTTTTGTTTCGTCGTGTATTAGGGTGCGGTTTACTTCATCGTAACGGCGGTATTCATAATCACGTTTTGAAAGCGCTTTTATAACGCGTATGCCAACCGAATCTTCACGCACAACGCGAATCATTGAGTCAACTGATTTTTGTACTTTTGAATATAACGGCACACCTTTTTTACGGATAAAAATGACAGTAATAAATAAAGGCGGTGCAATTGCAATCATAACAAGAGCAAGGCGAACGTCCATTATAAGTGTCATGATTATACCGCCAACAAATAAAATCGGCGCGCGTATTCCCATTCGCTGTATCATATTTACAAAATGGTGTGTATTGTAAGTGTCGGTAGTAATGCGTGCCTCAAGCGAAGGTACTGTAAATTTATCAATCTGTCGGGCAGATAGAGAGAGGGTTTTTTCAAAAAGCGCATGTCGGTAGTTTTTTGCAAACTGCATTGCAACAAATGCGGCACGTCTGTTAGCTAAAACGTTGCCAAGACAGGCGATACCTGAAAAGATAATCATAATTAAGCCCCAAAGCAAAATTTCTTTAACACTTTGGTGCAGTATTACATTTTTTAAAATATGGCTTAAGATGTAAGGTAACATCAGTTCTGCCATCGTACCGAGTGTTTTAAGCATAACCGTTACTGCTATTTTTTTAGACAGCGGCTTTAAAAAACCAAGTAAAGTTTTCACTTTATCACCCCCCGTAGTTATATGAAATTATAACCCAACTAAAAATAAAAGTAAATATTATAATGTTGAGTTATTTATAACAATATTGAATAAAAAACAAAAAACAAAAATAACACTTGATTTTACAAATAAAGTGTGGTATTATAATACTCGCACCAAAAATAAGCGCTGATAGCACAGCTGGATAGAGTGTCTGACTACGAATCAGAAGGTCGGGGGTTCGAGTCCCTTTCAGCGCGCCAATAAAGACAGTTAACCCATTAGGGTTGACTGTCTTTATTATTTGCATTGGTAGGGACTCGAACCCCGAGGGGGCACAAAACGTAAAGAAAAACAGTCCGGTGGACTGTTTTTTAGTTTTGTGATGCGCAGACGGGTACCGCGAGCAGTGCGGAGCGGTCGTCAAGCAGGGCAGGCAACGCCTGCGTCCCTTTCAGCGCGCCAATAAAGACAGTTAGTCCCTTGGGACTGGCTGTCTTTATTATTTTGTGCAGTATGAAAGGGACTCGAACCCAAGCCGAAGGCTTGGTATGTAATCCGCGTAAGCGGAATGTAATCACGCGACAGCGTGCATGTCGTCACCACAAGGAATATTTCTTCGGCTTGATTACATACGCAACCTGCGTTGCGATTACATACAAATGCTTCGCATTGATTACATTCACGGCTTTGCCGTGATTTATTGCTTTGTCTTTCAGCGCGCGGGTAACGGAGATATGAACGAAAGTTTGTATCTCCCTTATAATTTGTTACGAGGGCAAAATAACAAATGTCAGATACGTTTTTAGAGGTTATCAGGTTATTTTATTGCAATATTATACGGCTTATGATATATTAAAAAAGAAAGAAGGAGGGTATTTATGAAAAACAGACTTATTTCCATATTCCTATGCATACTAATATTACTTGCAAGCATTTCGGTTGTGTCATATGCATCAGGCGTCATTGGTTCGGTAGACTTGACTGTTGAAGTTCCTTTTCACGGCAACACTCCAATAAAGCCGACTGTCGGCACCGACAATGTGTCGATATATGCATACGAATGGTTAGACGGCGATAATTTAATGTCTTCTTTTGAAAGCTTTGAAGGCGGAAAAACTTACACTTTAAAGGTGCGTTTAACTACTCTTAGCAGTTTTTCAGGCAACGTATCTGTAAGAGTCAATTCTCTGAACGTTACGTCACTTAGCCTTCTTGAAAACAACACCCATATTCTTTTCGAGAAGGAATTTTACGTTTCTCCTGTCGGATATACACTGTCTTTTGATTCGGGCTGGGGCTCGGGAAGTATGACGAATCTTACGGGAAAAACAGCCTATAACCTGCCGGAGTGCAGCTTTGTAGCCCCTTCGGGAAAAGAATTCAAGTGCTGGATGATTCAGAACTCGGCCGGTCAGTATGATTTATATAACGTAGGCGATACTGTTGTACTCACAAAAAACACCACCGTTATTGCGGCATGGGTAGACATATCGTCAAAAACTAAAATCTATGAAGTTGAAGCAACCTCCAATATCTCGGAAATCGCTGTTCTTTATGGTGATTTGAAAGTTGCAGATATCAACATTACAAAAGGCTCTCCGGCTTACATTACCGATACATCCGCCAACTTTAATTGGCAGAAAAAGGTAGGCGGTGTGTGGGAAACTCAATACTCGGGTTATTTTACCCCAGGTGAATGGCGTGCCTCAACACAGCTGCGTGTTGACGGGGATGACTTTAATCAATATGAACTCGGCAGTCCCGTTACGTTAACTGTTGACGGCAAGGAATGGACGATGAACAATAACGGTGTTCCGACAGTTTCTGCCCAATTTGCGTATATTGCGGTTTATTCATCCACTATTGTCATCGAGAACAACCCGACTATTCATCCACCCGTTGAAATTAACGCGCTTGAACTTTCCGTTAACGGATACAGGCTTGGAGGAAAGGTCAGCGATTTAAGAATAACCGTTAACAACAGTAACGTTAACGTCAGTGAATACGAGGTTGCAATCTTAAAGGATACCAACGGCGATGGTATGCCCGATGATATTGGAAACGTTGGTGAATACTTTGACAAAACAGACAACGCCTATATAGTTGCGTTTAAACTGACTTCAAAACCCGGCTACATTATTTCGAATTTAACTATGAGTAACGTGACTTGTGCTAATGGAACAGTGCTTGGCTCATACAATTTAGAGGATGGGTGTTTTAGCGGTGTGCTGATTCTCAATCCTTTTGATACCCGTACGGTTTCTTTTGCATCAGGCGGCGGCAGCGGAACAATGTCCGATGTGATTATCGAAAAAGGCAAATATACTCTTCCTTCTTGCAAATTTAATGCCCCTAAATATAAACAGTTTAATGGTTGGGCAGTCGGCAAAGCAACCGGTAGTGTATATGCCTCGGGTAGTTCGATAACTGTAACAGAGGACGTTACTCTCTATGCAACCTGGAAAGATATTTCTATTATTGACTCTTCAAAAAAATTCACAGACGTTGATGAAAATAAATGGTTTAAAGAGTACGTTGACTATGCAGTAACGTACGGTATTTTCAGCGGTACAAGTGAGAGCACCTTTTCACCAAATGATAACATCACACGCGCACAGTTTGTGCAAGTTCTTGCAAACCTTGAGGGCGTTGATACTTCAAACAGAAATGTCGCAACCAAGTTTACAGATGTTCCAAGCGGCAAGTGGTTTACGGCGGCGGTTAAATGGGCAAGCGAAAACGGAGTAGTTAATGGCGTTGGTGACGGAAAGTTCGATCCGAATGCAAACGTAACCCGCGAGCAGATGTGTGTGATGCTTGTGAATTATGCAAAATTTAAGAGTATCACCCTTAAAACAGTTGAAGCCAAAGAGAACTTTGCTGATGACGCAAGCATCAGTAAATGGGCAAAGACAGCGGTTTATACTTGCCAACAGGCAGATATTGTAAACGGCAAGGGCGCAAATACTTTTGACCCAAAAGGCACGGGTACACGTGCCGAGGCATCTGTTATATTTACAAAGTTCCATAAGGAATATTTAAAAAAATAATCGGGGCATATATTTCAGGAAAGCGAGGGATTTTCCCTCGCTTTTTGCTTTGGGGTGGTATTTATTGAGCTTGACGGCGGCGGACATTATACCGATGAGCAGATAAAAGCAGATGCATTGCGTACAAAAGAACTTGAAAAAATGAATTTAAAAGTGATACGCATATTTTACTAAAAAACCGGAAACAGTTGTGCGAAAAGCACACAAAAATGAAACAAAATCAACTTTTTTTGTATATAATATTGACAGACAAGAGAATTAAATGTATACTATAATAAACCCCTCATATATATGTAGGGAATAACGATTAAAGGAGGCGCAAATAATGGATAAAAATTTGCCGTTACTGTTACTTGATAACAGCAGTATGATGAGTGTACTTAATGAAGGTAGCTTTAAATGCTACAATCTGTCGTTTGAGGAAGCAAAGCATATCCTTGATCTTCACGACGACACAGAGATTTTAAAATGCTTCAGCAATCCCGATATTGAGGCGGTGATATTTGATCACATCGGTGCTGCAAAGCGCGAGCTTACTTATAAAAAGATCCGTAATATGCGCCCGGGTCAGGATGCGATAGTGTTCAAGCTGTACATAACATCGTCCGAAACACAGCCGATAATACAGGCGGATGACGGTGTCGAGGCAAAGAAGATACAAAACGTATACGCATACTGTCAGTTTCTCACAAGAACGGAATAGACTAACCACGGTATATAAAGGAGCTGTAAAAACCGATTTTTTACAGCTCCTTTTTTATTTGTTGCAATTCTTTAAAACTACCCCTCCGTCACGTCGAGGTAAAGCGCCTATTGTTCCGTGCTTCATGCACTTCATCACTCCACGATGGCGCTTTCCTCTCCTTATCCCCAAAAAGGTTTCACCTTTTCGGGGTTCCCCATAATCTATCCACCTCCCCTGACAAGGTG
>JAZQJA010000050.1:0-4526 GCA_045541455.1 Eubacteriales bacterium
ATGTAACACTGTTCGGTAATGTTACACTCTCTATCCAATCACAAGTTGCAAATGCTTGCGCGGCAATAGCTGTGACATTTCCATTTAAGTAAAAAGAAGGTACTACAATGTCAATATCAGTGCAAGTTCCTATTCCAACTACTTTAAATCCATCCGATGTCTTTTTAAATTCTAATCCTTGACTAAAAGTCGGCCTTGGTTCACTGTTATTGTTAGAAGTTTCTTCTTTATTATCGGTGATTTTTGAGGTTGTGTTTGTTGTTGGGGTGGATTCCGTTCTATCTGTATCTTTTATTTCGTTATTCGCGGAAGAGTTGTTAATAGTATTATTACTGTTAGAGTTTGTTTCTACTGTTTCGGTTGATGTAGAATAATTGAAATGATTAGATTCGGTGCTTGAATCGGGCAGGGAATTTACGCTGTTAGTTAAATTGCTTTCAATGTCACTATTTTGATTTGAATTAGTATCGGTGTTTGACATTGAGGAACACGCACACATACAAAACAATAATGTAAATACCAAAATAAATGCCAACAATTTTTTCACTATAAAAACTCCTTATTTTTGATTGTAGAATATACAAATATTTTACATTATTTAAGAATAAAAATCAACACAAAAGAAAAAGCATTTGCTCAAACCAATGCTTTAAGAAGATGACTGAGATTTTTGTCTATGTAACGTCAAGACTCACGGAAAGGAGATGAATTAATGAATCTATCGAACAACAATCATAATGAATATATAATATTCAAATAACAATGTTAAAACTTTGATAACAAATTATAACTTAAAATTATGCCGCATTCAGTTCGGCCATTTTGTAATCATGGTCAAGCTTTAACTTATACACTATAAGTGCTGCTCCAATTGTGCCTAAATAGCAACTAACGATACCTACCTGTTCTTTTGGTAAATTTTCAAATACTACCTTAAAAATACTGGTAATATCAATATTGGCTTTCATCGTTTCACCTCTGTAATTTTATTTCTCAGTCACCTCCGTGTATAACATTATAATATATAATTTTTGAATTGCAATAAAATTAAATAGAAATCCGCTCGAATTTCTTCGAGCGGATAGTTTTGTTTTATAAAGTCAGCAACTATTTGCTTTCCTTTATAGCAGCCTGTGTTGCAATAGGCAAAAGTGGAATTATTTTTTCTTTTTAAAGAGGTTTTTTAAAAAGCTGCCGCTTTCGGTTATAATATCTGCAGCGTTTGAGGCTCGAGTGTATTCGTCAAACACACCCTCTTCTATCATTAATTCTCTACGTTTAGCGATTAGTTCTTCGTTGGCCATAATATTAGCGTACTCTACCGCTTCTTCTGCAGCTTCCTTGATAATACGGGAACGGTCCTCTTTGAAAATTTCTTTTGCAGTTTCTTTTGAATGCTGCTTTTCCTCATTTGTCATATTATATGCTTTCGGGATACAACGAGTAAGCAGACTGTTGAAGCGCTCGCTTAGATCGCTTGAAGCAAACTTATTTTCAAAATCCACGGCATCAGTTGCCGCATCACCCAATTTATTAATTTCATTAATAAAAGCTTCGACTTCGGGTTTTAGTTCTGCTGGCACCGTATAATATTTGTTGAAAAAGTCAACTCTTGAATTCACACATTGCTTTACATAGTCGTTCATAAAATCACCTCTTGGAATTATTGTAGCAAAAAACAAATTTCTTTGCAATAAGTATAGAAAAATCCGCCCGAGTTTCCTCGGGCGGATAGTTTTGTTTTATAAAGTTGTTACAGGACAAACCTTTTTATCGTCAAAGGGACAAATTTTTTTATCCTCATTCTATCCCATTTTTTCTCCATTTGACCCGCCCTTTTTCTTCCTCTTTTTCTCCAATTTTTTCTCCGTATTTCTCATCATCGGGTCAAGCCTAATGAGACTTGCGGAGTGCAATTTGGAAATTAAGAGGCTCCTTTTTTCTCCCGTTTTTTCACCCTCCGTCCGAAATAAGGGGAATTAACAGGAAGTAAGCGGATTAACAAGAAATAGATTGAAAGAAATGGAATGACGCTGAAATTAGCGTAGCTTTCTCAGCGCTGAAATGCCCATTTTATGCGGTTTTATTAAGGTTTGCCAGTGCATTAGCAAAGGTAAATACACCGTAGGAAAACAATGATAAAGAGGGAAATAAAAAGATTTCTTATGGATTTCCAGTGCATTTAGAGTTGCCAGTGCACCCATAGTTTTGTCGGTCAGTGTTTTGACGTGCTGCTAGTGCAATGAGTCCTGTCAGTGCATAAAAAAAGACCCTGCTTACCTGAAAGGTACACAAGGTCGTTTTTCACGTTATTCTCTTGTTTTTTCTTTTTTCTCTCACGCTAAAAAAGTTTGTCCTTTTTTGGCGGGTTGAGATTAAAAAGGGTTATACAAGAACAAAAGTCAGCAATTACTTGCTTTCTTTAATAGCAGCCTGTGCAGCAGCAAGACGAGCGATCGGCACACGGAATGGTGAGCATGATACGTAATCAAGACCAATCTTGTGGCAGAACTCTACAGATACTGGGTCGCCACCGTGTTCACCGCAGATACCGCAGTGCATTGTAGGACGAACCTTCTTACCAAGAGTAACAGCCATATCCATAAGTTTACCTACACCGTTCTGGTCAAGCTTAGCAAATGGATCATTTTCATAAATCTTGCTGTCATAGTAAGCTGTAAGGAACTTACCGGCGTCATCACGGCTGAAACCGAATGTCATCTGGGTAAGGTCATTTGTACCAAAGCAGAAGAACTCAGCTTCGTTAGCAATTTCGTCAGCAGTAAGGCAAGCACGTGGAATTTCCATCATGGTACCTACTTCGTACTTAAGGTCAGCGCCTGCAGCAGCGATTTCAGCGTCAGCAGTAGCAACAACGATGTTCTTAACGAACTTCATTTCCTTAACTTCACCGGTAAGAGGAATCATAATTTCAGGAACAAGGTCCCAATCAGGATGAGCCTTCTTAACATTGATAGCTGCACGAATAACAGCCTTTGTCTGCATAGCAGCAATTTCAGGATAGGTAACTGCCAAACGGCAACCACGGTGACCCATCATTGGGTTGAATTCGTGAAGACCTGTAATGATATTCTTAATGTCAGCAACAGTCTTGCCCTGAGCGCTTGCCAAAGCAGCAATGTCAGCTTCCTCGGTAGGAACGAACTCGTGTAGAGGTGGATCGAGGAAACGAATGGTAACAGGGCAGCCTTCAAGTGCTTCGTAAAGCTTTTCAAAGTCGCCTTGCTGATAGGGGAGAATCTTGTCAAGAGCAGCTTCGCGTTCTTCAACTGTGTCAGCGCAAATCATTTCACGGAAAGCAGCGATTCTATCAGCTTCGAAGAACATATGCTCGGTACGGCAAAGACCGATACCTTCAGCACCCAATTCGCGAGCCTTTTTAGCATCAGCAGGTGTGTCAGCATTTGTACGAACCTTAAGAGTACGGAACTCGTCAGCCCAATCCATAATACGACCAAATTCGCCTGCGATTTCAGCATCAACAGTTGGGATAATGCCGTCATAAATGTTACCGGTAGAACCGTCAATAGAAATGAAATCGCCTTCGTTGTAGGTCTTGCCTGCAAGTGTAAACTTCTTGTTTTCTTCATCCATAATGATGTCGCCGCAACCGGATACACAGCAAGTACCCATACCACGAGCAACAACGGCAGCGTGAGAGGTCATACCGCCACGAACTGTAAGAATACCCTGAGAAGCCTTCATACCTGTAATATCTTCAGGTGAGGTCTCAAGACGAACAAGAACAACCTTTTCACCACGTGCGTTCCAAGCCTCTGCATCTTCAGCAGTAAATACAACCTTACCGCAAGCAGCACCTGGAGAAGCGCCAAGACCCTTACCTGCAGGGGTAGCAGCCTTAAGAGCTTTAGCATCAAATTGTGGGTGGAGGAGTGTATCAAGGTTACGAGGATCGATCATAGCAACAGCCTGTTTCTTGTCGATCATACCTTCGTCAACGAGGTCACAAGCAATCTTAAGAGCAGCCTTAGCTGTACGTTTACCATTACGTGTCTGAAGCATATAGAGCTTACCGTCTTCTACGGTGAATTCCATATCCTGCATATCTCTGTAGTGATCTTCAAGGATTGCGCAAACCTTGTTAAATTCATCAAATGCTGCGGGGAACTTCTCTGCCATTTCAGCAATGGGCATAGGAGTACGAACACCTGCAACAACGTCTTCACCCTGTGCATTGGTAAGGAACTCACCCATAAGTCCCTTTTCACCGGTAGCAGGGTCACGAGTAAATGCAACACCGGTACCACAGTTATCACCCATGTTACCGAATGCCATCATCTGTACGTTAACAGCGGTACCCCAGGAATACGGAATATCGTTGTCACGTCTGTAAACGTTTGCACGGGGGTTGTCCCAAGAACGGAATACAGCTTCAACAGCGCCCATTCACTGTTGCTTGGGGTCAGAGGGGAAATCTTTGCCGATTTTAGCTTTGTATTCAGCTTTGAACTGAGCTGCGAGTTCCTTTAAGTCCTCAGCGGTAA
>JAZQJA010000051.1:0-10734 GCA_045541455.1 Eubacteriales bacterium
ATGTATTATGTACAGTAAATTTTTCAAAAGAGTTATTGATATTATCATATCTATGTTACTTTTAATTATACTTTCGCCCGTTTTGCTGTTTGCTGCTATCGCAATTAAATTAGATTCTAAAGGTCCTGTTATATTTAAACAAAAACGTTTGGGACTTGGTGGAAAAGAGTTTTACATATACAAATTTCGTTCAATGTGTGTAGGTGCTGAAAAGGGCGGTGTTTACTCAGATAATAACGATAAACGTGTTACCAAAGTTGGTAATATTTTACGTAAAACAAGTATTGATGAATTGCCACAAGCAATTAACATACTTAAAGGTGATATGAGTTTTGTTGGTCCTCGTCCTCCCCTTACATATCATCCATGGCCTATTGATGAGTATACCGCGGAGCAGCGTAGAATGTTTAATGTTCGTCCCGGTATTACAGGTTGGGCGCAAGTAAATGGCCGTAAGGCTGTTGAATGGAAAAGACGTATTGAGCTCAATAATTGGTATGTTGACAATGTTTCTTTTTGGCTTGATATAAAGATTTGCTTTATGACAGTTTTTAAAGTATTTACTAATGCCGACAACGAAAATGTGGGAGAAACAGTTACAAAAGAAACGGTAAATAAGTGAGGTAGGTTACTTTATGTCACTAAAACTGATGTATATAACAAATCGTACCGATATTGCTTTGATTGCTGAATCAGCAGGTGTTAATCGTATTTTTGTTGATTTAGAATATATTGGGAAAAATCTCCGTCAGGGTGGTATGGACACTGTTCAAAATCGTCACACTCCGAAAGATGCTGCTGCTATTAAAAAAGTTCTTACTAAGGCAGAACTTTTGGTGCGTGTAAATCCAGTACATGATGCATCTAATGATTATAATTCAACCGAAGATGAAATAAACGAGGTTGTAAATGCCGGTGCAGATATTATAATGTTGCCGTATTTTAAAACTTCTGCTGATGTAAAGCGTTTTATTAATGCTGTAAACGGTAGGGCAAAGACAATGCTTTTATTTGAAAGTGCAGCTTCGGTTGAAAACATTGACAGCATTCTATCAATTGGTGGTATTGATGAAGTTTATATTGGTCTTAATGATTTAAGTTTAGATTATGGTCGTAAATTTTTATTTTCGATTCTTGCAGATGGCACTGTTCAAAAGATAACGGAAAAATTCAAAGAAAAAAATCTTTCTTTTGGTTTTGGTGGAATGGCAACACTTAACGGTGGAGCACTACCCGGTAAAAAAGTTTTACCAGAGCATTATGCTTTAGGTTCTACTTGCGTTATTCTTTCACGTGCGTTTTGCAATACAAATATTATTCAAGATTTGGATGAAATCAAAAGCACTTTTGAAAATGGCGTAAAAAGAATACGTGAATATGAAGAATTTTGTTCAAAGCAAAACGAAGAATTTTTTTATAAAAATCATAGTGAACTTCAAAAAATTGTAGAAGAAATTTGTAATTAAGAGGAATTTAAATGAATCTATTGGTTACGGGTGCATTTAATTGTACACAAGAACAGCTTAATATGATTTCTAATATCGGCAACAACGTGCTTTTTCATAAAATGGAAAAAGAAGATTTACCTTGTTCTTATGATTGGGTAGAGGGTGTCATTTGTAACGGCTTGTTCTTACACCACCCTATTGAAAAATTTTCTAACCTAAAATACGTACAACTTACAAGCGCTGGCTATGATAGAGTTGATATGAAGTATGTAAAAGAGCATGATATTCAAATATTTAATGCTCGTGGTGTTTATAGTATACCGATGGCCGAATTTGCCATATGCGGTGTGCTTGATTTGTACAAACAAAGTAGATTTTTTTATGATAATCAAAAACTACACAAGTGGGACAAGCATAGAGGACTTTTGGAACTTTCGGGTAAAACCGTTTGTATAGTTGGCTTTGGTAATGTGGGTCAAGAATGTGCAAAACGTTTTAAAGCATTTGATACAACAGTTTATGCAGTAGATATTCACGAGCCGCAAAGCGATATATACGATAAATATTTTCCACTTGAGAATATAATCGAAGCTTTAATTAAGTCAGATATCGTTGTTTTGACACTTCCGCTTACCGAAAAAACAAAATATATGTTTGATAAAAAAATGTTTTCACATTTTAAATCAAATGCAATTCTTGTTAATATCGCTCGTGGTGCTATAGTTAATCAAAACGACTTAATTTGTGCTTTGCAAAACGGACAACTTTTCGGAGCTGTTTTAGATGTTTTTGAAAATGAACCTCTTGCGAACGATAGTCTACTTTGGGATGTGCCGAATGTAATTATTACTCCACATAACAGTTTTGTTGGTGATGACAATATAGGAAGACTAACAAAAATTATTTTACATAATCTGGAGATGTATAACAAATGATTTTAAACATATTAAAAAGAGAAATTAAGGAAACGCTAGATATATTACCAGAATATCGCGATTTATTGTTTAGAAGAGGTTATCTTTTTACGAACAAACTTTTATCTAACACAAACGCTTATCCTTTTTATGGTTTATGGAATATACAAAATGTTGGTAGTTACTATTTATACGTTCAACAAAGCCAAACAGTATATACGGTGACGAAAGGTGACATTTGTGCTGTTATAATAGGTCATGCATACAATCCTTTTGATATGAAATATGATGAAAATGAGATTTGTCTTGATTTAATTTCTGCGTATACACAAAGTATGGAAGCATATTTCAATAAGGTTTCTGAACTTACGGGACTTCATATTATAATTTTAATTGATGGTCAAAATGTTATTGCTTGCCAAGACGCTTGCTCACTTACGGGTTGTTATTTTGGTAAGGTAAATGATACTATGTATATTACCGAGCATCCGCAACTTGTAGCAGATATATGTGATCTTAAAATAAACAAAAAGGTTGAAAAACTTGTTCAATCAAAATGTTATAATATAGGTAATCGTAATTTACCAGGCAATATAACACCATATGACGAATTAAAGCGTTTGGGTGCTAATACCTATTTGAATTATGATGGTAAGTTTGAAATTAAACGTTTTTACCCAACGATGCCACATCCCGAATTTGTTACAGAAGAAGAAAAAACTGAAAATATTAAAAAAATTGGCGACCTTATAAATCGAGGTATTGAATGTTGCTCCAAAAAGTGGAACAGATGTACCATTTCTCTATCTGGTGGTACCGACAGCAAAACAACCCTTGCGTGCGCAAACGGTTTATATGATAAGTTTTCATATTTCAGCTTTTATTCAAAACCACAGGAGTTGGTTGATGCTAAAGGTGCGGCAAAAATTTGTGAAAATTTAGGTCTTGAACACACTCTTTACAATATTCCGCAAGAGAATAGTGAAATTGAAGACTTTGATTTTATAAAAAAGATATTACAACATAATACTAATTATTTTGTAAATCTTGCTGACAACGAAATAAGAAAATACATATATCTTAATCGCCTCGATGCTTATGATGTTGAACTTAAATCTTGGGCGTCTGAAGTGGCACGAGTTTTCTTTGAGAGAAAATATAAAATCAAAATGCCAAAACGTCTAAATGAAAGGCATTTAAGCATTTTTCAAACAAGATTTTTTGGTCATCCGATTTTGCTTCGTTGGACTGATAAAGAATATTATAAGTTTTTACGTGAAATAGGTTTGGAAAAGCCTATACATAATTTTGAACATACAGATTTAATATATTGGGAAGTACGTATGGCATCTTGGGGAGTGTCTGTTGTTTCTTCACAGCAACTATATCACCGAACAACCATGCCTATGAATAATCGTAAAATTTTAGAATTGTTTTTATCTTTCCCACATGAAGAAAGAAAGTCTGATTCAGTACATAAACGAATTATGGAATATAAAAATAAGGCTATCGTTGAAGCTGATGTTGAAATTGCGAATTTATACTTTCATAGTTATCGAATATTAATGGAGAAAGCCTATTACTATTTAAGAACTTTATTTTATCATCCCCAAAAATAAATTATTGAGGTGTTATTTTGAAATTTGTTTTAATTTCTCCCAAAAACCGAACGGTTTATAATTTCCGCGGCGACTTAATAAAAGAAATTATCAATAAAGGCTATGATGTCATTGTAACTGGACCTGATAAAACTGATGTTGATAAAATTGAAGCCTTAGGTGCAAAATTTGTTGAAATACCCATGAACAAAAATGGTACAAGTATTTTAGGAGACATCAAATATTGCAAAAATTTATATAAATTGTTTAAAAATGAAAAACCAGATATTACATTGGGCTATACCGTAAAACCTGTTGTGTATGGTGCAATTGCGGCAAAATTTGCAGGTGTAAAAAATATAAACAGTATGGTTACTGGTGGTGGTTATACCTTTACTGCCAAAACATTTAAGGCAAAGATTTTAGGCCTTATTGTTAGATGTTTATACAAAATTGGTTTTTCAAAAGCCAATAACGTAATTTTTCAAAATTCAGATGATCTTAATGAGTTTTGCGACAGGAAGTTGGTTAAGCGCGACAAGTGCAATGTAGTAAATGGTTCGGGTGTTAATACTTCGCACTTTTTACCGACTGATTATCCACAAACAACTACGTTTTTTATGCTTTCAAGATTGCTTAAAAGTAAGGGTGTTGTCGAGTATCTTGAAGCGGCAAAAATTGTAAAAACAAGATATCCAGAAGTGCGCTTTTGTCTGCTTGGTAAATATGAAACAAATATGCAGGACGCTTTGTCAAAAGAATATGTTGAGACGTTTATTGCGGATGGTGTTATAGAACGATTTGAAGAAACAAACGATGTAAGGCCATATTATGCTGATTGTAGCGTGTATGTTTTGCCATCTTATCGAGAGGGTACACCGCGCACGGTGCTTGAAGCAATGGCAATGGGCAGACCAATCATTACTACCGATACAAACGGTTGCAGAGATACTGTTATTGATGGAAAAAATGGTTTTTTGGTTCCTGTATGCGATTCTGATAAATTAGCTTTGGCGATGATAAAATTTATTGAAAAACCAGAATTTGTCGAAATTATGGGAAAAGCAAGTGTTGAATATTGTTATGAGAAATTTGATGTCAATAAAGTTAATTGTGATATGATTAATATTTTAGGAGTGTCGTAATTTGCAAAAACCACTACAACGAAATAATAACATTGAAATTTTAAGAATAATAGCAATGTTTATGATTATTGCAGGTCATGCTATAACGCATACAGATATTTATAACAATGTTGGTGAAATTAATTTTTATTTTGTAAAATTTTTTGATATTATATTTAACGTTGCTACAAATGTTTATGTAGTTATTTCAGGCTATTTGTTATGTGAAAAAACTTTTAAGATCAAAAAGGTTTTTAATTTGTGGTTTCAGATTTTATTTTATTCTGTAATCATTTATCTTGTTTTAGTTGCAACTAAACAAATAGAATTTAGTTTAACAAGCATCGTTAAAGTTTTGATGCCTGTTTCCGGAAATCAGTATTGGTTTGCTCGTGTTTATATGGGTCTTTATATTTTATCACCATTTT
Source organism: Eubacteriales bacterium (assembly GCA_045541455.1). Taxonomy (GTDB): domain Bacteria; phylum Bacillota; class Clostridia; order Oscillospirales; family QAKW01; genus RGIG9041. Next base: position 5,513 of record JAZQJA010000051.1, read on the forward strand.
TAAATCTTCTTATAAAAAGTTTAAATCAAAAACAATTTCAATGCCTTTTGGTTGTTTTGACGATACTTTTTTCTTTGTGGGGAAGTTTTATACCATTTGCAACGACGCTTAATGCCGAGGGCGGAAACAGCATAATTTGGTTTTGTGTTTTATATATGTTTGCTGCATATATAAGAATTTATGGAGTACCACTAAAGTCAAACAAGGCTTTAATTGGTTTGACAATGTCGTTTTTTGTATTTGCTTTTTTATCAAGCGTTGTGCTCGAAAAGCTATCATTAATGATTGGACTTGGCGGTAAGGGTGCCAGTCAGTTTACAACCTTTAATTCATTTACTATGTTGTTTGGTGCTGTTGGCCTTTTATGCATAGCTGTGAAGCTACCACACATAAATAAATTCAGCAAAGTAATACAATGGTTTTCATTAAGTACATTTAGTGTATATTTAATTCACGATAACAAATATTTAAGACATATTTTATGGGAATTTTTGAGAATCGATGATCTTGCGGATGAATTTTATATAGTTCCATATATTTTGTTAACTTCTGTAGCAATATTTGTTGTATGCGTATGTTTGGATAAAGTTATTTATATACCATTAAATAAATTTGTTTCAAAAATTAGTTTCAAAAAATTACAATCAAAAATAGATTCTTATATAATATAAAGAAAAAAGGAGTAATTTATTATGTCACTTTATGAGAAAATTGTTAATGGGGAAGAAAAAATTTCGCTTGTAGGTCTTGGTTACGTTGGTATGCCTATAGCCGTATCTTTTGCAAAAAAGGTAAAGGTAGTTGGCTTTGATCTTAACGCCAAAAAGATTGAGCTTTACAAGTCGGGCATTGACCCTACAAACGAAGTAGGCGATGAAGTTATTAAAAACACTACCGTTGAGTTTACTGCTGATGAATCAAAGCTTCGTGAAGCAAAATTCCATATTGTTGCTGTACCTACCCCTGTAAATGACGACCATACACCCGATTTAACACCTGTTGAGGGCGCTTCAACAATAGTTGGTCGCAACCTTACCAAAGGCTCAATTGTAGTTTATGAGTCTACTGTTTACCCCGGTGTTACCGAGGATATTTGTATTCCGATTTTGGAACGCGAATCGGGTCTTAAATGCGGTGTGGACTTTAAGGTTGGTTATAGCCCTGAGCGTATTAACCCGGGTGATAAGGTTCACCGTCTTGAAACAATTGTTAAAATTGTAAGCGGTATGGACGAAGAATCACTCGAGGAAATTGCCAATGTTTATGAGCTTGTTGTTGAAGCAGGTGTTCATCGTGCCGAAAGCATCAAGGTTGCCGAGGCTGCAAAGGTTATTGAAAATAGCCAACGCGATATTAATATCGCCTTTATGAATGAGCTTTCTATTATATTTAATAAAATGGGTATTGATACACAGTCGGTTCTCAAAGCAGCAGGCACAAAATGGAACTTTTTAAAGTTTTATCCAGGTCTTGTTGGCGGTCACTGTATAGGTGTTGACCCTTATTATCTTACCTACAAGGCTGAACAACTTGGTTACCACAGTCAAATTATTCTATCAGGTCGTCGCATAAACGATGATATGGGCAAATACGTTGCTGAAAGTGTTGTTAAAAACCTTATTAAAGCTGATATGCCAATCAAGAATGCCAAGGTTGCAATTTTGGGCTTTACTTTCAAAGAAAATTGCCCTGACACACGTAATACAAAAATAATTGATATTTATAACGAGCTTAAAGAGTACGGTATCACCGCTACTGTTGCTGACCCGGCTGCCGATGCCGATGAGGCAGAGCACCTTTATGGTATGAAATTTGTAGATATTTCTACCATTAAAGATTGTGATGCTGTAATTCTTGCTGTTGCACATGAACAGTTTAAATCTTTAACACAGGCTGATTTTGACAAAATGTTTAAATCAGTTGATAACGACAAAAAGGTTCTTGTAGATATTAAGGGCTTGCTTGACCGTAAAGAATATGAGGCCGCCGGCTATAACTATTGGAGGTTATAATCATGGGTTATAAGCATTTAAAATTTCCTGAAAATACTTTGTTTTTGGTAACAGGTGCTGCCGGTTTTATTGGTAGCAACTTGTGCGAAGCAATACTGAATATGGGTTATAAGGTTCGTGCCTTAGATGATCTTTCAACAGGCAAACAGGCAAATGTTGATATGTTTCTTGATAATCCTAACTATGAGTTTATTAAGGGCGATATCAAGGATTTAGATACCTGTATGAAAGCATGCGTGGGTGTAGATTTTGTTCTTAATCAAGCAGCATGGGGCAGTGTGCCACGTAGCCTTGAAATGCCTATATTCTATTGCCGCAACAATATTGAAGGCACCCTTAATATGTTAGAGGCAGCGCGTCAATGTGGTGTTAAAAAGTTTGTTTACGCATCAAGTTCTTCCGTTTATGGCGATGAACCTAATTTGCCCAAAACCGAGGGTAGAGAAGGTAACCTTTTGTCTCCTTATGCACTTACAAAGCGTTGCGATGAAGAATGGGCAAAGCTTTATACAATGCATTACGGCCTTGATACCTATGGTATGCGTTACTTTAACGTGTTTGGACGTCGTCAGGATCCGGATGGTGCGTATGCTGCAGTTATTCCAAAATTTTTAAAGATGCTTCTTCACGGTGAAACACCTACAATTAATGGTGACGGCAAGCAAAGTCGTGACTTTACATACATTGATAATGTTATCGAGGCTAACCTAAAAGCTTGTCTTGCACCACACGAGGCGGCAGGCGAGGCATATAACATAGCCTATGGCGGTCGTGAGTATCTTATTGATATTTACTATGGTCTTACAAAGGCTTTGGGTGTTGATATCGAGCCAAACTTTGGCCCTGACCGTAAGGGCGATATTAAACACTCTAACGCAGACATTAGCAAAGCAAAACGTCTTCTCGGCTATGACCCGGATTACAGCTTTGCTGACGGTATTAAACTTGCTATAGAGTGGTATAAGGAGAATTTATAAATGAGTGGTATTTGCGGATTCATTGATTTCAGCAAAAAATTTAATAGTGACTATATGCTGAATGTTGTTAGCACAATGAATTCAGCATTATATAACCCGGATGATGGGTTTACATATCAGGATGATTATTGTGTAATTGGTAAAAATAATAATTATTATGATTCTAACAAAAACATTTTGTTCTTTTATGGCGAATTATATAATAAGCAAAAATTAATTTCAAAATACAATGTCCAATCCACTAATGATGCCCAATTGGTTTTAACCTTGTACGAAGCTATTGGTGTTGATGTATTTAAGGAATTAGGCGGTAAGTTTGCTTTTGTAATATATAATAAGGAAAACCAAAAATTGTCTATTGTTCGCGATAAGGTTGGTTCCAAACAGATATATTATTATAAAAATGAAGATGGTTTTGTTTTTTGTTCTGAACTTAAGGGTTTGCTTACAGCAGATTTTATACCGAGAATAATTGACAAAGTTTCTTTATCACAATATTTACAACTTACATACATACCTGCACCAAACACAATAATTGATAATGTTAAAAAGGTTAAACCATCATTGGTTTTTTCAGTTGATTCAAATGGTGAAATCAACGAAAATGAATATTGGGAACTCACAAATTCAATTAATGAAAAATATACTGATTTTGAAGTTTGTAAGTCAAGGCTAAAAGAATTATTATATTCTTCAGTCAAAGAAAAAATGAATATCTATCAAAACTCGGGTGCTTTTTTAAGTGGCGGATTTGATTCTTCTATTGTAGTTGGCGTTATGTCAGATATTTCTGACACTCCAATAAAAACGTTTACAATAGGATATGATGAAAAACAATTTGATGAAAGTGAATTGGCAGGTATTGTAGCCCGAAAGAATAACACAAATCATACAGTCTTAAAATTAGATTGGAATACTGTTGTTGATGATGTTGATACTGTCTTAAATGGTTTAGATGAGCCTTATGCCGATTCTTCACTTATTGCTACATATGCCGTGTGTAAACTTGCTAAAGAGCATACAGATGTTGCTTTTATGGGAGATGCAGGTGATGAGCTTTTTGCCGGATATAACAAATATTTAATTTCTTATTATGGTAGTAAGTATAAAAAAATACCTAAATTTTTACGCAAGGGTATAATCGAACCTATTTCAAAACTTCTTCCACGCAAAAGTAGTCTATACCGAAAAGTTAACAAGGTTATTTCTTCTGCAGATATGCCAATATTTGAACAAAGGAAACGTCTTATGAGCCTTGGCTTTAAACCTGAAGAATTAAAACAACTAATGCTGGATGGTTTTGTTGATGGTATGGACTTTGTTAAAACTCAATATGATTTTTTGGTTGATGCTGACGAACAAACTCGTGCGCAGTATATTGACTTTAAAACCGTTTTAGAGGGTGATATGTTACCAAAGGTTGAAATTGCTTCTCGCCTTTCAGGTCTTAAAACCTGTGCTCCAATTTTGGACGGTGATATAATTGATTTTGCATACAGCATACCTACTGAGTTTAAAATTAATAAAACGAATCGCAAAATAATTTTAAAGGAAACATTCAGATATCTTTTACCGGACGAGCTTTTTACAGCTCCTAAACACGGTTTTGCAGTGCCGATAGGCAATTGGCTTGAAACAAACCTTAAAGAACAGCTTTTGAAATTTGCGAGTAAAGATTTTCTTGAAAAACAAGGCCTATTTAATTATGACTATATTAATGATATAATCCAAGAGCATTTTTCTCACAAAAAAACCCGATACAGTGAACTATGGGCATTTTTTGTTTTTCAAAATTGGTATACAAAATATATTGAACGTTAAGGATTGATATAATGAAACAAGGACATATTTCAGTTATTATGGCAACCTACAATTGCGCTGATACATTACGTCAGAGTGTTGATTCGGTTTTAGCACAAACTTATACTGATTTTAAATTTATAATTTGTGATGATTGCTCTACCGATGATACATACTCAATATTAAAACAGTATGAGGCTGATTATCCAGATAAGTTTTTGATAATTAAAAATGATAAAAATTCAAAGTTGCCATTTTCACTTAATCATTGCTTAAAATATGCTGATGGTGAATATTGTGCGCGCATGGATGGTGACGATTATATTGCGCCTGACCGTTTTGAAAAACAGGTGGATTTTTTGAAAAATAATCCCGATATTCAGCTCGTCGGCTGCGCGTTGCAGACCTTTGATGATGAAAAGGGTATGGGCAG
>JAZQJA010000052.1:0-1651 GCA_045541455.1 Eubacteriales bacterium
CCATAGCTAACAGAAATAATTACTGGTCCTGTCAACAGTATCTCTTGGCTCGAGCCAATATTTATTCGAGATTTGGTGATTTTAGCACTAATATAAGCGCTATATGATCCTGGCAGGTTCCTAATGGGTGATACATTTATACTTTTTGCGATACCGGTTAAATAACAATTCTTACCCTCTATCGTAAATGGTTGTCCGACGTCTTTTGACGCGGTTAACATTTCTCTACTATATAACTCAACTGTATAAGTCCGTTTTTGTCTAGCGTAACTATCGAAACTGTATAATAGTTCTCCCGCCTTCTTGTGCCCATTATCCATAGCCATTGAAAGATATTCACCCGCTCTTTCAGTATTTCTTTTGGTGCCTACGCCATTGTAATAAGCAAGTGCCAGTGCATATTGTGCATCAACATCGGTCTTGGCTAATTTTTTAAGTTCCTTGCTATAGAATGAGTATAATTTTTCTTTAGCATTTTTGTAACCTTGCAAATGTGCCTTATTAAAGAAATTTGCAGCCTTTGGGTAGTTTTGTACAACTTCTACGCCATTAAGGTATGCTTCGGCTACACAATATTGAGCCTTTGCATCCCCTTGTTTTGCATAATTCTCTAGGATTTTGCTATAAAAGGTATAAAGTTTGTCAGAAGCTTCTTTGTGACCTTGAGCTTTCGCTAGGTCAAACCATTTAGCAGCTGTTACTGCATTTTTAGTTATCTCTGTGCCAACAAAATAGTCCATACCTACTTCATACTGCGCTTGGGCATCACCACCTTTGGCTGCTTTCTCTAATTCTTTGCTATAAAATGAGTATAGCATCTTTTTAGCTTCTTCGTGACCTTGAGTGGAGGCAAGATGAAACCATTTTGCGGCTGTTTCAGTGTTTTTTGCAATGCCTTCACCCGAGTAATAGTCCATACCCACTTCATACTGAGCTTGGGCATCACCACCTTTGGCAAATTTTTCTAATTCTTTGCTATAAAATGAATATAGCTTTTGTTTTGCTTCAGCATTGTTGTTAATGGTTGCTTTGTAATACCACTGCGCTGCCTTTTCTTTATTGGCTGTAATGCCATCGCCTTTAAAGTAAGCATTCGCAATAATTAATTGCGAATTAACATCGCCTTTCTTGGCACTTTTCTCTAATTCTTTAGTCCATGATTGTGCCCACAACGGCATTGCCGCTATAAGCATCAAAAAGGTTAATAAGATTTTTCTCATAAGTTAGTTGTGTTATTTAATAATGTTTTTTAGAATTTCGGTATTAGGCATAGGCATTTTAACGCCAAGTTCCCAATTCGCTGTTGTAATCTGAGAAACTATATCGAGGTAAACATCGTAAATGTCTGAAACCTCAATGTGATTTCCATTTTGTGCACCATTTAGATATATGCCGTCGGCTTTAGAATATACGACCACTTTGGGGGCTTCAGTTATAGGTGAATATCCCGATTGGTTATCTATTTGGCATGGTACAAAAGAAAAGAATTTATTGTTGGCGTGATGCATCTGAGCAATCCAAATGTCGTGGTCAAGTGGCATTTTTGAAAGGGTCACTTCCTCATATCCACTTGGGAATTTATGAGAGGGGGAATAAAAGCGGTTAACCTTTTCTTTTAAAACTATTACAAGTCGGAAGGCCAAGCGGTCTT
>JAZQJA010000053.1:0-18047 GCA_045541455.1 Eubacteriales bacterium
TTGTAATACGGCAGTATTACTGCGTTCTTCAGCTTCACTCTCTCAAAAAATTCTTCATTTGACAGGTCGAAGAGTTTCTCTCTGCTATCTTTTTTTGAAAGGCGAAGTGTGAAATTTGCAGCAAGGCTGTCGCCTTGCAAAAATGAACACAAGCAAGGCGAGAAAAGGGGCGAGAGAAACCGTAGTAGGTTCGACTCTTGCCACCCTAGGCAAACCGGTCCGGAGTGTACGGAACTTTATTGCTGTTTTCCGACGGCTTGAATTTTGGAGTAAAATGTTATATAATATGCGTTGCAAATTTTAATTTTACGGAGTGTAAATATGAGCGACAACAAAGAAATGCTCAGCACGGCGCCGATTGGTAAACTGCTGTTCAAATTAGCGGTTCCGACGGTGGTTGCCCAGCTTATCAATATGCTATACAACATCGTTGACCGCATTTATATCGGTCATATGCCGGGCGACGGAAGCCTTGCGCTTACGGGTGTCGGCGTATGTATGCCGATTATTATGATCATCTCGGCATTTGCGGCGCTTATTGCTTCGGGCGGTGCGCCAAAGGCGTCTATCTTCATGGGCAAGGGTGATAACGATTCCGCTGAAAAAATTATGGGAGGCTGCTTTTCTCTGCAGCTTATTATTTCTGCCGTTCTGACCGCTGTTTTGCTAATATGGAACAAAGATCTACTTTTGATGTTCGGCGCAAGCGAGAACACTATCGGTTACGCCAACGATTATATGAACATCTATGCAATTGGTACTGTATTTGTTCAGTTGACACTTGGTATGGGCGCATTTATCACTGCGCAGGGCTACACCAAAATCAGTATGATCACGGTGCTGATCGGCGCGGTCAGCAATATCATCCTTGACCCAATTTTTATTTTTAGTTTTAAGATGGGCGTTAAGGGCGCGGCGCTTGCTACTATTCTTTCTCAAGCTATTTCTTGCGTTTGGGTGCTTTGCTTCCTTTGCAGTAAGAAAACATACTTGAAATTCAAAAAGCATAATCTACGTATAGACGGAAAACTCGTTTTTCCCTGCATTGCACTTGGAACGGCAACCTTTATTATGCAAAGCAGCGAAAGTGTCATTTCGGTCTGCTTTAATTCTTCGCTTTTAAAATACGGCGGCGATATTGCCGTGGGCGCGATGACAATACTTACAAGCGTTATGCAGTTTGCAATGCTCCCAATGCAAGGCATTGCACAGGGCGCACAACCAATTCTTAGTTATAACTACGGCGCAAAAAACGTAGGGCGTATCAAGAAAACTTTTAAGCTTTTGCTTATATCCTGTCTTACTTATTCATTTATCATTTGGGGCGCTATTATGTTGTTTCCCCAAATGTTTGCAGGGATATTCACACCCGATACATCACTCATTGAATTTACCGCAACGGCACTTCGTATTTATTGCGGTGTGATGTGCATTTTTGGTATTCAGATCGCTTGCCAGATGACCTTTGTTTCCATCGGCAATGCACCGTGTTCTATCATTGTTGCCATCGTTCGCAAGTTTGTATTACTCTTGCCGCTGATCTACATTATGCCCGGGCTGATTGCGAACAAAACAATGGGAGTTTATACAGCAGAGCCTGTTGCAGACTTGATAGCCGTAACCTTTACTGCTATCCTTTTCACCATTCAATTTAAGAAGGCACTAAAATCTTTAACAATAGAAAATTTAAAGGAGACAGCACAATGAAAATTGCAGTAACTTATGAGAACGGACAGATTTTTCAGCACTTCGGTCACACCGAACATTTTAAGATTTATACCGCAGAGGGCGGAAAAATAATCAGCAGCGAAGTGATTGATGTAAGCGGCAGCGGTCACGGAGCACTTGCAGGACTGCTTTCGACACTCCAAGTTGATGCTCTTATTTGCGGCGGCATCGGCGGCGGCGCACAAGTGGCGCTGGCTGAGGCGGGCATTAAGCTTTACGGTGGTGTCAGCGGTTGCTGTGATGCTGCAGTCAATGCACTACTCGGCGGCACGCTTGGATTTAATCCTAACGTAAAATGTGACCATCACGACCATCACGGCGAAGGTCACACCTGCGGTGACCACGGTTGCGGTCATAATTGTCACTAAAAGAACCGGCGGCAAGGAGAATTTCTCCCTGCCGCCGTTTTATCATTTAAACGGACACCTCACACCAATGCATTGATTATTCTGTGCTGAGTGAATGCATTTAATTTCATCAAGTTCCATTTCAATACCAAGGTTTTCTTTGACAAATTCCACCGCCTTTATTATAGCAAGGTAAGAATCACGCTTACAGCAACGGGGACCGCCAACCTCACCGATGGCACCGAGCGCAGCAGAGGTCATTTTATTAGAGAGTCCCCACGCTTCATTTACAAGGGGCGTAGAACCGGTTATTATGGAAATAAACATACCCGCGCTAATTCCTGCACCGCAAGCGCCCCAAAAACCGCAAGCACCGCCGGGAACTTGTTTACCACGTGACTGCATTTCAACCAATGCTTTCGACAAATCAATATTGCCGCCTGCGTTTTTATAGGCGGTCAGCAATGCCGCCCCCACCATAACATGATGCTCAGGGCCGTGCATATGGCAAAACGGCAGAGCCATCAGTTTTTGTAAAATCCGAATCGGATTCTTTGAGGTTTCAGCAAGACAAACAGCAATGATGGAATCAATACCGCCGGTGTGACATTCATTACAAACATAATGTCCTTTTTCGCAAGCGGTCTTGCTGTTTTCTTTTTTATGGCAAAGGGCACATTCCATCTCGGTGTCGTTTTCTAAATACTTAAGCTTTGCACCGCAAATCAAACATTCGTCTTTCATTTTTTCCCTCTTTCTTTTCAGACTATATATATTATATTACATTTTTGTATAAATTTCTACATCCTATATTCTACACAAGAGCATCTGCGGTAAAATACAGTGTAGTCAGCATACCTATGCTGATTGTATTCAAAGACGGAAAGGAACATGCAAGAATTATCGGATACAGGCCGAAAGAGGATATTCTTGCTGTGCTGTAACAATGAAAAAGATAATCAGTATTATTACGGTTGCCCTTGGTTGTCTTCTTCTCTTTGCAGGTTGCAGCCAAGGGGAACCCAGTATGAAAAACAACTACGAGCAAATCTCGTCCAAAGAAGCCAAAACCATAATGGATAGCGAAAAAGATTACGTTATCCTTGACGTGCGCACTAAAGAAGAGTTTGATGAATACCATATTGAAGGCGCTGTTTTGATTCCTAACTATGAGATTAAAGAAAAAGCCGAAAGTATTCTTACCAATAAAGAACAGTTGATTCTTGTTTATTGCCGAAGCGGGAGAAGAAGCAAAAACGCCGCAAGCGAACTTGTGGCGCTGGGCTATACGAATATCAAAGAATTCGGCGGTATTATTGATTGGCCGTATGAAACAGTAAGCGAATAACTGCTACGGGATATTTCCTTTTGCTCAAAATCAGTTAGGAATCAATCCCCCGCGAGTTTGAATCTCGACGTCTCGGCAAAAAAATAGGCTAGGTTTTTAAAACCTAGCCTATTTTTTATTTATCAGCGTATTATTACAATTATTTCTGTTTAGGTTTCTTTATCTTATTAAGTTTTGCATTAAGGTCAAGTAGTTGTTCCTTAGTCAAATTAATACCCATCATACCTATCATGCCCGAAAGGCGAAGAACTGTAAAACCGCCCATCATTTGCATCATACTGTCATTCATTTCAAAGCCACCCATTAATTTATCGCCTTTTTTAGGCATCATTTTAGCAAGCATACCGGCAAAAAGAAGCTTGCCCTGAACAGTCTGCATAATGTCGCCTATTTTATCATTAAGAGAGAAATGTCCCTCTACCTCGGTAATGTCGAACCAGTTGAGTATAGCATTCTTTTCTTTAAGACGATATGCCTCGTTAAATACCTCTACCTTACGCAGTTTGCTTTCGTCACGGCAATCACCCGCAACTGCCACAAGTGTTTGTTCACCAACATTATTTACATCAAAATAGAAGAAATGGTCAGGAGCGTTCTTTTTGCCTAAACTCACTCCGTTTACAAAAAGCTCAACCTCGGCAAGATTAGAGTAAACTGTAACTTTAGTAACATCTTCTACGCGGTCTACATAACGCTTACCGCAAATATGAACGAACGGTTCGTCGCTTAGCCAAGCTTTATAAGCATAAAAAGAGTCTTTTTTATACTTACGGTCAAAAGTAACAAGGCCCTTATGGTTTTGTCCGTTTTCACCGCCCTCGCTTCTCGCATCAGCACCAAAATCAAACATATTCCAAACATGTGTAGCCCACATAAATTTTCTTGTAAACAACTGTTTAATTAGTTCCTCATGGTAATATGCCTGATATTCTTCTGTATAATCGCCCTGCACCGGTTTGGAGGTATGCCAATTAAGCGCCTCACAGCCATACTCAGAACAGCCGATAGGTATATTAGGATGTTTTTTATGGAAGTTGTCAAACCAAGGTCCATTCATAGATGTATCGCCGCCATACCAGCCAAAATAGTGGTTATATGACACAACATCGGGAATTTGTATATACGGGCTGTCAATAGAACAAGGAGATACTGCCGCAATAGTTGTAAGGCGTGTCTTATCCATTTCGTGACAAAGGTCGTTGAGAATATTATGATTTTCAAGTAAATCAGGGTCGTCATCGCCCTTCATGGTAATTTCATTTGACAATCCCCAAACAACAATAGAAGGATGGTTATAATTCTGTGTTATAAGTTCCTTCATCTGAGAAATAGTATTCTCTCTTGCGGTAGGCATATGCTGGGAGATATACGGTATTTCAGCCCAGATAACAAGGCCTCGTTCATCGCAAAGATCATAAAAATACTGATCGTGCTGATAATGAGCAAGACGGATGGTTGTTGCGCCAAGCTCACAAATTAAATCTATGTCTTCCCTATGATGTTCAGGAAGCAGCGCATTACCTATTCCCCATCTATCCTGGTGACGCGACACGCCACGAAGGGCATATTCTTCACCATTTAGAATAAATCCATTTTCGGCATCAATTTTAAAGGTACGGCATCCAAAACGAGTGCATACATTATCAATTACCTTTTCGTTTTCAACAAGTTCAACCTCACAGCAGTAAAGGTAAGGATCTTTTCGTCCGTTCCAAAGGTGAACATCAGAAATATCCAACACTACTTTTGTATCTGTTGACTCAACAGATACAATCGCATTTTCTTGTTTATCATAAACAGTGTAGATGAGTTTCTGACCGAGTTTGCTATTGCTAACAAACACCTCTACTTCTACCTTTGCGTCTTTGCCGCACACCTGGGGTGTAACCTTAATACCGGGACCACCGTAATAATCAAGGTCAAAATGAGATTCGCTGACGCAAATAAGATTAACATCACGGTAGATACCGCCATAGAAAGTAAAGTCTGCAACCTGAGGATAGACTATCTGGTTTGCTGAGTTATCTACAGAAATGACAATAAGATTTTCACGCTCTAAAGCATCTGTAACATCAACACGCCATATAGAATAACCGCCGTCGTGATGAGCAAGATGTTTACCGTTAACATATACATCTGCTGAAGAGTTTGCACCGTTTATTTCAAGATAATAGCGATCTGTTTGGGGTAAATCCATTTTATCAATAGTTTTAGCATAATACGCAGTGCCACGATAATAATCGTTACCGCCGTCCTGACCGTCAATAGCATTCCAGCTGTGAGGAAGATTTACAAAATCCCACTTACTGTCGATAGCAGTAGGTAGTTCGCTTGTCATTTTTGTAAATGCCCATTTAGAATTGAGATTGATAATTTGTCTCATATTTTTTCTCCTATCGTAAAATTAGATTAATTATACATAATAAATGTTAATTATATGTTAATTTAATTCGAAAAAACGGTGTCCGACCAAAGAAAATCGAACACCGCTGTCAATAAATTACTGCTGTGGAGTTTCTGCCGAAACTGAAATTCCTCTTCTCTCGTTAAGTTCTGTGTTCATCTTAGCCAGTGTTTTCTTATCAAGATTATAAACAAGTCCCAAGCCTACAAACTGCATAATAGCAGAAGCCAAGAAAAGAAATGCAACCAAAACTCTAAGGTTTACAGCAACATCCCATGAAAGAAGTGTTACGTCAATAATAGCATTACCCATTTCATCAACTGCGTTATTCACATAACCCAAACTATTCATAATAACAAGTGCAACTGCAGGACCAATACCTTGAGCAAGTTTACGGAAGAATGAATGGAGTGAATATACAACGCCTTCTTCGCGCTTGCCTGTCTTCCATTCATTGTAGTCAATAGCATCGCCCATCATTGCCCACGAAACTGTAGAATAGATACCAAGACCTAAGCTGTAAATCAACTGGCAAAGTATGTATATTATAAGATCAAGCCCCGTATTATCCGGAGTGATAATAAACAAACCGCAAGCGCCTACGATAGAGCAAATTGAACCTACAACAGAAAGTTCCTTTTTGCCAAATTTTGTAACCATTTTACGTGCAAGAGGAGTAAAAAGAACAATTGGAATCATTGCAAAAAGCTGAACTACACCTGAAATAGCAGTGTTTTTAAAGTAAATTTGGAACACTACTGATACAGCAGTTGCAGCACCCTGCATACCAATAAACATACCCATAGCGGCAAGAGTAGCGCCGACTGCAGGGCGGTTTTTAACAAAGTTGCCCATAGCCTTAAATACATTGAACTTAGGTGCATCTTCATTAACAGTAATTTCAGTGTCAACACGAATTTCGGTGTTTTTAATCATAAATTGGAAACAAATAAAGCCAAGAACACCCATGATGAGTGCAGCAAGAAATACCCTGGGACCGTTAAGAGATTTATCTTCGTTATAAATGATTAAAGGAAGAATTACCATCGGGAGCATATTGCCCAGCATAGATCCGATTGAACGCCAAGCTGAAAGAGATGCCCTGTCAGCAGGTTCATTTGAAATGAGTGACAAAAGAGATCCGTAAGGAACGTTTGCAATAGTATAGAAAGCGTCCCAAACTACATAGCCTGCAATAAATATGATGATTTTAGCCCAAACGGGAGCAGATGGGAACGGAAGGAAGCAACAAGCACCGCCGACAATAAGGCCGATAGAACCGAACCAAATGTACGACAAAAACTTGTTTCTTTTATATTGACGTCTGTCAGAGTCGATTATTGTGCCTATAAGCGGGTCATTAATTGCATCCCACACTTGCACTACAATAAGAAGAAGAGAATACCAAAGTCCAAGACCCATAATCTGAGTCCAAAAGAGTGCCATGGTGCCTTTAAGTGCAAAACTCATATTGCATCCCAAATCACCTGCAGCATAAGAAATGCTGTCGCGAATTCCAAATTTACGATGCCCATTAGCATCAAGCTGAGGTTGTTTCTGCTTTTTCATAGAAATAATACTCCTCTTTTTGATTTTTTGATTTTATCAGCGCTTGTTTAATGCCACAAAAACATCCGATAACAAAACCTTTATTTTCAGTATAAGGTATTTTCAAAAATATAGAGAGTGTTTTTTTAATGTATTTTTGTATTTTTTTAATCTATCGACGTTTTTTTATGTTGCGAATGACAAAAACCAATGATATAATGATGATATAGGTTGTCAAAATTGCCAATATTTGTGACAAAATAATGCTATGAGGACAAAACTATGCATTTAGATGATGAACTCGGCCTTTTATGTGATACTTTTAAAAAAAGCCGTGTACGAATAACACGGACAGGTGAAAACTTTTCAATATCCTGCGTAGCATCTCACGATATTTACACTCTTTTTGGAAAAGCAGCAGACAGTAATCTGGAGATGCAGCAAATAATAAAAAAACTGTCACCGAAAACTATATATAAATTTGAAGACGAATTTCGTCTTTGTTACATTTACATTCCTATAAGTGAAAATAACAACAGCGAAATTATTATTATCGGACCTTATCTTTCTTCTTCACCCACACATGAACAAATGCTTGAGATAGGTGAGCAAAACGGGTTGGCGCCAAAAAATCAAAAATACTTTAATGAATTATATTCAAGCATACCGATATTAACACCGGACAGCCATCTGTTTATAATGCTAAGTGCTTTTTGCGAAAGGTTATGGAAATGCACTACTTTTTCGATAGTTGATTTAAAAGACGAATTTCGATTCCCCGCTTCACCAATAAACAAATCTGCCAATAGTGATGATTTTGAATCGCACCTTATCAATATGAAGGCAATGGAAATGCGCTATAATTTTGAAAACGATATGATAAACGCAGTTTCATCAGGCCAACTGCATAAAGAAGCACAGATTATTTCATCATTGACAGACTATGATGTTTTTGAAAAGCGTGCAGCAGATCCTTTGCGAAATGCCAAAAATTACTGTATTATTATGAATACCCTTTTAAGAAAAGCCGCAGAAAAAGGCGGTGTGCATCCTATATATATCGATGCCGTTTCCCGCTCGTTTGCTCTGGAAATCGAGCAAACTCCATCGCTTTACTCAATACCCGAACTTATGGCGGATATGTTTAGGTCGTATTGCAGACTTGTACGAAAGCACGCAATAAAGAATTATTCACCGATAGTTAAAAATACGATATTACTTATAGATTCCGACCTTTCGGCAAACCTTTCACTTAATATGCTGGCAAAAGAACAAAATGTAAGTTCAGGTTATCTCTCGACCATTTTCAAAAGAGAAACTCAAACAACAATTTCAAAATATATTCGTGACAAACGGATAAAGCACGCGCTTTATCTTCTCTCTACCACTCATCTTCAGATTCAAACTGTCGCACTGCATTGCGGCATAATAGATGTTCAGTATTTTTCAAAGATTTTTAAAAAGCAAACGGGCATGACGCCAAAAGAATATCGCGAGTCTGCAAAAAAGGACTCGATATCATTTTTTAAGGAGGATAACAATGGCGGAATTTTTAACTGAAGACTTTCTTTTAAGCACACCGACTGCACGCAAACTTTATCATAATTTTGCAAAAAGTGCACCGATTATCGATTACCATTGTCATGTAAGTGCTAAGGAGATATATGAAAACAAGCGCTTTTCGGATATGACAGAACTTTGGCTTGGCGGTGACCATTACAAATGGCGTATTATGCGCTCAAACGGAGTAGACGAGTATTATATTACGGGTGATGCCCCGGCTTATGAGAAATTTTTGGCATTTGCCAAAGCTCTGCCTAAAGCAATCGGCAACCCTATGTATCACTGGTGTCATCTTGAATTAAAACGCTATTTCGGTTACGACGGTATATTAAACGAGCAAACGGCACCTGAAGTATGGGAAATTTGTAACCGTAAATTAGCTCAAGATGATATGACTGCGCGCGGTATAATCAAACAAAGCGGAGTTGTTTTTATTGGTACTACAGATGACCCCATTGACTCTCTTGAATACCACAAACTCATTGCTGCCGACGATAGTTTTGATACAATTGTTGCCCCTTCTTTCCGTCCTGACAAAGCACTGAATATTGACAAACCGGAATGGGCGGATTACATAGGTAAACTTTCTGATGTGTGCGGTTTTAAAATAACATCTTTTGAATTGTTAAAGCGTGCACTTTCTGACAGGATAAAATACTTTGCCGATTGCGGCTGTAAAGCAAGCGATCACGGGCTTGACCGTATGATATTTGCCAAAGCAGACAAAAAAACGCTTGAAGAAATAATGCAAAAAGGTTTATCGTCAAGCAATATAAGCGATAGTGAAGCCGAAGCATTTAAAAGCGAACTGCTTGTATTTTGTGCTTTGGAATATTCACGCCATGGGATTGTTATGCAACTGCACTATAATTGTCTGCGCAATCCCAACAAAACTATGTTTGCAAAGCTTGGTGCCGATACCGGATTTGATTGTATAGGACCTGACAGCAGTTACTTGAAACTACCCGCCTTACTCGACCGACTATATAGTAAAAACGGCCTTCCGCGCACGGTGATTTACAGTCTTGATGCTAATGACAATGCTTTTATTGATACCATTATAGGTGCATTTCAAGGTACAGAAATTGCGGGTAAACTGCAACACGGCAGCGCTTGGTGGTTTAACGATAATAAACAAGGTATGCGCGATCAACTTATAAGCCTTGCAAATCTTTCGTTACTTGGTAACTTTATCGGTATGCTTACAGATTCGCGTTCGTTTTTATCGTACACCCGTCATGAATATTTCCGCCGAATACTTTGTTCTCTGATAGGCGAATGGGTAGAAAACGGAGAATATCCCGATAACGAAAGTGCACTTGAAGAAATTGTGTACTCAATATGTTATAAAAACGCAAAAAATTATTTTAAATTATAAATCACGGAGGTATCAGTTATGCCAATGCAAATGACATTTCGCTGGTACGGCGATAACAATGACAACATTAAACTCTCGGATATAAAACAAATTCCGGGTGTGACCGGTATAGTATGGGCGCTTCACAATAAAATGCCGGGCGAAGTTTGGGAAATTTGGGAGATTGAGCAGGTAAAGCAACAACTTGACAAGTATGGCTTTAATATGGATGTTGTAGAATCTGTAAATGTCCACGATGACATTAAAATAGGTCTTCCCACCCGTGACAAATATATTGAAAATTATAAACAGTGTATAAAAAACCTCTCAAAGTTTGGGGTAAAGGTTATCTGTTACAACTTTATGCCGATATTTGACTGGACACGAAGTAATCTTTTTCATCCTGTTGGTGACGGTTCTACTGCACTTTACTATGAAAAAGATATGATACAGGATGATTACAATGCCATGGCGAAATACATCCTTGATTTTACCGAAAAATACAATATGACCTTTCCCGGTTGGGAGCCTGAAAGAATGGCAAAACTCGACAGCCTTTTTAAAGCTTACAAAGATGTTGACCACGAAACGCTTTGGGCAAACCTCAAATATTTTCTTGAGGCGATTATGCCCACTTGTGAAGAGTGCGACATAAAAATGGCAATACACATGGACGATCCGCCTTGGGATATATTCGGACTTCCGCGACTTTTGATAAACGAACAAAATATTGACCGTTTTCTTAAAATGGTGGATAGCCCATACAACTGTCTTACACTTTGCTCAGGCTCGCTTAATGCAGATCCTAACAATAATGTGGCAAACATCGTGCGCAAACACTGTGACAGAATTGCCTTTGCTCACATCCGTAATGTAAAGCATTTTGACAACGGTGACTTTTCCGAAGCAAGCCACCGCGACTGCGATGGAGATACAGGTATTTTAGATATTTTAAAAGCTTACCACGACTGCGGTTATGAGGGATATATACGCCCCGACCACGGACGTCATCTATGGGGTGAAGGCCCCGGTACAGTCCGTCCGGGTTACGGACTTTATGACAGGGCGCTTGGCATAATGTATATGCTTGGTGTATGGGATATGCTTGATAAATTAGGAGGAAAAAATGATTAACTTACCATTAAAAATTGATTTTTCTAACAAAGTTGTAGTTGTAACAGGTGCAGGCGGAGTTATTTGCGGCGCTATGGCAAAAGCCTTTGCTCAGTGCGGTGCAAAAGTTGCCGCTTTAGATCTTAACGAAGAAGCTGTAAAAAAACTTGCAGACGAAATATGTGCTGACGGATTTATCTGCAAAGGCTACAAAGCAAATGTACTGGACCCCGAAGCTCTTGAAGATGTACATAAATCGGTGCTTACAGATTTTGGGCCATGCGACGTACTTGTAAACGGTGCGGGCGGCAACAACCCAAAAGCCACTACAGACAACGAATACCAGCACGAAGCCAAAGACGGCGGAAAGTCATTTTTTGACCTTGACCTTTCTGGTGTGGATTTTGTTTTTAAACTGAATTTTCAAGGCACCCTTCTCCCCACCCAAGTATTCGGAAAAGACCTTGTTGAAAAAAAGGGCGGTTGTATTTTAAACATTTCTTCAATGAACGCATATACACCACTTACAAAAATACCGGCATACTCAGCAGCTAAAGCAGGTATTTCCAACTTTACACAGTGGCTTGCAACCCACTTTGCCAAAACAGGCATCCGTTGCAACGCAATAGCCCCAGGTTTTCTTGTTTCTGCACAAAACAAGGCACTCCTTTTTAACGAGGACGGTACGCCCACTAAGCGAAGTGCCAAAATTTTAAACGGCACACCTACAGGCCGTTATGTTGATGCCTCAGAACTTATTGGTGCAACATTATTCCTTTGTGACGACAAATCTGCCTCTGCTATTACAGGCGTAGTTCTTCCGATCGACTGCGGTTTTTCTGCATATTCCGGTGTATAATACGCAAACTGTTTTGTATCGCAGAGAAATACAAAACATAGTGTTTGTTTTTGTGCAAAACACACAAATTTATATTAATAGGTTGATATATTACAATTGTTGTTATATACTTAATAAGTCACACTAATTATATGGAGGAATTATTAATGAAAAGACTTATCAGTGCATTGCTTTGCGTATGTATGGTAGTTTCGCTGCTTAGTGTTTTTCCCGCTTTTGCAGCAACCAATCCATCAACTGAAGGCATAGGCTTTGATTACGCTGAGGAATACTACCCTTCAATCAAAAGCGGTAATGACCTTTACCACGTAAGCAAATCGTTTGACAAGTTTCCCCACACTTATGAAGCGTGGGTTATGCTTCCGACCACAACAACGGAAGCAGGCGTACTTATGGGTAACAAGGTAGACGGTGGATTTTATGTAAACATAGAAATCACCAAAAACGGAAACCCATATTTCTATTACACAGATGCTAGATCTAAACTTTACAAAGCTACATTTGACACAGTCAATCTATTTACAGGTGAGTGGATTCACTTGGCAATAGTTCTTAACCCTGAAAACAACACAATTAGTTGCTACAAAAACGGACAGTTGGCTGAAACGCAGTATTTTTATCCGGACTATAACTGCTTTACATCTAACATACCATTTATTATCGGCGGTGACGGCGACTATCAAAACAACCCGCATTTTAAGGGCAGAATTAAAGGCGTAACATTCTACTCTGATGCAAGAACTGCAACCGAAGTTTTAAACGACTATTCAAACGGTGCAGACCTTACAGACGCTGATATTATTGCAGATTATACAATGTCGGCAAACAAAGCACAAAAAGATATTGCCGACAACACTTCAAACGGATATGACCTTATTTATTCTGACCTTTGGGTTGAAGAATCGGCAGTTCAGGCTTGGCGCAACTCAACAGGAATGGAACGCGCATATTCAATTGCAGTTATCGGTGACACACAGTATTCGGTAGAAAAATATCCAGAAACTGTTGCACCTATGTATCAGTGGATAGTTGACAATAAAGTTAAAAATAACACTGTTTATACAATAGGCCTTGGTGATATTACAAACCGTGATACATATTATGAGTGGGAAAATGCCAAAACTGCACTTAAAGTACTAGAAAACGGCGGCATTCCCTATTCGTTAGTCCGCGGTAACCATGACCTTAAAAACTATTCGGCAGCAGCAAATAACAAATATTATGACCACGGCGGTGTTACCGTAGGTGCTTCAACAAAAGGCCATGCCTTTGACGAGTATTTTGCGGTTGATACTGAGGCAGATACAGATTATATTGACCAGTTTAAAGGTGAAACAGGCGGTCTTTTTGAATCCAATTCGGTTATGAACAGCTGGAGAACACTTGAAATTGCAAACTCAAAATGGCTTTTGTTAAACCTTGACTATGCACCTGCCGATTGCGTTTTAAATTGGGCATCGGACGTTGTTGAAGCCCATCCCAACCACAAAGTTATTGTGTCAACACACGGTTATCTTAACAGAAGCGGTGAGCACGCACTTGAAAGTGCATACGTAGGTGAAAAAAGCAAGAGCGGTGTTAAAGTTCCTGCAAATGACACTACACACAACTACGGCGTGCAGATATGGGAAAAATTTGCTTCACAGCATGAAAATATAGAGTTGGTGCTTTCAGGCCATATTTCTTCAACTGTTAACACAGTAATGCAAAGAAAAGGTGTAAACGGAAACACAGTAACAGAAATTCTTATCGACGGTCAGACAATAGATGACCGTTATAAAGGACTTGGCTTTGTTGCAATGTTCTATTTTAATGCAGACGGCACACAACTTGAAATAGAATATTACTCTGCAACAGCAAAGAAGTATTACAGAACTGCAAACCTTCAGTCTATTAACCTTAATGCAACCGGTGACGACTACGACTTTGACGGTTGGAACGGACTTGTAATTACCCCGTCCGGCACCGGTACAAAAGACGACCCTTACTTAATTGAAAATGCCGGCAACCTTTACTGGATGTCACAAAATATTAAAGCAACAAACGGCATTGGTTCTTTTGCAGGCAAATATTTCAAGCAAACAAGAGATATTGACATTGGCGGTAAAGCAATTACTTCAATCGGTTTTTACAACTCCGGCGACAAAGGAATGTACGCTTTTGGCGGTTACTATGACGGTTGCGGTTATTCAATTAAAAACGGTACTATAACAGGTTTTGAACTACTTGATGACAGTGAAAACTATATAGCAAATGACTTTACCAAAGATTACGGTTACGGTTTATTCGGTGCTATTTACGGTGCTACTGTTAAAAACATTGTTATGGACAACATAACAGTTGTAGGACGCGGTGTTACCGGTATGGTTGTCGGTAAAGCGGCAGGCCGTGACGACGGTAAATCAACAGTTAATTTCAATACAATTGCAAATTGTCAAGTTAAAGATAATTGTAAACTTATAACATTGTTATCGAACGGTAAAACTGCTGCTGTAAGTTCAGAATTTGACCAAAACACACGCGCAGGTATTGTAGGTTCAATAGTAGGTATTTCCCGCTCGGCAACTATTAAATACTGCGTATCTGCACTCAATTTCGGTGCCGCAGACCAATTTAATATGGCAGGCGGTATTGTCGGCGCTGCAGGTTTCAACACAGCAATCGACCATTGCGGTTTTACAGGCAGTATTACACTTTATAATAATAAGATGACACGCCAAAGTGCGTTTGGCGGTATTGTCGGCGGTGTTACTGACACTGTTATTACCGAGGATATCGGTGAAAACCAAAAAGGTACGCTCAACATTTCAAACTGCTACAACGAAGGCGACTTTAAATATACCGGCACATCTGCTTTGACTATCGGCTCAAGTTGGGGCGGTATTATTGGTACTGTCGGCAGACTTAACGACATTGAAAACAGAACAACAGCACCCACAGCCAATGAGCAAGCTGCTTATATGATTTCTAACTGCCACAACGGTACCGCACTTAGTATTGCAAGCGGAAATAAAGATGCAACAGGCGGTATTATAGGCAGAGGTTTTGCACCCAGTGCAAATCTCGTTGAAGGCACTATGTGGATTAAAAACTCATCAACTGTTGCAATAACAAGACGTACAGCCGGCTCGTCACTTTCAGGCTGTAATGCATACAACTATGTTGACAACAATACCTCTTATGGCTTTAAAGCTATTATGACAGTAGGTGACAGTGAAGCTTTAACAGTTGATGCTGCTACATCAAAATCAAACATCGACGCATTAAAGGCAGAAATTGCACAATATGCAACAGATATAACAGGTGCTGTCAACTGGTCATTTGACAGTGTAACAGGCACACTTAAAGTGTTTGGTGTAGGAAGTATTGCTGATTGTGAAGTTGGTAGTGCACCATGGAGTGCACATACTTCTGATATTAAAAAAGTAGTTATCTGCGACGCAATTACAAGCATTGGTGCCAACGCTTTTGCGGGTTGCACAAACCTTGAAACAGTCGAGGCTCACTCAGGTATTGCTTCTATCGGCGATGGCGCATTTAGCTCAACTGCTTTTATTACAAATACAGCTGCTTGGAGCAGTGATACTTTATATATCGGAAATATTTTAGTCAAAGCAAGACAAAATTCAAGCAAAGAATACAACATAAACGTTGAAACCACCGCAATATGTAAAGATGCTTTCAGTGGTATTACAGCTGATTTGGTTTACTATGGCGGTAACATTGCAACATACAAGCTTATGACTATTGCAGGCGGTAACGACGCCCTTAACACTGCAAATATAATTTATGTCGGAGAATCAATAAACGGCAGATTCAACAAAGAAACAGGTACCCTTACAATATACGGTACAGGCGCTATGTCAACTTATGCAACAGACGCTTCTGACACACCGTGGTACAGATTTAAAGACAGTATTACATCTGTTGTATTTGAAGAAGGTGTAACAACTGTAGGTAAACATTCATTTAAAACATTTGATAAAATCACTAGTGTTACACTTTGCAAAGGAATCACCACAATTGCATCGGGTGCTTTCCAGAACACTTCAATTACAAGCATAAATATTCCTGTATCTGTAACAACAATGGGATCTTATCTGTTTTACGGTACTCCGCTTAATACCATCTACTATGACGGTTCAAGAAGTCAGTTTGACGCAATTACGGTAAATTCTTCAGGTAACACTGTATTTAATAATGCAACTGTTATTTGCGCACTGAATACCGAATGGGCGCTTGAAAGCGGTACACTTACAATTTCGGGCAATGGTTCAATTGAAGACTATGCTCAAGGCGGTGCACCGTGGTATTCTGAGGCAGCAAACATTACAAAGGTTGTTGTAAGCGACGGTATTACAAGCATTGGCGCTAACGCATTTTACGGCCTTACCAACCTTAGTTCTGTAGAAATTGCACAAAGCGTTACAACAATAGATACCACAGCATTTGACAATTCGGGGTATATTAACAACGCTGAAAACTGGACAGACAACACACTTGTTATTAACAGTATTTTAGTTAAAGCTAAATCAAACACAGAAAACACATTTAAAATTGCAACAACCGTAACATCTGTAAGTGCGAATGCTTTTACAGGTATTACCGTAGACACTGTATATTACGGCGGTACAAAAGCACAATGGGAAAATGTTACTGTTAACGATCCAAACAGCGCACTCACATCGGCGTATTTTGTATACGAAGGCGAAAGCATAAACTGGCTGTATGATAAAACAACAAAAACTATCACCATTTTCGGCACCGGTCCTATGCAAAACTATACAACTGAAACCGAAACACCGTGGTACAGCCTTAAAAACGAAGTTGAAAATGTAGTAATTGAAAGCGGTGTTACAACTGTTGGATACTATTTATTCAGAAACTTCACTAAGATTAAAAATGTAACATTACCCGAGGGTGTTACTTCAATCGGCAAGGGCGCTTTCCAGAGTTGTCCGCTTGAATCAATCAACTTCCCTTCAACTCTTATTACTATTCACAACTATTCGTTCTATGGCACAAAGCTTAAAGAAATTGTAATACCCGCAAGCGTTACAAGCATTGGCAACAATGTATTTAATTCCTGCAGTTCACTTAAGAGTGCAAAAGTTTTATGCGATGCTACAACACTTAATACAAAAGCTTTTTACAATTGTGCTTCGCTTGAGGTTATTTATCTTTCAAAATCAATCGTTTCAATAAAATCAAATGCATTTGGAAATTGCACATCGCTTAAAACTGTATACTATACCGGTACAGAATCAGAATACGGCAATATCAGTATGGAGACAGGCAATAGCGTTTTAACAGCATCAACAACAAATGTTATTTACTCTTATCACGAACACAAGTGGCAAAACACTTATACCACTGACAACACACACCACTGGTTAAAATGTGAATATTGTAATGAAACAACTGAAAATGCCAAGCACGAATACCTAAACTTTACTCCCACTTCATCTGCTAGTTGTACTGAAAATGCAAAAGAAACAGGTACTTGCGTATGCGGTAAAACATACACAAGAGATATTGAAAACACGGCAGGTCACAAATGGCAAACTGTTTATTCAAAAGATAATACACACCATTGGTTTGATTGCGATAAATGTAACGAAGATAAAGACAAGATGGCACATTCGTTTACAAACTATGTTTACAATAACGATGCAACAACCGAAAAAGACGGAACAGAAACTGCAACCTGCGTATGCGGTCAAACAGACACAAGAACAAAAGCAGGCACAAAACTCGAAAGTTCGGTAGAAATTAAAGAT
>JAZQJA010000054.1:0-44580 GCA_045541455.1 Eubacteriales bacterium
GAGACAAAAATTATAAATTTTATACTGACGCTTTAAATGCGTATTATCGTGAATTAAATTTTGTGCCCAAAGTCTATGTTGTCACATACGGTTGTCAACAAAATGTTAGTGATAGTGAAATTTTAAAAGGATTTTTAAGTGAAATAGGATGTCAGTTTTGCGACAAACCTGAATTTGCTGATATTGTTGTTTTTAACACATGCGCTGTTCGCGAACACGCCGAACTTAAAGTTTATGGTAACATTGGTGCTCTTAAACCTATAAAACGAAAAAAACCAGATTTGAAAATAGCTTTATGCGGATGCATGATGCAACAGGAAAAAGTTCAAAAAGATATCAAATCCAAGTATCCGTATGTCGATATTGTTTTTGGTCCGTCACTTATCTATAAATTTCCTGAAATGCTATTTAAATCTGTTGTTGAAGGTAAAAAAACTTACGATAGAACAGAAAACACTGAGATCTTTGAAAATTTACCTGTAAAACGCGCAGAGAATAATAAAGCGTGGGTTACGGTCATGTATGGCTGTAATAATTTTTGCACATACTGTATAGTCCCTTATTTACGAGGAAGAGAACGAAGTAGACATATCGAACACGTAATAGATGAAGTTAAAAATCTTGTGGCGGAAGGATTTAAGGATATTACATTACTCGGTCAAAATGTAAATTCTTACGGCAAAGATTTAAAATTGGGTTATGACTTTTCGGATCTTCTAATCAAACTCAATGAAATAGAAGGGGATTTTTGGATTAGATTTATGACAAGTCATCCAAAAGACTGTTCAACAAAGCTCATTGATACTATGGCTTCGTGTAACAAAGTATGTAATCAGCTTCATCTTCCGTTTCAGTCGGGAAATAATCGTGTATTATCTGCAATGAATAGAAATTATACACGAGAAAAATATATTTCTCTTATCGAATATGCTAAAGAAAAAATGCCGGACATTACTATCACAAGTGATGTTATTGTTGGATTTCCCGGAGAAACTTATGAAGAATTTATGGATACACCTAAATTAGTTGAACAACTTCGATTTGATAATTTGTTTACTTTTATTTATTCGATTAGAAGCGGAACTCCTGCAGCTGAAATGTTAGAGCAAGTCCCAGCAGAAGAGAAATCGAAACGATTTGATATTTTGCTTAAAACATTGCATCCTATTTCTAAGCAAAAAAATGATTTGCTTGTAGGAAAGGTTTTAAAAGTTTTTGTTGAAGGAATAAGTAAAAGTAATAATGATGTTCTTACTGGTAAAACCGAAGGTGGTAAAACTGTAGATTTTAAAGGCAGTAAGGATTTGATAGGTGAATTTGTTAATGTAAAAATTGTTGAAAGCAAAACATGGTTTTTGATTGGTGAGTTAATTTAAGGAGTACAAGATGACAGATATTAAAGAAATAATTGAAAAAACAAAGGAATTAGGTAAACTTGTAGCAGATAGTGAACAGGTTAAGTCATTTAATATTGCAAAGGCTGCGTATGATCAAAACAAAGATATTCAAGAACTTATTGGGCAATTTAATATACACAAAATGTCTATGGCAGCGCTTTCTTCACAAGAAAATCCTGATGAGGAAAGAATTAATGTGCACGAAGAAAAGTTAAAAGAAATATATGACAAGATAATGGAGTCAGAACTTATGACTAATTATCAAATAAAAAGTCAAGCAGTTGATCAATTACTTGCAGAAATTAATAATATTTTGTCTTTTTATATTTCGGGTGAAAATCCGCAAGGATGTTCTGGTAATTGTGCAAGTTGTGGTGGATGTAAATAATTTTTAGAGGTTAATAACTATGGGTAAAATTTCTCCAATGATGGAGCAATATTTTGAAATTAAGAATAACTACCCCGACTATATACTTTTGTACCGTGTGGGTGATTTTTATGAGATGTTTTTTGATGATGCAATTACCGTCTCAAAGGAACTTGATATGACACTTACAGGAAAGGATTATGGTCAGGCTGAACGTGCACCTATGTGCGGTATGCCACACCATGCTTGTGATAGTTATATATCACGTCTTGTTTCCAACGGTCATAAGGTATGCATTTGTGAACAGGTTGAAGATCCCAAGTCAGCAAAAGGTATTGTAAAAAGAGAGGTTGTTAAAGTTATTACCCCGGGCACTGTTACAGACGCAGATATGCTTGATTCGACCAAAAATAATTTTTTGGCATCAATCGTCATTCGCTATGACGTATTATCTCTTTGCTTTGCTGATGTTTCAACAGGAGAAATTTTTTCTACTCATATTGAAAATTATAATGAGCAGGATATTATAAATGAACTATGTAAATTTTCACCGAGTGAAGTTTTGGTGAGCGAAGATGTTATTATGCTAAAAAATGTTATGCAATATTGCAAAGAGCGACTAAACGCTCTGATTTCATCTTGTGATATTAATTATAATATTTCGGATATTGCATCATCTGTGCTAAAACATTTTTCTGTTACCGCCTTGACGGATATCGAAATTGAAAATGAATCTCAACTTATATCTCTATATAATATTCTATCTTATGTATCAAGTACACAAAAATGTGATATAGGTTACATGAATAAACTTGAGGTATACTCTAAAACCCAATTTATGCAGCTTGATCTTAGCACTAGAAGAAATTTAGAAATTACTGAGAGTATGCGCCATGGAACAAAACAAGGTTCTCTTATTAATGTGCTTGATAAAACCAAGACATCTATGGGAAGCAGAAAGCTTAGGACATTGCTTGAACGACCGCTTGTAAATGTAGTTGAAATTAATAAAAGACTTTTAGCAGTCGATGAACTTAAAAACAATATTATCGACAGAGAAGAAATGGCTTATTGTCTTAAAAATATTAATGATCTAGAACGTTTAATGACAAGGCTTATGCTTGGCTCTGGTAATGCGAAGGATTTATTGGCATTTAAAAATGCTTTTGCTCAATTTCCTATTATTAAACGCGATCTTTCTAAGTTTAATTCAAAATTGCTGGAAAATTTAAATGATTCGATAGTAGAACAAAATGATCTTTGTGATCTTATCAATAGCGCAATTGTTGATAACCCTCCCTATACAGTAAAAGAAGGTGGGTTATTAAAAGACGGTTTTGATGAATTGGTAGATGAAAACAGAACTTTAATGAGAGATGCCAAATTTTTGATAGCAAAGTTGGAGGCTTCAGAAAGAGAGGCAACTGGTATAAAATCATTAAAAATCGGTTACAACAGGGTTTTTGGTTATTATATAGAGGTTACCAAACTTTATTATGATTTAATTCCGGAACATTATATAAGAAAGCAAACCCTGGCCAATTGTGAACGTTTTATAACAGAAGAACTTAAGGAAATGGAAACAAAAATTCTTTATGCTTCTGAAAGAGTGCAAGCAAGAGAATATGAGATATTTTGTGGAATACGCGAAAAAGTAAAAAATAAGTTTTCCGAAATCAAAAAAACAAGCGAAGCTATTGCGATGTTGGATGTTCTAATATCACTTGCACTTGTAGCGCAACAAAATAATTATGTGTGTCCGGAAATTGATATGAGTGATGAGATTGATATTATCGAAGGACGACACCCGGTTGTAGAAACAGTTATTAAAGATACTATATTTGTGCCAAACGATTTGCATCTTGATAAAGAAAAAAACCGTATGATCATTTTAACCGGTCCAAATATGGCAGGTAAATCTACATATATGAGACAGAATGCGATGATTATACTAATGGCTCAGATCGGCTCTTTTGTTCCTGCTAAAAGTGCTCGTATAGGTGTTGTAGATAAAATTTTCACTCGAGTCGGAGCCTCAGATGATTTGGCTTCTGGTCAATCTACTTTTATGTTAGAAATGTTAGAGGTTGCAAATATATTGAAAAATGCAACATCAAAAAGTTTTTTGGTTTTCGATGAAATTGGCAGAGGAACCTCAACCTATGATGGTATGAGTATTGCTAAAGCTGTTGTTGAATATGTTGTAAATAAAAAGAAAATAGGGGCCAAAACCCTATTTGCAACGCATTATCACGAATTATGTGAACTTGCAGACACAGTAGACGGTGTGGTAAACTTCAATGTAGCGGTAAAAAAACGCGGTGATAATATAGTATTTTTGAAAAAAATAGTTCCAGGTGGAACAGATGACAGTTTTGGCATCGAAGTCGCTGCTTTGGCTGGCGTTGATAATTGGATTGTAAAACGCGCAAAAGAAATATTGAAAGAACTTGAAACAGATGGAAAAATTAAAATAATTACTAAGGTTGAGAGTAGCGATGCGCAAATTTCACTATGTGATATAAATTCAACTGAAATATTAGAAAAACTAAAATCAATTGATATCACCACAATAACACCTATTGAGGCTATGTCAATACTTTATGAATTATCGAATAAGGCAAAAGGATAGGTTTAATGAAGCATATAAATGTACTTGATAGAAATTTATCAAATATGATTGCTGCCGGAGAGGTTGTTGAGCGTCCTGCCAGTGCTGTAAAAGAACTTGTTGAAAATTCTATAGACAGTGGTGCCAAAGCTATTACCGTTGAAATTAAAAAAGGTGGAAAAAGTTATATAAGGGTCACTGATAATGGCTGCGGTATGTCAAGATATGATGCACAAAATTGTTTTTTAAGACATGCAACAAGCAAAATAAGTACTGTGAAAGATTTGTTTAATATTTCAACCATGGGTTTTAGAGGTGAAGCACTTGCTGCTATTTCTGCTGTATCAAAAGTAGAATTATTGACTTTTGATAACAAAACCCAGTATGGAACCAGAGTCATGATAAACGGCGGCAACGAAATTCTATGTGAGGATGTTGGCGTACCTGTTGGTACTACAATGATTGTCAGAGACTTGTTTTACAATACTCCTGCCAGAATGAATTTTATGAAAAAAGATGCAACTGAAACTGCAGCGGTTGTATCTCTTATAAATAAGTTTGCAGTTGGTAATCCCAATATATCGTTTAAGCTCATCGTAGATAATAAACAGGTGCTGATGACTGATAGTAATTCTTCATATAAAGATGTTGTATTTTCGGTATTTGGTTCAGAAATCAGCGAACAATTATTTGAAATTGATAGAAAAGAGGATAACACTGCGATCATAGGTTTTGCTGCATCTCCTAAATGTAGCAGATCAAACAGAAACTATCAATATTTTTATGTTAATGATAGAATTGTCAAAAGTAAAACTATTACTGCAGCTGTGGATAGGGCATATAAAAATTTGCTTATGAATGGAAAATATGCTGTTGTAATTATTAATTTAAAATTGCCTTACGACAGTGTTGATGTTAATGTGCATCCTACAAAAACTGAAGTTAAATTTAAAAATGAAAATAATGTATTTAATTTGGTGTATTACGCAATAAAAACTGCATTAGAAAAAGAACACCAAATGAATGAAGAGGTAACCAAATTCACTGAAACTTCATACAATCACTTTGAATTTGATGAGTCAATTGAAGAACCGACAAATATCAGCTTTTCTTTTTTGAACACTCCTGTTAAATTATCTAACGACGATACTAATGTTGATGAAATAAAATACGAGAGTATCAATAATTACAGTGATGCAATTTCTACACCAAATCTTTTTCCAAAATATGAAGCGACCGGAATAGGTGCATCATTAATGGATTCAGGATATTTTGACTCATTTGATGGTGATAATGATGAAAAATCATTTTATAGTTATTCTAATAAAAAGGAAATTGCTGAAAAAGAACTGTCAAAAGCAATTAAGGACGAACTGAATGATACATATCTTATGAAAGATAGTATTCCATTTAGATATGTTGGAGAACTTTTTAAAACTTACATAATAATTGAATGCACATCAAGTTATTTTTTAATTGACAAGCATGCAGCACACGAACGTATATTGTTTGATAAAATTTACGAGCGCTACTTAAATGATGATAATTATAGTCAAACTTTAATGTTTAATACTCCCATATCATTGTCACCCGAAGAAGGTGCGTTAGCGAGAGAACATTCTGACAAACTTTATAGAATGGGTTATGTTTTTGATGATTTTGGAGATTATGATGTAATAGTACGCTGCGTACCTTATATGATTTCGCCTGCAGATGTTTCTGCTTCTTTTACTGAAATACTGTCAATTCTTGCAGAAAACGGTGAAATAGGATTGACTGAATTTGAAAATAAAGCGATTAAAACGCTTGCTTGTAAAGCAGCAATTAAAGCAGGATTTGAAAGTTCTGGACAAGAACTGGAAAACTTTGTACAACAACTATTAGAAAATAGGGATGTTAAATATTGTCCACATGGTAGACCTATTTTTTGCGAATTTACAAAAGAAAGTATTGAAAAGGCATTCAAAAGGATTGTATAATGTCTGATTTATTAGATGTGATTGTTATTTGCGGCCCAACTGCTTCGGGTAAAACTTCGCTGTCTATTGAAATGGCAAAAAGAATTAACGCCGAAATAGTATCAGCAGATTCAATGCAAATATATAAAGAAATGAAAATCGGAACGGCAAAGCCAGATAAATATGAAATGGATGATATACCTCATCATTTATTTGACATAGTGTCTGTTACCAAAGATTTTAATGTTGCCAAATATGTAGAATATGCTTCTCAAGCTATTAATGAAATACATTTACGCAAGAAGAATGTAATTATTGTTGGTGGGACAGGTCTTTATATTGATAGTTTAGTAAATAATATTGACTTTTTTGACATTGAAACTGATTTGAAATACAGAGAACAATTAACAGAACTTGCAAAGGCTAAAGGTGGAGAGTATCTCAAATTACAACTATCAGAAGTAGATCCTGAAACTGCATCAAAATTGCACAAAAACGATATAAAACGAATTGTGCGTGCACTAGAAGTGTTTCATAGTACGGGACTACCTATTTCTAAATTTCAAAAATTAAGCAAAAGAAATCGAAAATATAATGTTACGTATATTGGTTTAAATTATGACAATAGAGAAACACTTTACAATAGAATCAATACACGTGTAGATAGAATGATAGACGGTGGTTTAATCGATGAATGTAAATCCTTACTGGGTTTAAATTTATCAGACACCGCAAAAGCAGCAATTGGATACAGCGATATTTTTGCATATTTGAACGGTGAGATTTCTCTTGACGATGCTATTTTCTATATTAAGCAGAAATCAAGGCGCTATGCCAAACGGCAACTAACTTGGTTTAGACGCAATCAAGAAATTAAATGGTTTTATCCAGATAGATATGAAAAAGAAGTTGATTTGTTTAATGATTGCTATGATTATATACAAAAAAGTGGAGTAACAGATGAGGTTAAAATTTGATTTAATTAGATTTTTAATAGTTGTTTTTTTGATCTTCTTGATTTGTGTAGGTATATATCAAGTTTATAATTATCTTTACAAGGCCGTAGCAACTGAATTTGCCGTTGAAATTGCTTGTGAGGATATTGTAAAAACAACTGGATATTTTGTTAGAGATGAGTCTGTTATAAAAAGCGGTAGTTCTAAGTATATTGATCTCGTTATTGGAGATGGGGACAAGGTTTCTAAAAATGGTACAATTGCAAATGTGTACTCAAGCGAAAATGCAGCTAAAATTCAAACTCAAATAAGGGAACTGCAAACAAAAATAGATGAATTTGAAGCTGTAATATCAGCAAGTTCAAATTATCTTGAGGAAACATCTTATTCCCCGGAAATAAAAAAAGGGATTTTAAATTTAACATTAAACGCTTCGAATGGTGAATATACAACTGCATTTGAGTCAGCCTCAGAGTTTGTTACAAGCGTAACAAAAGAAAAAATAGCAAATGGTGAAATTACTGACTATTCTTCAAAACTCGAACAATTGCAAGATGAAATGAAAAAACTAAAGAAACAGTCAACTGCAGTTACAAATTATATAACATCTGCCAGTTCTGGTTATTTTTCATATAAAATCGATGGGTGCGAAAATCTACTTAATATGTCTATGACTGATGATTTTAATGCATCGACTTTTGAAAACATAAAGAATATTTGCAACGGCGAACAAACAATGCCTAATGGTATAGGTAAGGTTGTAAATGGTAGTGAATGGCGAGTGTGTTTTAAAGCAGATTCAACAAAATTTGATAAAATTGAAAAGGGCGATAGCATTAATATAAGAATACCGTCTGTAACTGATAGTGTTATAAAATGTTCTGTTATAGAACTGTTTGAGGAAAACTATGAAGTTTATGTTGTTTTACAATCAAATATGGTTACAGGACATTTGCTTTCGCAGAGAGTTTGCGAAATTGATATTATTATTGATTCGCATAAAGGATTAAGAGTTGATAAAAATGCACTAAGAAAAATTGATGGTGTTGAAGGAGTTTTTGTTAAGTCAAATGGAATTTTAAAGTATAGGGAAGTCGATGTACTTTATATAGGTTCAACTTATGCTGTGATCAAATATAATATTTTAGATAAGTCTTCTGTTCAAGTTTATGATGAAATTGTAGTTAAAGGTTCCGATTTATATGACAAGAAGGTGATTTCGTGAGAGATACATTAAAAGAAAATGTGCATTGTTTTGTTGAATTGGCACAACAAAATAACGTTAAATTAATAGCGGTTACTAAAACCATACCTGTAGATATTATTAATACCGCGATCTCTTATGGAATTACTGCAATTGGTGAAAATCGAGTTCAAGAGTTACTTGATAAGTATGAATTACTAAATAAAAATGGAATAGAAATACATCTTATTGGCCATTTACAGACAAATAAAGTTAAGTACATAATTGACAAGGTTGATCTTATACATTCAGTTGATAGCTTAAAATTGGCAAACGAGATAAATAAGCATGCAAAAAGAATTAATAAAGTTCAAAATGTATTAGTGCAGGTTAACGTTTCCAAAGAGGTGAGTAAGGGTGGTGTTGATCCGGAATCTCTCACAGAATTACTTGTAAATTTATCTCAACTTTCTAACATTAAAGTGTGTGGATTAATGTGTATTCCGCTGCCACAAGAAATTTCCGGTGATAACAGTGTATATTTTGCACAATTACATAAAATGCTTGTTGACAATAACAATAAAAATATAGATAATATTAATATGGATATACTTTCTATGGGTATGTCATCCGATTATTTAACAGCTATTAAGTGCGGATCTAATATGATAAGGGTTGGCACAAAAATATTTGGAAAAAGAAATTATACGGAGGTATAAAAATGAGTTTACTTGATCAATTAAAAAAATTTGCAGGTGTTACTGGCGAGGAAGAGGGAGAAGATGTAGGTTATGATCCTATAATTGATATTGCATCTGATGATTCTGAGGGTAAAAAACACACTCAGCCTAAAAAAGATAAAAATTATATGAATATTAATACAACGGCTCAACTACAGGTTATTCTTGTAAAGCCGGAGGAATTTGAGGATGCACAAGACATAGCAGACAATCTGATTTCTAAGAGAACAGTATTATTAAATATTGAAAATCTCAACAAAGATTTATCAAGGCGGCTTATTGATTTTCTTAGTGGTGTTGCTTATGCACAAGGTGGCAATATTAAACGCGTAGCCAATAGAACATATATTATAACTCCTTATAATGTTGATATACTTGGTGATGTTTTAGACGGGCTTAATCCCGACAGTTTTGAATTTTAATTATGCGGTTTTTATCAGTTTTAAATTTGCTTGGTTATGCAATAGTATACGCTTTTAGTGTTGTATTGCTTATTTATTGCGTAGCAAGTTGGTTTATACGTGATCCGTTTAATAAATTTATGTTAGCAGTTAGATCAATTGTTGATCCTGTTTTAAATCCTATACGTAATTTTTTATACAGGTCATCAACATTAAGAAATTTACCTATTGATTTATCTGTTATAATTGCATATTTCTTATGTCAATTAATTATGGAATTTTTCACACTATGAAGAACGATAATAAGTTATTAATTTCTAAAATTGATAACTGTATTTCTGCTGTAAAGTCTGGCAAGGCGTTTGCTTTTACACCTTTTTTGAACACAATTGAACAATCAACTGTTATAAATCATATTGATACTAAAATCAATTATTTAAAGTATGGTGGTTACAATGATTTTGATAGATGTATTATTGCCATATATGATAATACAGTGCCGGAAACATATGATTTTCCAATTGAACCACTTTGCTTTAAACTATGTAACTATTCTAACATAACACATAGAGATGTTTTGGGAGCTTTAATGTCTCTTGGCATTAAACGTGAAATAATTGGTGACATTATTTTTTTAAATGATGCATGTATATTTTTTGTTTTGAAAAAAATGTCGCAATATATTTTACAAAATCTTTTGTCTGTGAAAAATGTTTCGGTGAGTGTAGTAGAATATACAGGAGAAATTAATTTTACTCGTAGTTTTGAAGAAAAGATTATTTTAGTCTCATCAATGCGGCTAGATTGTTTAGTTTCTGAAATTGTAGCAGTTTCAAGAACTATCGCAAGTGATCTAATTTTACAATCCCAAGTTTATTTAAACGGCTTGCAATGTACCAAAAAAGATAAAGTGTTGTTCCAGGGTGATATTATATCAATTCACAAAAAGGGGAAATATAAATTTTCTGAAGTAGTCGGGGAAACAAAAAAAGGTAAATTAAAAATTAAGATTTTAAAATATATTTAGGGGGACAGTTTAATGTTAAAACCTGAACAACTTAAAAGTGAAGAATTTGAACTTAGTGTACTTGGCGGTTATAAACGTGAGCAAGTTGATGCATTTTTTGATAAAGTAACCGTTGATTACGAGAAACTTTACAATGAAAATATAGAACTTTTGCAAAAACTTAAAGTGTGTGTTTCAAAAATTGAAGAATATCAAAAAGATGAGCAGTTTTTAAAAACAGCTATAATAAATGCTGAAAAGCTAAACGAAACAGCTTTGAAAGATATTGAATTGCGCGAAAGGCAAATTGAACAAAATGCAAAAGAAAACGCTGAAAATATTTTAATAGCAGCTCGTGCTGAGGCAGAAGATATAGTAAATACAGCAAGAATAAAATCCGCTGATTCTATTCGTATTTATGAAGCTGAAGCTGCTGAAAAAATTTCTATTTTAAAAGCTAGCGTTGTGCTTGAACAAGATAAACTTGATGAGATTAAAAAAGAAGTGTCTGACTTTAAAGAAAACATTCTGAAATTGTATAAAAAGCATCTTGATTTGCTCACAAAACTTCCTGATTATCAAGAGAAAAATGATGTACCTGTCAATGTAAAACCTATAAATGAGCCTATTGAAGAAGAAACATCGGAGCAAGAAGTTTTTGAAGTGGAAAAACAAGTCGTTGATGAAACGTCAACAATTTCCGAGCAATCAAAGGCATCTAACTCTGAACAAACTGCTGAATTTGTTATTGAAAAAAAAGAAATGCCTGATGATTCCAAGGAAGCTTTTGAACGTAATTTTAAATTTAGCGGTTTGAAATTTGGCACAGATTTTGATGTAAAAAAAGATAAATAGTTTTGGTGAGTCGACTTGAAATTAAATTCAAAAAAGTTCTTTTACAATTTAATATGGGTTTTGTCAGTATTATTAATAATAGCATTGGACCAAATAACCAAGTTTTGTGTGGTTAACAATATGCAATTATATGATGAAATGACTGTAATAGGTGGTTTTTTAAAACTATATTATGTCAGAAATTCAGGTGCAGGACTTGGAATGCTCTCAAATGCTCGTTGGGTGTTTATGACCTTTACATCGATAGTTATTGTTATTGTAACTATACTATTAGCAATAAATTATTTTAAGCATAAACTTGCTAATATTTCACTTATATTTATTTTAGGTGGGGGAATTGGCAATATGATAGACCGAGTTGCTTTTGGAGAGGTTGTCGACTTTTTTCAATTCCAAATTAAATATTTTGATTTTATATTTAATGTAGCCGATATTTTTGTTACATTCGGAACAATTTTATTTGTTATTTATTACTTATGTTTTTATGAAAAAGGAAAAGTTGAGAATAAGGTTGATGGATACACAGAATAAAATAGTTGAATTTAAAATTGAAAATCAAAGCAGCTTAGTACGTTTGGACAAGCTGCTTTGTTCATATTTTCCGGATTACACTAGAAATAAACTTGTTATGCTGATTGAAAACGGATCTGTCTTAGTTAATTCGAAATCTGTTTCTAAAAACTACAAGGTTAAAGATCAAGATACAGTGCAAATAAATTTTCCTCCTTTAATTGAGTATGATGCGACCCCAGAAGACATTGATTTGGATATAGTGTACGAAGATGCAGATTTAGTAGTTGTGAATAAGAAAAAAAGCATGGTTGTTCATCCAGCACATGGTAATTTATCCGGAACTTTAGTTAATGCGCTTTTATTTCATTGTAAAGGGTCATTATCAGGTATTAATGGGGTTATGCGCCCCGGAATTGTTCACAGAATTGATAAAGATACCAGCGGTTTGTTAGTTGTTGCTAAAAATGATACTGCGCATACGTTTCTTGCAAATCAATTTAAAAATCACAGTATTATACGAGAATACCACACTATTGTTAGTGGTGTATTACAAGAAGATGTCGGAACCGTAAATAAGCCAATAGGACGTCACCCTACAAACCGTAAAAAAATGGCATGTACCGAAAAAAATTCAAAACATGCCGTTACACACTATGAGGTTATATCTCGTTTTAATGGTTTTACTTATTTGAAGTGTAAATTAGAAACAGGTCGAACTCATCAGATAAGAGTTCACATGTCATCTATAGGTCATAGTGTAATAGGTGATGAAGTTTATGGCACAAAAACTTCAAAAATCAATCTTGATTTTAAAGGGCAATGTCTACATGCTAAAACTCTTGGCTTTGTTCATCCGACAAAAAAAGAATTGATGATTTTTGATAGCGATTTACCTGAATACTTTTCAACAATATTAAAAAAGATAGAAAAAGTATAATAAATGTATTATTTTTATTAATATTTTATTTTTTCTATTTACAAAATATTATATTTTTAATATTATATATATAATTATGAGTATGTCTAATTACATATTTCAAAGGAGAAAAACAATGTCACAACAACTTAAGTACAAACGAATTTTACTTAAACTAAGTGGAGAAGCCCTATCCGGTGAAAAAGGCTCTGGAATTGATTTTAATTATGTTTTAAAT
Source organism: Eubacteriales bacterium (assembly GCA_045541455.1). Lineage (GTDB taxonomy): Bacteria > Bacillota > Clostridia > Oscillospirales > QAKW01 > RGIG9041. Next base: position 13,142 of record JAZQJA010000054.1, read on the forward strand.
GTAGCCCAAACGATCAAAAAATGTGTTTCTTTAGGTGCAGAAATTTCAATTGTAGTGGGCGGCGGTAATTACTGGAGAGGCCGCAGCAATCAAAATATGGATAGAACAAGGGCTGATCATATAGGTATGCTCGCAACAGCTATGAATGCACTTACTCTTCTTGATGCTCTAACTCAAGTTGGGGTTGATGCACGTGTTCAAACTGCAATTGAAATGCGACAGATTGCTGAACCTTATATTAGAAATAGGGCTGTCCGTCATCTTGAAAAGGGAAGAGTTGTAATTTTTGGTTGCGGTACCGGCAATCCATTTTTCTCTACTGACACTTGTGCAGCGCTACGTGCAGCTGAAATCGACGCTGATATCATTTTTAAAGCAACAAACGTTGATGGAGTTTATACAGCTGATCCAAAAACTGACCCCACAGCTAAAAAATATGAAGAATTAAGCTTTATTGATGTACTTAAAGATGAACTTAAAGTTATGGATATGCCTGCAGCAGCAATGTGCAATGACAATAATATCCCAATACTAGTTTTTGATCTTTCAAATCCTGACAATATAATTGATGCTCTTAGCGGCAAAAAAATAGGTACAATTGTACACAGAGGAGGAACTACACATGTCAAATAAATATCCTGAAATTGATAACAAAATGTCAAAAGCAGTTATGGCTCTTACAGAGCAACTTCACACATTAAGAGCGGGCAGAGCTAACCCTGCCGTTCTTGATAAACTGAGAGTTGAATATTACGGTACTATGTCAAAAATTAGTGAGGTTGCTGCAGTTAGCGTTCCTGAACCAAGAATGCTTGTTATACAACCGTGGGATGCAACTTTAATTAAGGAAATAGAAAAAGTAATACAAGCATCAGATATAGGTATTAATCCTGCTAACGACGGAAAAGTAATCAGACTTTTGTTTCCTCAACCGACAGAGGAGCGTCGTAAGGAACTTGTAAGAGAAGCAAAAAAATTCGGGGAAGATTCAAAAGTTGCAATCAGAAATATTAGACGTGATTTTATTGATAAATATAAAAAGATGGAGAAAAACCATGAAATCACTGAAGATGATTTAAAAGCTTCTGAAACTGATATTCAAAAAATGACAGATAACTATATCAAAGAAATAGAAAATGTTATAGCGGATAAAGAAAAAGAAATCCTTTCTGTATAGGAGATTAAATAATGTCTGCTTTAGATAAACAACAGATTGTTGCTGATAGAAATAATTTGCCAAATCACATTGGTATAATTATGGACGGTAATGGTAGATGGGCCAAAAAGCGTGGTTTGCCACGAACTGCAGGTCATGCTGTTGGTGTGAAAGTTTTTAAAAATATTGTGTTTTATGCACGAGATATGGGACTGAAAAATCTTACCGTCTATGCTTTTTCTACTGAAAATTGGAAAAGACCTCAAAGCGAAATCGATAAAATCATGGAATTGTTAAATAATATGATTGATGAAGCTTTAGAAGATTTTATTAATCAAAAGGTTAGAATTAGATTTTTAGGTGAGAAAAACAGAATTCCAAACAAGTTACTTGAAAAAATGGATAATGTCGAGCAACTTACCAAAGTCTTTAGTGATACGACACTATATATAGCGTTAAATTATGGTGGTAGACAGGAAATAGTTTCTGCTGCTATACGATTAGCGGAAGACATTAAAAATGGAAATGTTAATTCATTAGATGTTAATTGTGATGTTTTTGGTAAGTATTTATATTATGAAGATTTTGACTCTGTCGATTTAATAATTCGCCCGAGCGGTGAACAGCGTTTATCAAATTTTTTACTATGGCAATCGGCTTATGCAGAGTTTGTATACTCTGATGTGTTATGGCCTGACTTTAAGCCGGAGCATTTAGAAAAAGCCATATATGAATATCAACAAAGGAATAGGAGATTTGGCGGTATATGATTAAAAACTTATTAACAAGGTCTTTAACGTCAATTTTAATACTTTTAATTTTTGGCGGAATTACTTTAGCATCATTTTTCAACGGTATTTTTGAGTTGACAATTTCGCTTGTGGCAATGATGTGCATTTATGAAGCTGTAAATGCTATAGGTTTTTCAAAGAATAAAAGGTTTCTAATTCCATGTATTCTGTATGCTTTTTTTGTACCTCTTTCATTTTGCCTTGTTGATAAATTACATAAAAGCCCATACTATGCAATTATAATTTTGACATTTCTGTTTTTAATATCTTTTATTGTTATGGCTATGCTGAATTTTGATTTCTTAAAATTTAATGACGCTGCAACAATAATGTTCGTTTCGCTTGTTATAACTTGCTTTTTATCTAATATAATATTGTTAAGGCGAATTGAAAATCACGGCTTATTCTACATGATTTTAGTAATAGTTTGTTTTTCATGGGCGACCGATATTTTTGCTTATCTTGTTGGTATTTGTATCGGAAAACATAAGTTTTCTCCAAAAATAAGTCCTAAGAAGACAATTGAGGGTTCACTTGGCGGTGTATTTTTTTCCATCCTTATTACAATAATTGCTCTATTGATTTATAAGAACATTACCAACTGTTCAATTAATTTCTCTTTGGCTGTTTTATATGCACTTTTGTGTTCTTTTATTGGCCAAATAGGTGATTTATCTTTTTCTTATATTAAACGCAGCTATGATATAAAAGATTTTGGTAATCTTTTACCGGGCCATGGTGGAGTTTTAGACAGACTTGATAGTTTAATATTTATATCTCCGTTTTTTTATATGTTGATTACATTTAGTAGTTTTATTGTTTAGTAGAGGTATTTTTATGTCTTCAATTTCTATTTTAGGATCTACCGGATCTATCGGAACGCAAACCCTAAATGTTTGTCGCGATTTAAATATCACTGTAAATGCCATTTCTGCTAATAGAAATATTGATTTACTTGAAAAACAAGCTCGCGAATTTAATGTTAAATTAGTTAGTGTTTACGATGAAAATTTAGCGATAAAACTCAAAAATAATTTATCCGATACAAACATTACTGTTATGTCCGGTGATGAAGGAAACATAGAAGTTGCAAAATACGCCAATTCGGATACCGTTATAACCGCAATGTCCGGAATGATAGGACTTTTGCCTACAGTAGCTGCAGTAAAAGCATCTAAAAGAATAGGGCTTGCAAATAAAGAAACGTTGGTATGTGCCGGTCATTTAATTATGAAGCTTGCAAAAGAATGTGGTTCACAAATCATTCCTGTAGACTCAGAACATAGTGCCATATTTCAATGTCTTGCAGGCAAAGGTGATAATAAAATTAAAAAAATACTTCTTACCGCATCCGGTGGTCCTTTCTTTGGCAAAAGCCTTGAACAATTAGGCAAAGTCAAGAAGGCTGATGCGCTTAATCATCCGAACTGGTCTATGGGAAATAAAATTACTATAGACAGTGCCACACTTATGAATAAAGGTCTTGAAATGATCGAGGCTAAGTGGCTTTTCGATGTTGATATTGATGATATCGAAGTTGTTATACATCGTGAAAGCATAATTCATTCTGCAGTTGAATTTGATGATGATTCAATTATTGCTCAACTCGGTGTTCCACAGATGTATTTACCTATAAAATATGCTCTAACATACCCTAAACGTGTAGAAAGCGGTAATAATCGATTATCACTTTTTAATAAAAATTTATCATTTTTTGAACCTGATAGAAGTACATTTAAAAGCCTTGATATCTGCTGTGAAGCATCAAAAATGGGTGGATTGTATCCCACAATTATGAATGCTGCCAACGAGCAGGCTGTGGCATTGTTTTTGTCAGATATTATTGGGTTTACTGATATTACTGATATAGTTGACAAAACTCTCAACAACTTGGTTTTTGATAATTCTGCTTATGACTTACAAGCGATATTTAAAGCCGATGAATTAGCGAGAGATTTTGTTATCAATTCATTTAAGGTGTAATTTATGCAAACATTTATAAATATTTTAGTGACTTTGCTTGTATTTGGCATATTAATACTTGCTCATGAAGCAGGTCACTTTTTTGTTGCAAAAGCTTGTAAAGTTAAAGTTAATGAGTTTTCAATAGGTATGGGTCCCGCATTGATAAAAAAGCAGGGGAAAGAAACACTTTACAGTATACGTCTATTGCCAATAGGTGGCTTTGTACAAATGGATGGAGAAGATGGTGAGGGTACTGATGAAAATTCATTTAATAAAAAGCCGTATTGGAATAGATTTTTAATTCTTGTTATGGGCGCAGTTATGAATATTGTTTTGGGATTTATATTGATTTGCATTATTAATTCTCAAACAGCTCTTCTGCCCACAACTGTAGTAGCTGAATTTGATAATAATTCGTTGTCAAATTCTTATGGATTGAAAGAATACGATAGAATTACAAAAATAGAAAATTATAATGTTAATAGCTTTTTAGATATCACTTATGCGTTATCAACATCAGGTACCCAGCCTATTGATATCACAGTTATTAGAGATGAAAAAGAACATGTACTTACAGACGTTGTTTTTCCAATTGCTAACGATGACCAAATAGGTGAATATTTTTCTTTGGATTTTAAAGTTTTTGGTGAAAAAAGGTCATTTATTAGTACTATAAAATATTCTTTTGATTGGACAATTTCAATTTCTAAATCAATATACTCTTTCTTTGGCACTCTATTTACCGGTTCGGCTGATATTAATCAAGTTTCAGGTCCGGTTGGTACAACTACAGCAATCGGAGAGAGCGTTCAAGCAGGACTTGATTCTTTGTTGTTGATTGTAGCGCTCATTTCAATCAATCTTGGCATAGTTAATCTTTTGCCTTTTCCTGCGCTTGATGGAGGTAGAGTTTTTCTTTTGATTATTGAATCAATTCGTAAAAAGCCTCTTAATCCTAAAATTGAAACTGGCATTAATGCAGTTGGTTTGATTTTACTATTAGCTCTTATGGCTGTGATTACAATCAAAGATGTGATAAACTTATTTTAATTATGCGATTGAGGTATTAAATTGAAAGAAGTTAAACTAGGAAACTTAATATTAGGCAATAAAAAAGAAATTTTTGTACAATCAATGTTATCTACCCGAAGAGGAGATCCTAATGCTGCTGTTATTCAAGCAAAAGAATTACAAGATGCAGGTTGCAAAATTATTCGTCTTGCGATTCCTGATATTAATGAAGTAAATACTGTAAAAATCCTTAAAGAAAACATTAATATTCCGGTTGTTGCAGATATACATTTTGATTATAAATTAGCATTAGCTTGTATTGATGCGGGCGTTGATAAAATCAGAATAAATCCTGGGAATATAGGAAGCGACGAAAAAATCAAATCAGTAGCAAAAGCTTGCAAAGAAAATGCTGTTCCAATAAGAATAGGTGTTAATGGCGGTTCGCTTGAAAAGAATATTTTAGCAAAATACGGTGCTCCTACTGCTGATGCTCTTGTTGAAAGTGCGCTATATCATGTTTCGCTGCTTGAAAAGTTTGATTTTGATGATATTGTAATTTCACTTAAATCTTCTAATGTTAAAGTTATGATAGATGCTTATAGAAAACTTTCTTCTAAATGTAACTATCCACTACATTTAGGTGTTACCGAAGCTGGAACTAAAAATATGGGTATCATTAAAAATTCTATTGGTATTGGTTCATTACTTGCTGATGGAATAGGAGATACTATTCGTGTTTCGCTTACAGCTGATCCAATATTTGAAGTCAAAGCAGGGTATGACATATTGTCCGCCCTAGGTTTGTCAACAGGTAGAGTGCAGTTTATTTCTTGTCCAACTTGTGGTCGCTGCCAAATTGATTTAATTCCGCTTGCTGAAAAAATCGAGTCTGCACTTTCAAATTGCAATAAGAATATAAAGGTTGCGGTTATGGGATGTGCTGTTAACGGACCAGGTGAGGCTAGAGAGGCTGACATTGGTATTGCGGGTGGAAAAGATGAAGGCCTTATTTTTAAAAAAGGACAAATTGTTAAGAAAGTTCCTTATTCAAAGTTATTTGAAGAATTTATGAAGGAAATAGATAGATTGTAGGATACATATATGGCGGATAAAAAATTACTAAACTTGTTTAGCCGTTGCGAATTTACTGAGCAAGAAATTAACTTGTATGAATCTGCACGGGTGACACGCGTTGCTGCAAATACTGAATATAGAATGCTGAAAGTTGACATAATATTTACAAATTATGTCAACTTTGCTATGCGTAAAAACTTTTTGGACAAGGTTAAAACTTGCTATAGTTTATCGGATTTTCAAATGTCATTTAAATTCGAAAATATCACGTTTGTTAGAGAACATTGGTCTGATATTGTTAATGATTTAAAAATCATTTCACCTGCAGCTAATGGATTTTTAAACGATTCAACAATTACTATTTCCGAAAGTAATATCACTGTTGAAATTATGCATGGCGGACTTGATATTTTAAAAGAATTGAAAATTGATATTACTTTAAAGAAAATGTTGGAAAACAGATATGGTACTAATTATAATGTAATATTCGTCGGAAATAACAATAAGATTGAAATGCCTAGAAGTGATTTTTATGTTAGTGAAAACATTCAACCAACAGCACAAACGACTAATGAACCCAAAAAAAGTGAAACTCCTAATGATGTTCCAGTTCGAAGAAAAACATATAAAGGCCCATTAATTGTAACTACACCTTTCACAGTTGACGAAGAACAAATAATTTTAGGTACCAAACTAAATAATAATTTTATTACTTTAAGTGAAACACAAGAATCTTTTGTTCCAAATATCACTATTGTTGGTGAAGTAATTAAATATGAATCAAAGCCAACTTTCGACAAAAAAAATAAACGTTGTTTTATTTATCTTTATGATACTACTAATTCAATTATAGCTAAACTAACAATCCCGACAGAAAAAGCTGATGAAATAGAAGGTAATTTTAAGGCTGGTAAGTGTTTGGCTATCAGCGGTGATATTTCTTACGACAAATATGAACAAGATTATATTCTAAACGCAAAAGCAATTGCGTTAGCATCAAAAAAGAAAAAGAATGATACCGCAACAAAAAAACGTGTTGAATTACATTTGCATAGTAATATGTCGTCAATGGATGCAACAAATGACATAGGTGATTTTGTTTCACAAGCAGCAGCTTGGGGACATAATGCAATTGCAATTACAGATCATGGTGTTTTGCAAGCTTATCCTTCAGCGCAAGCTTCTGCTTCTGCAAATAATATTAAAATGATTTATGGAGTCGAGGGATATCTTGTTGACGATTGTTTTCATGATGAATATATTGTTTTCGACCTCGAAACAACAGGGCTAAATCCAAAAACAGAACAGATAACTGAAATTGGTGCTTGTAGAATACGTAACGGAGAAATTGTAGATAAATTCCAAAGTTTTGTAAACCCAGGTAAACACATACCGGATGAAATTACAAAACTCACTGGAATTACCGATGAAATGGTCGCAGACGCTCCGTATATTAATAGCGTTATTAATGACTTTATAAAATTTTGTGGTAAATATCCTACTTTGGTTGCCCATAACTCGAAATTTGATTGCTCATTTATTGATGCATCCTTAGAAAAATTTAATATTGTTTATAGATATAGACAAATTGATACAGTATTACTATGTAGAAAAGCTTTTCCCGAGTTGGAAAAAGTAAAATTAAATATTGTTGCTCAACACTTAGGATTTGAAGAATTTAACCATCATCGTGCTATAGATGATGCTATAATGCTAGCCAAAATTTTTAATATTTTGTTAAAGAAAAATGTTGTGACAATTTCCGGTGCAGCTTATAAAAATCCCAATTTTGACTATAAAAACAAAGATATAACACGATACCACATAATTCTTTTAGTAAAAAATAAATTGGGTCTTAAAAATCTATACAAGCTTGTAACATTTTCTGAGATTGATCACTTTTACCGCAGACCTTTGATGTTCAGAAGTGAAATCGAACAACATAGAGATGGTATTTTCGTAGGTAGCGCGTGTGAAGCCGGAGAACTTTACAGAGCTGTTCTTGATGGCAAAAACTTTGATGAATGTTGCGCCATTGCAGATTTTTACGATTATATGGAAATTCAACCATTAGGTAATAACATGTATCTTGTAAGAGATGGCCGTGTAGCTGACGAAACCGAATTACAGCAAATAAATATTAAAATTATAAAAATTGCAGATACTTTAAATAAACTAGTAGTTGCTACAGGCGATGTACATTTTCTTAATAAAGAAGATGAATGTTTTAGACGTATTTTAATGGCTGGGCAAGGTTTTACTGATGCCGATTTGCAACCTCCATTATATTTTAGAACTACCGATGAAATGCTAGAGGAGTTCTCTTATCTAAATAACGATGATGCGTATAGAGTGGTAGTTGAAAATACAAATCTTATAGCGGATGAAATCGAAGAAATTGTACCGATTCCAAGTGGAATGCATGCGCCTGAACTTGAAGGCTGTGAACAAGAACTCCGTGATATTGCTATAAGTAATTGTAAAAAATTATACGGCGACCCGATACCTGAATATGTTGAAGAGCGATTGATGAGAGAACTTGAATCAATTATTAGCAACGGATATTCTGTTATGTATATGATTGCTCAAAAGCTTGTCAAGAAATCTAACGATGATGGCTTTTCAGTAGGTTCTCGTGGTTCGGTTGGTTCTTCATTTGTAGCTTCTATGGTTGGTATATCTGAAGTTAATCCACTTGCTCCACATTATTTGTGTCCTAAGTGCCAGTACAGTGAATTTATACACGATGGTTCGGTAGGTTCGGGCTTTGACCTTGATGATAAAAAATGTCCAATTTGTGGCCATCAGCTTAAAACTGACGGTCATGATATACCGTTTGAAACTTTTCTTGGTTTTAAAGGTGACAAGGTGCCTGATATTGATCTTAACTTTTCGGGCATATACCAAGGAAAAGCCCATAAATATGTAGAAGAGCTTTTTGGCGAAGGCTATGTATTTAAGGCAGGCACTATAGGTACTCTTGCAGATAAAACAGCCTATGGTTTTGTAATGAAGTACCTTGAATCAAAAGGAACAATTTGTAACAAGGCAGAAATTCAACGACTCGTTGAAGGCTGTGTAGGTGTTAAAAGGACAACTGGCCAACATCCAGGTGGCATGGTTGTAATTCCTAAAAAATACAGTGTATATGATTTTTGCCCTGTTCAGCATCCTGCAGATGATCAGGCTAGTGATATTTTAACTACGCACTTTGATTTCCATTCATTACACGATACTATTTTAAAACTTGATATTCTTGGACATGATGTACCAACAATGCTTAAATATATGAATGATATTCAAGATGTTAAGTTTGAAGATATACCCATGAATGATAAAGATGTTTATAGTTTACTCACAAGTCCGGCAAAACTTGGGGTGACAGCAGAAGACATTAATTGTGAAACAGGTACATTGGCATTACCAGAAATGGGTACAGGCTTTGTTAGACAGATGATGATGGAAGCAAAACCAAAAAATTTTTCAGAACTTTTACAGATTTCAGGTCTTTCTCATGGAACTGATGTTTGGATTGGTAACGCACAAGAACTCATTAAAAACGGTACTTGTGAAATAAAAGATGTAATCGGTACTCGTGATAACATTATGGTATATCTTATCCATAAAGGTCTGGATAAAGGTCTTGCGTTCAAAATTATGGAGATAGTCCGTAAAGGTAAGGCTACAAAAATGCTTACCGAAGAAATGATTGATGAAATGAGAAAACACGATGTACCTGAATGGTATATCGATTCGTGCATGAAAATTAAATATATGTTCCCAAAAGCACATGCTGCAGCATATGTTATTTCAGCAATGCGCCTTGGTTGGTATAAAATCAATCGACCGTTAGAGTTTTATACAGTATATTTTTCAGTTCGCCCTGACGGCTTTAATGCTGTAGATGTAATGAAGGGAAAAAACCACTTAAATGAAATTATTTCTAATTTACAGTCTCAAGGAAAATTAAAACAAAAAGACGCCGAGATTGTAACAACATATCAAATAGTAGTTGAAGCTATGGCTCGTGGCATAGAATTTTTACCTGTTGATGTTTATAAGTCCGAGGCTTTTGATTTTAAAATAGAAGACGGAAAAATAAGAATGCCATTTTCAGTTTTTAGTGGTGTTGGTAACAATGCTGCTGAAAGCATAGTTAATTCAAGAGTAGACGGTCCTTATATTTCTCAAGAGGAATTCAGAACACGTTCAGGTATTTCTGCAACAACGCTTGAACTTTTTGATGAGGCGGGCGTTTTTGGCAATATACCCAAAACCAGTCAGCTATCATTATTTTAAATAAAGGAGAACCTTTATGCAAAAACTCACCGAGTATCTAAATAGTATATCAGTTGATTATCGAAAAGATGTTTCTTTACGTGATATTTCTACATTTAGAATTGGCGGTAATGCTAATATTATATGTTATCCCTCTGATGCAACACAAGTGTCTAAAATAGTTTGTTATTGCAAATCTAATTCTATTAATTTTATGACTTTTGGTAGATGCTCAAATGTTGTTTTTGCCGATGAAGGTTTGTCAACTCTAATAATCAAAACAGATAGATTAGACGAAATCTCGTTTGTTGATGGTATTTTTTCGTTTGGAGCAGGTGTTATGCTTGCAAAAGCATCAAAATACACAGTAGATAATGGTTATAAAGGCATGGAATTTGCTTATGGTATACCTGGTAGTGTTGGCGGAGCGGTCTATATGAATGCAGGTGCCTATGGCGGCGAGATGAAACAATGTGTCATCAAAACTCAATATGTAAACCAAGATGGTGACATTTTATATTTAGAAGGAGATGAACACTCCTTCTCATACCGCCATTCGTTCTTTTCTGATAGTAATAATATTATTACCAAAACATTTATAAAACTTGACAAAGGAAATACAGAACATTCAATAAATGAAATTCAAAAATTACAAGAAATGCGAAAAACAAAACAACCTTTAGAATATCCATCCGCAGGTTCTGTTTTCAAACGCCCTGAAGGATATTTTGCGGGAAAACTAATTCAAGATTGTAACTTGCGTGGTTATTCGATTGGTGGTGCTGCAGTTAGTGAAAAACATGCAGGGTTTATTATTAATGTGGATAACGCAAGTTGCAAAGATGTCAAACAATTAGTTTCTTACATTCAAAGCAAGGTTTTATGTGAATTTGGTGTAAAACTTGAATGTGAACTTAAATTTATTGAGGATTAAATTATGTCATTTTCACTCGACACTAAATACGAATTATGTGAATATAAATTTAAAAAGCAATGCTGTAAAGTTTCTCAACTTTACGGTATGATTTTGTTTGCTCAGCATATTAATTTTGATAGCATTAAATTAGTTACTGAAAATGTTATGGTTGTCAATATATTAAACACTTTGTCAAATGATGTATTTAAAATCAACTTCTTTATTGATGAAAATGTAAATACATATTTTGCTAAACTATCCGGACCTCAACTTGAGAAATTATATGATGAGTTTTTTATTAAGGTTAACGGTAAAATCGACTTGTCTATCAGCAGGGTAATTACTGATAATAGTTGTTGTTCTTATTCTTTTTTACGAGGTGCTTTTTTATCGGCAGGATATGTTTCAAATCCTGACAGGAGTTATCATTTTGAAATCAGCACACCTTATTACAACTTGGCAAAAGCGCTTGAAAGTTTTATGAAACAGTTGAATTTTCGTGTAAAAACTGTTGTTAGAAAATCTAATTATATTGTTTATATGAAAGACAGTGAGTCAATAGAACGTTTTTTATGTTTAACCGGCGCTAATTCTTCGGCATTTTCATTTATGGATTCGAAAATATATAAAGAAATGAATAATTATAGCAATAGAATTAATAATACACGAATTCATAATATTGAAAAAACCCTAAATAAATCTGTTGAACAAGTTAAAGCAATAAATAAAATCAAAACTACATATGGACTTGATTTCCTCGAAGAAGATCTTAAAGCAACGGCTCAATTGCGCTTGAATAATCCGGACAAGTCTTTAAATGAACTTGTTGAAATTTCAAACAAATCATATAGCAGATCTGGACTTAACCGACGACTTAACAAATTAATTGAAATTGCAAATAAAATCGGAGATTAAAATGGGTGAATTTGTACATTTACATGTTCATACGGAATACAGTTTGCTGGATGGCGCGGCAAAACTTGACACTTTACTCAATCGTGTCAATTCGCTGGGTCAAAAAAGTGTTGCTATAACTGACCATGGTGTAATGTTTGGTGTAGCAGAATTTTATAAAAAAGCTGTAGCGATGGGCATTAAACCAATAATTGGGTGTGAAGTATATGTTGCTCCTCGTAGTAGACTGCAAAAGGATCATAATATAGACTCAAAATATTCACATCTTGTGTTGTTGGCAAAAGATAACGACGGATACAAAAACCTTATGAAGATTGTTTCTGATTCATTTTTGAATGGTTATTATTATAAACCAAGAACCGATTTAGAACAGTTAAAAATATATCATAAAGGTATTATTGCACTCTCTGGTTGTTTTGCCGGTGAAATCCAGAAATTAATTTTATCCAATGATTATAGTGCTGCTTGCAACAAAGCTTTAGAATATAAAAACATTTTTGAAGATGACTTCTATCTTGAACTTCAAAATCATCATTTGGATAATGATATAAAAATCAATGACGGGCTTTTATCTATTTCAAAAGAAACAGGAATTAAACTTGTAGCAACCAATGATGTTCATTACGTTAATAAAGAGGATGCACATATTCAAAAGATTTTAATGTGTATCAATATGAACAAAAGTATCTACGAAGACAATCCTTTAGCATTCGAAACAGATGAGTTTTATATTAAGTCCTACGACGAAATGAATACGCTTTTTGGGCATTTTGAAGGCGCAATAGAAAATACAGTTGCAATAGCCAACAAGTGTAATGTTACATTAGATTTTGAAAATCCTCATTTGCCAAAGTTTGATTTACCAGGTAATATTGATGCTTTTACCTATCTTAAGAATTTGTGCTATAACGGTTTAAAGAAAAGATATGGAAATGCTGAACAATATAAAAAAAGACTCGATTATGAACTAAGTGTTATTTATAGTATGAAGTTTGTTGACTATTTCTTGATAGTCAGTGATTTTGTTGCATTTGCCAAAAAAAATTCAATTGCTGTAGGTCCCGGAAGAGGAAGCGCAACCGGGTCACTCGTGTCATACTGTCTTGGGATTACCAACATAGATCCAATGAAATACGATCTGCTGTTTGAGAGGTTTTTAAATCCAAGTCGTGCCTCAATGCCTGATATTGATATTGATTTTTGTGTAGAGCGGCGTTCGGAAGTTATAAATTACATTGTAAAAAAATACGGTGAAGAATCAGTTGCTCAGATAATTACTTTTGGAACGCTTGCAGCACGTGCGGCTATAAAAGATGTTGGCCGAGTGCTAGAAATTCCATATTCAACAGTAGAATCTGTTTCAAAGCATTTTCCTGCAAAACCCGGAATAACTATTGGTTCCGTTCTAGCTACTGATGAAGATTTACAAAACAGATATCGTAATAATGAAGAAATTAAAAACTTAATTGATACAGCGTTATCTGTCGAAGGTTTTCCTCGCCATGGATCAACACATGCAGCAGGTATTGTTGTTACCGACGGACCTGTTAGTGATTATCTACCGCTCTCAACCAATGACGACATTGTAGTTACTCAGTTTCAAAAAAATGAGGTTGAACAACTAGGGTTGTTAAAAATCGATCTACTTGGTCTTCGTAATATTACAGTAATAGATAAAACGGTTAAATTAATAAAAAATTATAACGAAAATTTCAGTATTGAATCTATACCTTTTGATGATTTAAAAACATTTGAAATGATAAGCAGTGGTAATACATTAGGCGTATTTCAACTTGAGAGTGCCGGCATGAGAAAATTACTTGCAAACTTACAGCCTAGGTCAATTGACGATATAATTGCAGCTGTTTCACTGTATAGACCGGGACCTATGGATTCAATACCCACTTACCTGGAAAACAGAAAATCACCAGACAAAATTAAATATAAAACCGAAAAATTGCGTCCTATTTTAGAAAGTACGTACGGATGTATCGTTTATCAGGAACAAGTTATGCAGATAGCAAGAGAAATTGCAGGTTATTCATTAGCACATGCAGATGTTCTTCGCGCTGCTATGAGCAAAAAGAAAAGTCAGGTTATGGAAAATGAGCATAAACTGTTTGTAGAGGGTGCAATAAAGAATAAAATTCCAAAGAAAATTGCAGAGTCAATATTTGACGAGATGAGTGATTTTGCCAGATACGGTTTTAATAAATCTCATGCAGCTGGTTATGCTGTTATTGCCTACGAAACCGCCTATTTAAAAACTCATTATCCGGAATTTTATATGTCTTCATTATTAACAAGTGTGATTTATAGTACTTCTAAAACTAAAGAATACATTGATGAATGTTCGCGTTTGAATATAAAAATCTGTCCGCCGAATATTAACAAAAGTCAATTTGATTTTATAGCGTGTGATGGATGTATATATTATGGACTAGGTGCGATAAAAAACGTTGGTAAAAAGTTTATCAACTCTATTGTAGAAGAACGAAATTTAAATGGTGAATTCAAGGATTATTATGATTTACTTTCAAGACTTTCAACAAATGAGTTAAATCGAAGAATGCTTGAGAATTTAATAAAAAGCGGAGCATTTGATTGCTTTGGATACTCGAGAAGACATATGTTGACAGTTTATGATAAAATCTTAAACGATGTTCTCTCTGAAAAAAAACTTGCCGGAGAAAATCAAATATCGTTCTTTGATAATGAAGATGAATCAAATTTTGAAAACAATTATTTTGCAACTCCGCTTGAAGAGTTTGAAATAGCAAAAAAGCTTGCTATTGAAAAGGAAAGTCTTGGACTGTACTTATCAGAACATCCGCTTAATCGCTATTTTAAAATTTACTCTGATAAACAATTTAATAAAATTGAAGATTTACAAGATATTTCATCGCCAGATAATAAAATTAAAATTTTTGGTATTATTGACTCTGTACGTATAATTACTACAAAACAATTAAAAGATATGGCATATCTTAGTATTGAAGATATTTCAAAAACAATTGATGTTGTATTATTCCCAAGACAATTTGAACAATATAAAACTCAAATTGATGTAGGTACGATTGTTATAATAACCGGTCATATTTCAGAAAAAGACGGGGATATAAAACAATTAATTTGTGACAAAATAGAATTTCCTAACCCTGATAAACTAATCGAAAAACTTAAAAAAATATATTTAAAATTTCCATCAAAACATTCGGAATTATATAGTAGAGTTGTTGATATTTTAAAAGAATATCCAGGGGAGAATACATGTATTTTCTATTTTGAAAAAGAAAACATCACTGTTTCAACCGCTAATAAAATATTAGTAAAATTAGAAGAAGAACTAGTATTAAGATTAAAAAAATTATTAGGTGAACATAATATAGTTATAAAATAGTAATAATTTATGTTGATTTTTGTAAAACTTTGTTGTAAAATCTTAAACGATAGGTTTTAATTATTCGGAGGATAAAATGGAAAATAAAATTAAAAAGATTGGCGTATTAACAAGTGGTGGTGATGCTCCTGGTATGAATGCTGCAATAAGAGCCATTACCCGTGCAGCTTTAACAAAAGGTATAGAAGTTTTAGGTGTTAATCGCGGTTATCAAGGCCTTATTGATGGTGATTTTATTCAGCTTAATTACACAAGCGTTTCCAGAATAATTAATAGGGGCGGCACTTTTCTTTGTTCAGCGCGTTGTGATGAATTCAGGTATGAATCCGGTATTAAAAAAGCAATCGCTATGTGCAAAAAAAATGGCATTGACGGTATTGTAGCTATAGGTGGAGATGGTACATTTAGAGGTGCTGCTGATTTATCTGCAATGGGTGTACCTTGCATTGGTGTGCCTGCTACAATAGACAATGATATAGGAATCAGTGAATATACAATTGGTTTTGACAGTGCGGTCAACTGTGTTATAGAAATGGTTGATAGGCTTCGCGACACAATGGAATCACATCATAGATGTTCTGTAGTTGAAGTAATGGGCAGAAATGCAGGCTATATAGCACTGTATTCCGCTATTTCAACCGGCGCAACTGCTGTTGTAATACCTGAAATAGAATATAAATTTGAAGATGTTCTCGCTAAAATCAACGAAGCAAGAACAGCAGGAAAAACTCACTTTATAGTTATTGTTGCAGAAGGTGTTGGCTGCAGTGAAGAACTTGCAAAAAAAATCGAAGAACAAACAGGAATTATCACGCGTGCAACAATTCTCGGACATGTGCAACGTGGTGGTGCACCTACAGCTGACGACAGAGTAAAAGCTACATTAATCAGTCATTATGCAGTTGAATTATTAGTACAAGGCTATAGTAATAAAGTTTGTGGTATACAAAAGGGTAAATTAGTAAACTTTGATGTTCAAGAAGCTTTAAAAATCAAAAAACCGTTTCCTATGGACCTATATAAAGTATTTTTAGATACAAGTAAATAATTTTAAAAACAGTATTGATATTTTAATTTTTATAATATATAATATTAATACTTTTTGCCGGTGTGATGGAATTGGCAGACGTGCTGGACTCAAAATCCAGTGGTAGCGATACCGTACCGGTTCGACCCCGGTCACCGGCACCATATATTAAAGGCAATACATAATAGTATTGCCTTTTAATAATTTTATCAATTGGAGCACAAAATGAAGATAGCTTACTTTGGTTTTGATTTGTTTTTTGATTGTTTGCAAACTATTTTTGACAATAATCATGAAATAATTAAAATTTTCACATGTAAAGTATTTGAACCTTACGAGTCTAATAGAAAAGTTTTGAGTTTTTCAAATGAACATCACATACCAATTACCGATGAAAAAGTCAGTAAATTTATGATTGAAGAACTTGAAACTGCCGGTTGCGAATTAATTATAAGTGCAGGATACTACTACAAGATACCGATCTCAGAAAAGATTATAGGTTTAAATGTTCATCCATCAATACTACCGATTGGAAGAGGTCCTTGGCCTGAACCAAATGTAATTTTAAAAGGCCTGAATCATAGTGGTGTTACACTTCATAAACTTAGTGAAAAACTGGATGAAGGAGATATAATTCTTCAAAAAAAGTTTGATGTTGAATCCGATGAAAATTTAGAAACTTTAACAGAAAAAAGCAAAAAATATGCTGTTGAAGTTTTAAATGAATTTTTAAAAAATGTGAATATCTGTTTGGGTAATCCCGTAAAACAACCATTTGGTGAATACTGGCCTGAACCTAGCATTGATGATATGAGCTTTGATATCAACGATTCATACACAAAAATTAACACTATAACCAGAGCTTTTTATGGTTTTTGCTGTTATTTTAATACCGGTAATGAAATAATAAAAATAAAAAGAGCAAAATGTTATAAAACGGAGTTTGCCAATAAGGAAAATGACTGTATTAGTTACTCGATAAATGGTGGAGTTCTTATTGTATTAGATTTGGCTTGACAACTCAAATTAAAACTAATATAATTTTTATAGCACTTTGCTGTACCTCGCATAAGTGCTTGTTTTTTTAGTTATTAAGGAGGACGTATGAATATCCCTGAATTGTTTGGCTCCAATGTATTCAATGATAAAGAAATGCGCAAACGACTTTCTAGTGAAATCTATGAGTCTTTGTACAGTACAATTGAACAACACATGGAACTTGATATTAAAATTGCCAATGAAGTAGCAAATGCCATGAAAGAGTGGGCTATTGAACGTGGCGCAACACATTATACACATTGGTTTCAACCAATGACAGGCATTACCGCAGAGAAACACGATAGCTTTATTTCGCCAAGCTCTGATGGTGGCATAATTATGGATTTCAGCGGAAAAGAACTAATCAAAGGCGAATCTGATGCCTCAAGTTTTCCTTCAGGTGGTATAAGAGCAACATTCGAAGCGCGCGGTTATACAGCATGGGATCCCACTTCATACGCTTTTATTAAAGATGATTCTTTGTGTATACCTACCATTTTTTGTTCGTATACAGGAGAAATGCTAGACAAGAAAACGCCGCTGTTAAAATCAATTGAGTTAATTAGTGATGAAAGTTTAAGACTTGTTAAATTGTTTGGTTACGAAGATGTTAAGCGAGTAATACCAACAGTTGGAGCAGAACAAGAATATTTTTTAGTTGACAAAAAACTTTATGACAAAAGAAAAGATTTGATTTTTACCGGAAGAACGCTTTTTGGTGCAATGGCACCAAAAGGACAAGAAATGGAAGATCACTATTTCGGGGTCATTAAGCCTCGTGTGAAAGCTTATATGAAGGAGCTTGACGAAGAACTTTGGAAGTTAGGTGTATATGCAAAAACCGAACACAATGAAGCAGCTCCGGCACAGCACGAACTAGCTCCCGTTTATTGCTCTACCAACGTTGCAACAGATCATAATCAAATCACAATGGAACTTATGAAAAAAGTTGCCTTAAAACATGGTTTGGTATGTCTTTTACACGAAAAACCTTTCAAAGGGGTTAACGGAAGCGGAAAACATAATAATTGGTCTCTGTCGACAGATACGGGTATGAATTTATTTAAACCCGGAAAGAAACCATACGAAAACAAGTTATTTCTTATATTTTTAGCAGCAGTAATACGTGCCGTTGATGAACATCAGGATTTGCTTAGATATTCCGTAGCAAGCGCCGGAAATGATCATCGGTTGGGAGGAAACGAAGCTCCTCCTGCAATTGTATCTATCTATCTTGGTAGCGAATTAGAAAATATAGTTAATTGTATAGCAGATGGCATTCATTATGATGGAATTTATGTATCTAAAATGCATACTGGACTTAATGTTTTGCCAGATTTCAAAATGGATACTGCTGACCGTAATAGAACTTCTCCATTTGCTTTCACAGGAAATAAATTTGAATTTAGAATGCTTGGTTCAGCATCCTCAATTGCATCTGCAAATATAATTTTAAATACTATTGTAGCTGATGTTATTTCCGAATTTTCAGCAAGACTTGAGGGCACAAAAGACTTCAAAAGCGAAGTTGAAAAAATACTGCAAGAAACCTTTTCCAAACATAATAGAATTATTTTTAGTGGAAATAATTATTCGGAAAAATGGATTGATGAAGCAAAAAACAGAGGACTTTTAAATCTTATAACTACTGTTGATGTTTTACCTTATTTGACTTTAGAAAAAAACATAAAATTATTTGAAAAGCATAAAATTTTTACCGAAAAGGAACTATGTTCTCGCAGTGAGATTGCTTTTGAAAATTATGTTAAAACGATTAATCTTGAAGCTCTAACTATGATTGATATAGCTAAAAAAGATATTTTACCGGCAGTATTTAAATATTCCGGTACTTTGGCGGATGGTTTAGTAGCTAAAAGCAAAGTTAATATAAACATTTATTATGATGCGGAAAAAATTGTTTTAGATAAAGTTGTTAGCCTTTGCAATGAAATGTTAGAAAATGTTTCTAAACTTGAAGCTGATTTAGAAAAAGTTCATCAGTTTACTAATATTATTGATCTTGCAAATTATTTTGCAAATATTATTATTACCGATATGAATGACATTAGAGAAAAGGCAGATTTGCTTGAAATGAATGTTTCTTCAATCGATTGGCCGTTTCCTGTATATTCAGATCTAATGTTCAACATATAAAATAAAAGCAGTTGCCATAGTGCAACTGCTTTTATTTTATATTGACAAAATGCATAATTATGCTATATTATATATATTAATATAATTAAATAGGAGCAATATGTATGTCAGTTAAGAGTATGACCGGATACGGTAGAGCATCAACGGTGCTTGACGGCAAAGAAATTAGTATTGATATCAAATCGGTCAATCACAGATACTTTGATTTTAATGCTAAAATACATAAGGATTATCTGTTTTTAGAAGATAAAGTAAAATCAGCAGTTAATACAAGAATCTCTCGTGGTAAAGTTGATGTATTTTTGTTTTTCGATATAAAAGATAACTCTCAGTATGAAATCATTATTAACAAAGAACTTGCAGATGGTTATGCAAATGCTTTTAAGACATTAGGAAAATACTTAAAAATTAAAAATGATGTATCGACAACTTTTTTTGCAAGAGTACCTGATATTTTACAATTCAAAAAGAAATCGATTGATGAGCAAGAAATCGAAGAGAGCGTTATGAAAACATTGGAAGATGCCCTTGATTCTTTTGACTCAATGCGAATTAAAGAAGGCGAAAAACTTTATAATTATATACTTACTAATTTAGACATTATATTAGACACTGTTGATAAAATCGAAAAATTAGTGCCCGAATCAATTCAAACATATAGAGATAGACTTTCACAAAAAATGACAGAGGCGCTTGAGGGCAAAGATTATGATGAGCAACGACTTATAACCGAGGTTGCGATATTTGCAGATAAAATAGATGTCGGCGAAGAGACGGTAAGACTAAAAAGCCATATCTCCCAGTTTAAAGAATTAATGGAATGTTCGTCCAACGCTATCGGCAAAAAGCTTGATTTTATTGTTCAAGAAATGAACAGAGAGATTAATACAATAGGATCTAAATGTAATTCTATTGAGATCACAAGACTTGTAGTTGACACAAAATCTGTAATTGAAAAAATCCGCGAACAAATACAAAACATCGAATAGAGGTATTTATGAGATTAATTAACATAGGTTTTGGCAATATGGTCAGCGCTTCAAGAGTTATTGCTATTATAAGTCCTGAAAGTGCTCCGGTTAAACGAATTATTCAAGAAGCACGAGAAAACAGAGTGTTAGTTGATGCCACTTATGGCAGACGGACTCGAGCAGTCATTATTACCGATAGTGATCATGTGATTTTATCGTCAATCCAGCCGGAAACTGTGGCTAACAGACTTAATGACAGTTATGAAGCCGAGGATAGTGAAGATGAATAAAGGTTTGCTTATCATATTTTCAGGCCCTTCCGGTGTAGGAAAGGGAACTGTGCTAAACGATGTATTTGCTATTGACAATAATTTGGCATATTCTGTATCCTGTACGACAAGGCAACCAAGGCCTGGCGAAAAGCATGGTGGAGATTATTTTTATATTTCAAAACAAGAGTTTGAAGAAAAAATTAGCTCCGGCAAAATGTTGGAATATGCAATTTATTGTGATAATTATTACGGAACAAGTGCAGAATACGTTGAACAACAAAGAAGACTTGGAAAAGACGTTGTCTTAGAAATAGAAATACAAGGTGCCTTACAAGTTATGAAAAAGTGCCCTGACGCTGTAACTATTTTTATAGCACCGCCAAAAATTAGCGATCTTCTTTCGCGACTTAGGAATAGAGCGACTGAAAAAGATGAAATCATTTTGCAACGCGTTAGACGAGCCGAGGATGAATTGTCTTTTATGAGTAATTACGAGTATGTTGTTGTCAATGATAAAGTTGAAAATGCTGTAAATAAAATTTGTGCTGTTATATCAGCTGAAAGAATCAAAAAAAATAAAAACAATATTATACAAGAGGTGTGTTTAAAATGATGTTATATCCCGCTATCAACGATTTAGAAAAAATTACTCACAGCAGATATGCTTTGGTTATTGTTACAGCCAAAAGAGCAAGACAATTACTTGAGGCATCTGAAAATAACAAAACACAGTTAACAGATAAACCTGTAAAATTAGCAATTCGTGATATTGCAGAAGGCAAAGTAACCTGCAAAACAGCTGAAGAAATCAAGTTAGAACTTGAATCTGTGAAGGAATCAGACACGGAAGAGTGATTATTTAAAGTGAGTGAATGGTATGGCAATATGCGCAAGAGTAGCAATAGATGATATAATTAACAAAATCGATAAGCCATACGATTACTCTGTCCCTTTTGAATTAATTGATAAAATTTGCCCGGGTGCGTGCGTCATTGTACCGTTTTCAAAAAACAATATCAATAAAAAAGCCTTGGTTCTATCGCTATTTGAAAAGGATAATATAGATGGACTTAAGAATATCATAGAAGTAGTTGATGAAATTCCGCCATTAACTAAAATGCAGTTATCACTAGTACATTTATTGAAAGAACGCTACTTTACCACCTATTTCCGTGCCTTTAAGACAATAGTACCACGCGGAATTGATATTAAAATTAAAGATATCTATCTCTCAAAAGAAGGAATTGCTGATTTTAACCACGAAATAAATTTATTGTTTCAAAAAAATAACGGAAAATTAACAAAAGATGTCGTACCAAAAGAATTACTTTTAGAATTTAATAAAGGCATTGAAATCGGTTTAATTAAAAAAAGCATTGACACTAAAAGAAAAATCAACGATTTAACAGAAAAGTTTATTCGTCTTAAAATTGGTCAATCCGAACTTGAAACGTATATTTCAAATCTAGACAAACGTTTCAACAAACAAATTGACTTATTATCTGTATTTTTGGATTATTCGGAAATTTCAAAAAAAGACGCATTGTATTACAGTGGTTGTACAGACAGCACAGTTAAAACTCTTGAAAAGAAAGGAATTATCGAATCTTATAATAAAATAATCAAAAGAAACCCTTATAAAGATCTAGAAAAAGTTAAAGATATAACCGAAATTAAACTTACAACTGAACAAAGCATTGTAAGAGATAATATTTTGAAAACTGATGGTACATATACCACTCACTTAATAAACGGTATTACCGGCAGTGGTAAAACAATGGTTTATATGTCATTGATCGATAAAATGATACAATCTGGTAAATCGGTTATATTCATGGTACCCGAAATTTCTCTCACTCCGCAAACGCTAGCAAAGTTTTATTCTAAGTATGGCGACATAGTTTCTGTAATACATAGTGCTCTAACACCAAGAGAACGTGCAGAAGAGTGGAAAAAAATAAAAAACAACCAAATAAGTGTCACAGTTGGAACCAGAAGCGCTGTATTTTCTCCGTCAAATAATCTTGGAATGGTTATAATAGATGAGGAACATGAGCCGAGTTATAAATCCGAGAGCACTCCAAGATATCATACTCGTGATATAGCAAAATATATTTGTAAATACTTATCAATCCCTCTTGTACTTGGTTCTGCAACACCTTCAATTGAGAGTTGCTATTATGCAAAAAAAAGCATATATAAATATCACACTATTTTTGAGCGTTACAACAATAATCCTCTACCCGAAACGCAAATCATTGATATGCGTGAAGCGTATAAAGAAGGCATGCAATCTTTTCTTAGTGAACAACTTAAACTTGCTATTGAAGAAACTTTAAGTAAGAAAGAACAAGCTATTCTTTTTCTTAACAGGCGTGGTGCTCACACAATGGTCGGTTGTGCAAAATGCGGTTATGTTGCAAAATGCCCAAGTTGTGGCATTGCGCTAACTCATCATACAGCAAACGGCAGATGCATGTGTCATTATTGCGGCTATAACTTAAAAATGTTTGATAAATGTCCAAAATGCGGTGGAAAGCACATTAAGCATTTAGGGGTAGGTACACAGCTAGTTTATTCAGAGTTAAGCGATATGTTTCCAAATGCTAAAATACTAAGAATGGATTTTGACACCGTAAATTCATATATAACATACGGCAACGAACTTAATTCATTTAAAAATAAAGAATATGACATATTGTTAGGTACACAAATGGTTGCCAAAGGTCTTGATTTTCCAAATGTTACTTTAGTCGGTGTGATAAATGCAGATTTATCATTGTATGTTGATGATTTTAGAGCTAACGAAAGGACCTTTTCTTTGTTAACTCAAGTTAGTGGCAGATCGGGTAGGGCAGACAAAATTGGTAAATCCTATATTCAAACATACTCTCCTGATTATGAAATAATACAATTTGCAAAAGAACAAAACTACAACAAATTTTATGAGTTTGAAATCAATTTCAGAAAGGCAATGAATTATCCTCCTTTTTGTGATTTACTTCAACTTACAATTAGTAACTTTTCAGAAAACAAAGTTTATCGAGAAGCTCATGAATTGTATAAATTGCTTGATAGTTTAAGCAAAAATGAGTTTTCTGATATTCCCATAAGACTACTATACCCAACTGTTCCGAGAATAGCTTGTTTTAATAATAAGTTTAGATATAATCTTATTGTAAAATGTCGTGTATCAAAGAGATTATATGAATTATTAGATATTATAAACAATAAATTCAACACCGAATTTTCTTCGGAACTTGTTATAAACATAAATCCAATTAATAATATTTGAGGTTAAAATGGCTTTAAGAGAAATAGTAAAAAATAATCTTGATTTTTTGTCAAAAAAATCAAAAACAGTTGAAATTATTGATGATCGAATCAAAGTCCTCGTACAAGATATGAAAGAAACACTAATTAAATCAGGCGGTGTAGGACTGGCTGCTCCTCAAGTTGGTGTTTTAAAAAGAATATTCATCGTTGATGTTTCATTAGAAGGTAAAGAGTTGATGGAATTTATTAATCCAGAAATACTCAAGAAAAAAGGTAAGAATAATAAGTATCTTGAAGGTTGCTTGTCTTTTCCGGGCAGAAGTTTCCAAATAATACGTCCCGAAAATGTAACAATTAAAGCCCAAAATATTGACGGAGAATGGTTTACGTTCGAAGCTGAAGATTTTATTGCTAGAGCCTTAATGCATGAAAACGATCATTTAAATGGTGTTACTATTCCAACTATCGGTAAAGAGGTATTTGAATAATGCAAAATAAACTTAATATTGTTTTTATGGGCACTCCCGATTTTGCATTACCATCACTTGAATTATTAGATAAAACTCATAATGTTACTGCCGTATTTTGTCAACCAGATAAAATTAACGGTAGAGGAAACAAAATCAACTTTTGTCCTATAAAAGAATATGCATTACAAAAAAGCATTCAGATATTTCAACCAGAAACCTTTAAAAATGAGGCTTGCCTTGAGCTACTGCAAAAACTCAATCCCGATTTAATTGTTGTTGCCGCATACGGTAAAATTTTGCCTAAATACGTATTAGATATGCCAAAATACGGATGTATAAATGTTCACGGCTCACTTTTACCATTATATAGAGGTGCTTCTCCAATACAATCAGCGATTCTTAACGGTGATAAAGAAACCGGTATAACTATAATGTATATGTCAGAAGGGCTTGACTGTGGTGATATTATTCTACAACAGAAAACAGAAATTGGCGAGTATGAAACAGCGGGCGAACTATTTGATAAAATGAGTGTAATAGGTGCCCAAGTATTGTTAAAAGCGATTGATATGCTGATTAACGGTACAGCTACTCGTTTACCTCAAGACAATGCAAAAAGCAGTCATGTTAAAATGATTGATAAGTCTATGGGTAAAATTGATTTTTCTAAATCTGCGAAAAAAATCAAACAATTAGTTTACGGATTAAATCCGTGGCCATCAGCATATATTGAATCTCAAAGCGGACTTGTTAAAATACACAAAGTTATACTTGGTAATGCAACCAATAGGCCTTATGGTGAGATAATTTCAGTAACAAAAAAAGGAATTGAAGTTTCTTGCGGTGATGGAAATACTCTGATAATTACCGAAATACAACGACAAGGCAAGAAAATAATGGATGCATATTCTTTTAGCCTTGGAATGCATATCAAAGCTGGTATGGCGGTAAACTCACTATAGAATTATTCTTAGGAGGAAATATGTTTTATTACGATTATCAATCATTAATAATACTTCTGCCGCTATTTATTTTTTCGTTTATTATTCAAGGAAAACTAAACTCAACTTATTCAAAGTATTCTAAAATTATAAATTCAAAAAATATAACAGGAGAACAGTTCTCTAGATTGATATTGCAATCTGCAGGAATTACGAATGTTAGCATTGAATGTATATCAGGCAAATTAAGTGACCACTTTGATCCGACTAAAAATACAATTCGACTATCCAATGACATTTATAATGGAACAAGTATAGCCTCAATTGGTATCGCTGCACACGAAACGGGACACGCAATACAATATGCCGTTGGTTATGCACCAATAAAAATCCGCTCTGCTATCTTAGGTCTTACAAACTTCAGTTCTAAATTATTATATTTTTTATTAATTTTAAGTTTATTTATGAATATACCTGTTTTGTGCGACATTGCTGTTTTGTGTTTCTTTGTCATATTTTTATTTCAACTCATAACTTTACCGGTTGAATTCAATGCAAGCAAGAGGGCAATAGAAGCAGTATCAAATAGTGGATATACAAACGAAGATATTAACGGAGTAAAAAAGGTTTTAGGTGCTGCTGCAATGACTTATGTTGCTGCAATGCTTATATCTTTAGGACAAATGATATCATACTTTTTAAGAACTAGAAACAGAAGATAAATGGATAATTCAAGAAATAAAGCTTTAGACATTTTAATTGAATATGAAAGAAATGGAACATATCCAAATCTTGCTTTAAAGAAACATTTACGTGGTATTAATAGTACCAGAGATAAGAATTTCATTACAACCTTAGTGTATGGTGTTATAGAAACAAAACTTACCTTAGACTATTATATTAGCTATGTTTCTTCTGTCAAATTATCAAAAATTAATGTTGTCGTGCTCACAATACTTAGGATGGGATTATATCAAATAATTTATCTATCAACTCCAGTTAGTGCTGCATGTAATACATCTGTTGATCTTGCTAAAAAGAACGGACAATTTAAAAGTTCCGGCTTTGTAAATGCTATTTTAAGAAAGTTATCTATAACATATAGAGATATATCTTTACCAAAGAATGATTCAATTGAACATTTTAAAATTAAGTATTCAATAAATACTAATATTGCAAATACACTTATTAAATCACTTGGTATTGACGGTTTTGTCAATTTTATGGAAAGTAAATCCAAAATTGATAGTTCTATTTATGCAGTTATAAATAGCAAAAAAACAACCGTTGATAATTTGTTATTATCATTAAAAGAAGATGGTGTAAATTGTCAATCCACTCGATATGATAATTTATTGAAACTATCAGGTCATGTTGACATTGAGCATACAAGTTCTTTTAAGTTAGGACTTTTTCATGTTATAACTTTACCTTCATACATCGCGGCTTATTCATTAAACCCAAAGTATAATGACACTGTTTTAGATATGTGTGCAGCTCCAGGTGGTAAAACATTCACCATATATAGCCTTACAAACGGCCAAGTTGATGTTACCGCATTTGATTTGCATGAACATAAAATTAAAAGCATTAACAAGGAATGCATGCGCTTAGGGATAACAAATATTAATACAAATGTTGCAAACAGTAGTAAATTCAAACCCGAATTTGAAAATTATGCAGATTGTATTATTTGTGATGTACCTTGCAGCGGCTTGGGTATGATTTTTAAAAAACCTGATATTAAATATAACAATACCGATTTTGAATCGCTCACAAAATTACAATTTGAAATATTAAGCAATGCGGCTTGTTATTTAAAATCCGGCGGTAGATTAGTATATTCAACATGTACTGTTAACATAGATGAAAATGATGCTATAATTGATAATTTCTTAAAATTACACAGCGAGTTTTCAATTGATAAAAGTGTTCAAATTTATGATAACTGCTATGGTGTGAAAACATTTCTCCCTCATATCGATAACATCGACGGATTTTATATAGCTGTTTTAAAAAAAGACTAACTTCGAGGTGTTTGAAATCAAAACTGATTTAAGGTCGTTAACTTTAACGGAACTTGAAAATTACATAATAAGTTGCGAATTGCCAAAATTTCGTGCTTCCCAAATTTTTAAATGGATTCATTCAGGCGTAGATTCATTTGACGAAATGACAAATTTGCCTATAGACTTACGTAACAAATTGTCAAATGATTGTGAAATATTTAAAGTAAAGACATTTAAAAAACTTGAATCAAAGATAGATGAAACGGTAAAGTTTGTCTTTGAACTTTACGATGGGAATTTTATAGAAACAGTAGTAATGAAATACAATCATGGCTACTCCATCTGCGTATCAAGTCAAGTTGGTTGTAGAATGGGTTGTAAATTTTGCCAATCCACTAAATCGGGACTTATAAGAAATCTATTTCCCGGTGAAATACTAGGTCAAATTTTAACGGCACAAAAAGAACTGAACATAAAAATTTCGAATATCGTTATGATGGGAATTGGAGAACCTCTTGACAACTTTGACAATGTTATAAAATTTCTCACTATTGTTAACTGCCCTGAAGGTATAAATATCGGATACAGACATATTTCTCTTTCTACTTGTGGCTTGGTAGACAAAATTAAACAACTTGCAATGTTAAATATGCCAATAACATTATCCATTTCATTACACGCAGCATTTGATGACAAAAGGACCAAAATAATGCCAATAAATAAAAAATACAACATTGAGTCGTTGATCAATGCGTGTAAATATTATCAATCTGTTACTGGCAGGCGCATCTGTTTTGAATACTCACTTATCGATGGTGTCAATAATTCTATAGAAGATGCGATTAAACTATTTAAACTACTATCCGGAATTATGTATCATATTAACTTAATCCCTGTAAATAAAATCGAAAACGGAGTATTTAAGGCTCCAGACTTTAAAACTATAGAAAAATTTAATAGAAAACTGCTTTCTATGGGCGCTTCATCAACAATAAGACGTACTTTAGGTGCTGATATATCAGCCTCGTGTGGTCAGTTAAGAAGCAAGTATGAACAAGAAAGAGGTGAGTTTCATTGATAATTTATGGTACCAGTAACATAGGAATGGTAAGACAAGAAAATCAAGATTCTTATATGTTTGACAGTTTTTCTAATACAGTTGGTTATGCAGTAGTCTGCGATGGTATGGGTGGTGCAAGCGGCGGTAAAATGGCGAGCAGTATTGCTGTTAATGCCTTTGCTTCAAATATACTTAGAATAGGGGATAACTGTGATGAAGACAAATTAAAATCAACTCTTGATCTTGCAATTGAATCTGCAAATGGAGATATATATTTTAAAGGTCTCCAAGATGATAATTTAAAAGGCATGGGTACAACTTTGGTATCTGTTGTCGTTATTAATGATGTTGCTTATTTTGCTAATGTCGGTGACAGCAGAGCTTACATTATCCGTGATGATGTAATACATCGTATATCACATGATCATTCAGCAGTTCAAGAACTTATAGATCAAGGAATGCTTACCGAATCTCAAGCAAGAACGCATCCAAATAAAAACATTATAACAAGAGCAATTGGTGTTAATGAAAAAATAGAATACGACTTTTATAAGGAAAATTTACTGCCTGATGACATAATTGTTCTTTGCACTGACGGTATGACAAATTATGTTGATGATCTTGAGATCCCGTTTGAAATAGTAAAGCAAACCAATCTTGAAAATGTTCCTCAGCGACTTATAGAACTTGCAAACTCTCGCGGCGGTTCTGATAATTCGACTGTAGTTATAATCAAAATATAGGAGGCATAATAAGTGGATAAATTAATTGGTAAAACATTAAACGATAGATATATTGTTACAGAAATTGTCGGTGTCGGTGGTATGGCGATTGTATACAAGGCATTTGATAAAGTTGTTAACCGTGTTGTTGCGGTAAAAGTTCTAAAAGAGGAGTTTATGTCTGACGCTCAGTTTAGACGCAGATTCACAAATGAGTCAAAAGCAATTACTATGCTGTCTCAAAATAATATTGTTGATGTTTACGATGTTTGCCTTGAGGGAGATATGATGTATATCGTTATGGAATACATAGACGGTATTACTCTAAAAGAATATATTGACAAAGTAAAAGTATTGGAATGGCATGAAGCTGCTTTTTATATCAAACAAATTTTAAAGGCTATGTCGCATGCTCACGAGCGTGGAATTGTCCATAGAGATTTAAAGCCTCATAATATTATGCTTTTACGTGACGGTACAATTAAAGTCACTGATTTTGGCATTGCAAAACTTTCTAAGTTTGACACGCAAACTATTACTGATAAAGCTATAGGTTCTGTTCACTATATCAGCCCTGAACAAGCAAGTGGCGACAGAACTGATGAAAAAACCGATATTTATTCTGTTGGTGTTATGCTTTATGAAATGTTGACTGGAACTTTACCTTTTGTTGCCGACAATGCCGTTTCCGTTGCACTTATGCAAGTTCAGGCTCAACCTAAACTTCCGCGCGAAATTAATGAAAGCATACCCGAAGGTATTGAGGAAATTACAATTAAGGCAATGATGAAGGATCCTGACATGAGATACTCTTCAGCTGCAGCTATGTTTAGTGATTTAGTTCATGTCGAAGAAAATCCGGAAATTGTTTTTGGATATTTAACTATAAACGAGCCTGCAGAAGAAAAAACATTCACAGAAGATAATTCACCAACGAAATTTGTTGACATTTCAAATAATCAATTAGATGACGAAGAAGATTATTACGACGATTATGACGAAGACCACGAAGAAGATGAATCGAAATTCAAGGCATTTTGGTTACCAATAATTTGTGGCATAGGCTCTGCGTTATTAGTTATCATGTTAGTTGTTGTGGGCATCGTTTATTTTCCTGAACTCAAAGGCGCAGTAACTAATTCTAATGCAGTTGTCGAAAAAGTCATTGTAAAGAATTATGTAGGGCAGGATTATGATACAGTTTATGCCGAAAATGCAACAGGTCTTTTATTTGAACGCTCAAATGTTTTAAGTGATGAAAAAGAAGGTACTATTCTTTCTCAAGACCCTGCTGCCGACACTGAAGTAGATAAAGGTTCAACAATAACTTTTAAAGTAAGTACCGGCGTTGAAACAGTTCAGGTCCCCGATGTATCAAACAAATATTATGAGATAGCACTTGAAGAACTGTATAACTTAGGAATCGATTACAGAACAAAATATATTTCAAATGATACAGTAAAAGAGAATTATGTTGTTTATACTGATCCCAAAGCATTTACAGAAATCAAATCCGATACAACAATTACCGTTTATATCAGTTCGGGCGCCGAAATAGTAACAACTACTGTACCTGACGTTTTAAATAGAAGTGAAAGTGACGCAGTAAACAAATTAGCAGAAAGTAATCTTAAAGCTGATAAAATATATGTTTACGACGATACCGTTCCTACCGATTGTGTAATTAGTCAAAATATTGAAGCTGGCACAAAAGTAGATGAGGGCTCAACTGTTGAAATTACTATTAGCTTAGGTCCAAAGCCGGAAGAAAATCCGGATGATACTCAAAATCCAGATGATACACAAAATCCGGACGATACACAAAACCCGGATGATACTCAAAATCCAGATGATACACAAAATCCGGACAACACTCAAAATCCAGATGATACACAAAATCCGGACAACACTCAAAATCCAGACGATACACAAAACCCAGACAACACTCAAAATCCAGACGATACACAAAACCCAGACAACACTCAAAATC
>JAZQJA010000055.1:0-7557 GCA_045541455.1 Eubacteriales bacterium
CAACATTATAACAATTGAGATAAGTAATGTAACATCCGAATATAAATAATCGTTTTTTAGTACAGTACCATTACTAAAAGTGGCAACTTTTACTTTCAAAAACTTTAATAGTATTTTAGTAATTAAAGCACTTAACGCACCGTGTAAAATTCTGCCAAAAACAAACATTTTATAATTTATTTTTCTGCTTTTTGATAAAGCAAAAATTTGACACCATATCGAAATGCCCGAAAAGCCAAGCAAAAAAGAGATAAAATATACGTTTTTTGTTTTATAAACAGCCGATGTAACTTCTAAAAATAGCGATACATTTTTAATGATTGTCATATTATGTGAAAAATAATCAAAATAAGCAACTATTGCCGAAAACAATACAATAAAGCTACATATTTTAACAATGCTTTCACAAGCATCGCCAACACTTTGAACAAATATTTCTGAAAACAATGATGGTTTGTTTATTTTGTTATTCATTGGCTTTGTGCTCTTTTTTAGCTTATTGGCAAAAACAAGTGCCAATATAACCGACGATGAAATATGGGAAATAAATAATACTATTCCAATCTCTTCTGATGCTAACGTACCGCCTACAACAGAAATAATAAATGCCGGTCCCGCATTTACACAATATACTAACATAATATCTGCCGTTTTTTTATCAATCAAATTACTATTATATAAATCATTAACTAGTTTCGCACCGATAGGGTATCCGCCGATTAGTGATAACAAAAAGGTCAAAAACATATCAAAAGTATGGCCGAAAAGTTTGTATATTACCTTGTTAAATAAAGTGTTTTTAATTGACAAGCCATATTTAATTATCATTGATACACAGACCATAAAAGGAAATAAAGAGGGTATTATTACGTTTGATGAAATCATCAGTCCGCGTGTTATACCTTCTTTTGAAACTTTAGGAAAACATAATATTAACAAACTAAAGATTATTATGATAACACCACTTAATATTTTGGTTTTTTTATTCATAAAATTATCACCAATAATTTATATGCTTTTTGAATTATTATAATTATTTTTTCATATTTTAAATTAGTCTATCAATAGGGGTGGTATCTTGCCAAAATTTAAATTCAAATCTAAAAAGAAAGATAAATTCAATCTTATCAAAGATAGTAATGAAATATTAAGCAAAGAATTTTTAAACGGCGCTCATATAGAAATTTTTTCTAACAAAAAGTTAATAATTGATGGTTGTTATGGAATTGAAGACTATCAAAACAACTATATAAAATTAAAGATTAAAAAAGGGTATATATCGCTTACGGGTAATGATTTTTTGATATTGTCGTTTGAGAATGAAAAAATAGATATAAAAGGTAATTTTTTTACCATCGAATTTTGTTTATAGGTGATTATATGATATGGATATGGCGTTATTTATTTGGGTATTTAACAATACAAATAAAAGGCGAGTTTTGCGAACAGTTTATTAATCTTGCATCTGCTAACGGCATTACAATTTGGAATTTATACTGGCAAAACGGTGCCATTATTGCAAATGTTTCTATTAAAAATTTTTTAAAAATGTATAAAATACGTCAAAAGAAAAAATGTAAAATTAAAATACTAAATAAACACGGTTTAATTTTTAAAACCGGCAAGTACAATAAACGGTTTGGTGCGCTTTTAGGTGGTGTTTTATTTTTCGCGTTATTATACTTTTTAACAAACTTTGTTTGGATTATAAACATAAACGGAAATAAAACTATTTCGAAGGATGAAATTATAAAAGCATCAAGTAAAATAGGGATTTATGAAGGAGTATCTAAAAGCAAAATTAATAGTAAATATGACGCACAACGTTTGCAACTTAATAATAATAAAATCGCCTGGTGTTCCTTTAATTTAGAGGGTTGTGTCTTAAACATTAATATTACCGAAACTAAAACAACCGATAAAAAAGAAAGAGAAACCCCCTGCAATTTAAAAGCATTAATAGATGGAAAAATAACTAAAATTGACGTAAGTTCCGGTAGTGTCAGCATAAAAGTCGGTGACACTGTTTCAAAAGGAGATTTGCTTGTTTCAGGTATAAATCAAGACAGCTCAAGCCTTGTATTTGTTCATTCAAACGGAGAAATTATTGCCGAAACAAAAAGAGAATTTTCAGCTGAGGGAAATTATATACAATCAATTACCAAGCAAACGGGTGATGTATATAAAAGACGAACAATCGAATTTTTTGGTAAAAAAATACCACTGTATTTTAATAATATAACGCAAAACCACGTATATAAAAACAAAGTAAAAATTTTTGAGCTATTCGGAAATAAAATACCAATCAAAACATCTACCGAATATTATTTTTTTACAAAAGAAAAAGAAGTAAAATACGACCAGATAACACTCGAAAATATGCTATATAAAGATATTGAAAAACAAGTAAAAAAATTCGATTTTATAAGCATCACTGAAGCAAAAAAGGAAACTATAAAAACCGAAAAGGGTATACTGCTAAAAATCACCTATATTTGCAAAGAAAATATAGCAGTTCCTGAGGAAATATTATTTGACAATGTAAATTGACTTTTATATCCTTTTTAGTATATAATAAAAATAATTATACGCAAACGGGAGTAAAATACATGGAATTGCTTATTGATATCGAGCGAGTAGAACAGCTTGTAAATCTCTTTGGAAATCTTGATGAAAATATCAAAAAAATTGAAAATCGTTACAATGTTGCTATTACATCGCACGCCGGTCAATTAAAGATAATCGGTGAAACCATAAATGTTTCCAACGCATCAAGAGCCATAAAATGCTTACTGGAAATAATAAATAAAGGCGAGGCACTTACGGCACATAATATTGATTACGTTATGAATATGGTCGAAGAAGATGAGGATGATAAAATATCTCGTCTTACCGATGCCAGTTGTATTTGTGTAACAGCAAAGGGCAAGCCCGTAAAGCCCAAAACTCTCGGCCAGCGTCGTTACGTTGAAGCAATTCAGTATCACACAATCACAATAGGTGTTGGCCCTGCAGGCACAGGTAAGACCTATCTTGCAGTAGCACTTGCAGTAAACGCATTTCGTTCTAAAAAGGTTAATAGAATAATCCTTACTCGGCCCGCAGTTGAAGCGGGGGAAAAGCTTGGTTTTTTACCGGGCGATTTACAACAAAAGGTTGACCCGTATTTGCGTCCATTATATGATGCGCTATACGATATGCTTGGCGCCGAAAATTTTCAACGTTGTCAAGAACGTGGCGATATTGAGGTTGCGCCTCTTGCATATATGCGTGGTCGTACTCTTGATGATAGCTTTATTATTCTCGATGAAGCACAAAATACAACCCAAGAGCAAATGAAGATGTTTTTAACCCGTTTAGGATTTAATTCAAAGGCTGTAGTAACGGGTGACATTACGCAAATAGATTTGCCGGGTGATAAAAAATCCGGTCTTAAACAGGCTGTTCAAATACTTAAAGGTATTGACGATATTGCCATTACAAAGCTTAAAGCCAAAGACGTTGTACGACATCGCTTGGTACAAGAAATTATAAACGCATATGAGAGAAACGGTGAAAATAATGAAAATTAAGGTTAATATTACAAACGCTCAAACCAAAAGCAAAATACCTGTTGGTACTAAATTGCTTATTCGTAAAGCATGTACTGCAACGCTTGTTGAAGAAAATTTTCCGGACAATGCTGAGGTAGAGGTTACCTTTGTTGATGATGAGCAAATAAAAGAATATAACAACGAGTACCGCAACATTGATAAATCTACCGACGTGTTATCTTTTCCTTTGGGCGAAGACGGTGTTTATGATACAAATCCCGAAACAAACAACAAAATGCTTGGTGATATTGTAATCTCGGTTGAGCACGCCATTTCACAGGGTGAATTGTACGGTCACGGTCTTCGACGAGAGATTGCATATCTTACCGTTCACTCAATGCTTCATTTGCTTGGATACGACCACGTTGATGAGGGAATAGAAAAGGCTAAAATGCGTGAAAAAGAAGAAGCAATCCTTACAAAACTTGGACTTGCTATAACAAAGGTGTAAACTATGGAACAAAAATCTGCATTTATTACAATTATTGGCCGACCGAACGTTGGTAAATCTTCATTGCTCAATAAAATAGTTGGGCAAAAGGTTGCAATAGTGTCGGACAAGCCACAAACTACAAGAACAAAAATAATGGGCGTTGTAACAAACGCTGAAACACAGCTTGTATTTATTGATACACCCGGTTTTCATAAGCCGCATAATTTGCTTGGCGACAGTATGATAAAGGCTGTTAAAGACGGTA
Source organism: Eubacteriales bacterium (assembly GCA_045541455.1). GTDB lineage: Bacteria > Bacillota > Clostridia > Oscillospirales > QAKW01 > RGIG9041. The sequence continues at coordinate 4,292 of JAZQJA010000055.1, forward strand.
TGAGTGATGTTGACGCTGCTGTATTGGTTGTTGACGCGTGTCCCGACTTTAAGCTTGATTTCGACAATTTGCCGCCTGCAGAGCATGCACTTATAGATACTGTTAAAGCCAAAAAACTTAAATGCATTTTGGTGATTAATAAAATTGATTTGCTTAAAGAAAAAGAGGATTTATTTGGCATTATAACTGCATATTCACGCCTTTATGATTTTGAAACAGTTATTCCGCTTTCGGCTAAAAGCGGTGACGGTGTAGAAATTTTGCTAAAGGAAATAGGCAAATATGCAAAGCCGTCTCCACACTTTTTTGCAAGCGACGATTTTACCGACCAGCCCGAAAAGGTTATGGTAGCCGAAATGATACGAGAAAAGTTGCTTCGTTGCCTTTCTAAAGAGGTTCCACACGGAGTTGCCGTTGACCTTGAAAAATTTTATGAAACCGATACAGTAAACGGTGAACCTGTTTTACATGTTGATGCGGTAATTTACTGCGAAAAAGATTCACACAAAGGAATTATAATCGGCAAGGGCGGGGAAATGCTAAAACGCATTGGCACTTATGCCCGTAAAGATATTGAAAATTTCTTTGGTATAAAAGCATCAGTAAAGCTTTGGATAAAGGTTAAAGAGGATTGGCGTAATCGACAAGGTCTTATACATACCTTTGGACTCGACAATATTAATTAACTAAAATTACCTACCATAATATCATAAATTTTTCGTAAAATAATTTTACGGAGGTTGATATTATGCACAACAACAAAGCGTGGCTAAAATTTTTAATTACAGGTAATCCAAAGGATTATTTAAACTATAAAAATAAAACAGAATGTCAGGAACTCTTTGGAGGTGAGGATACTGCATATTACGACCGATGGCCTTGTAATAAAGGAAACGACTATAAGGGATAACGACCGTATGATAACTATAATAACACGTGATTTTGGTGTTATTACTGCCTTTGTCAGAGGGGTGAAAAGTTTTAAAAGCAAACGTGGGTCTGCTACCAGCTTGCTTAGCTTTTCAAATTTTAACCTTGACGCTAAAGGCGATACATATACAGTAACCGAAGCCTCTATAAATAAAGTGTTTTTTGGTGCGGGTAGTGATATTGTAACCCTTACGGTAGCACAATATTTTTGTGAGCTATGTAATGTTTTTAGACCGTATGAAAACGAATCGGAAGAATTTTTGCGATTAATTCTAAATTCACTTCATTTTCTTACCGAAAACAAGCGTTCGCCCGAGTTAATAAAAGCTATTACCGAACTTCGCGTAGCTGTTATTGCGGGTTATGCACCAAACCTTGTGGCGTGTGACGGATGTGGCAAGTTTCAGGATGCAGTTATGTATTTTAAATTAGACGACGGCACGCTATACTGCAGTGACTGTAATAAAGAAAATTGTCTTTCTATTTCACTAACAGTTTTACAAGCAATGCGGCACATTGTTTATTCAAAATTTGAACAGCTATATTCTTTTGAAATACCCGAAACCGCCGCAAAAGAACTTTCTATTTTAACCGAACGATATGTTACATATCAAACCGAACACCGATTTACAACTTTAGAATTCTTACGAGGAATTATATGAAATATGATATTTTAAAACACGCTAAAACGCTTGAACTTGATACCGTTTTACAAAAATTAGCAGGTGAGTGTGCAAGTGAAGATGCATATAATTTAGCACTTACGATTATACCCCAAACTGATATTAATATCGTTAAACGTAATTTGGCCGAAACCGAATCGGCTTATTTGCTTATTTCTAAATTTACTTCACCATCATTTGGTGGCACGGTCAATATGTCGGGAAGCTTGTCGCGTGCGGCTTTAGGCGCCACACTTACACCTGGTGAACTTATTAAAATAGCTAATGTGTTGCGCGTTATTCGTTCTGTAAAGGCTTGGCGTGATAATTCGTCAGCCGAACGTGAAACTGCAATTGACTATCTTTTTGGTGCACTTGTTCCAAATAAATTTTTAGAAGATAAAATAACATTTTGCATTAAAGGTGAAGATGAAATAGCCGATACTGCTTCAAGCACACTTGCCGATATTCGTCGCAAAATAACATCTAAAAGCGCAAAAATTCGCGAAAATCTTGATAAGATTGTCCGCGGACAAATGTCAAAATACCTGCAGGATGCTATTATTACACAGCGTGACGGTAGGTTTGTAGTGCCTCTAAAGGCCGAGCATAAGGGCGAAATTTCGGGCATTATTCACGATACATCATCAAGCGGATCTACATTATTTATCGAACCAATGTCGGTTGTTGAGGTTAATAATGAAATTAGAGTTTTAAAATCTAAAGAAATTGACGAAATCAATCGCATCTTGGCCGAGCTTTCTGCCACCTGCGCAGAATTTGCCGATAGCATTAAACAGTCTTATCAAGCACTTGTTGATCTTGATTTAATATTTGCAAAAGCAAAACTTGCCTATAAAATGGGTGCAATAGTACCTAAAATTAACGACAAGGGCTTTGTTTACCTTAAACGCGCTCGTCATCCTCTTATAAATCAAAAGGCTGTAGTGCCAATTACGATAACACTGGGTGGGGAGTATGATACACTTATAATCACAGGCCCTAACACAGGCGGTAAAACAGTAGCGCTTAAAACATCAGGTCTTATGTGCCTTATGGCTATGAGCGGTCTTATGATTCCGTGTGATGATAACAGCGAAATAGCCGTTTTTAACAAAATTTATGCCGATATCGGCGACGAACAAAGCATAGAACAGTCGCTTTCAACTTTTTCGTCACATATGGTAAATATTATTTCTATACTTGAGGATTGTGACGGAAATTCACTTGTATTATTTGACGAGCTTTGCGCAGGTACAGACCCTGTAGAAGGCGCCGCACTTGCTAAAGCTATACTTATGACATTAGCCCAAAAAGGTGTTAAAACAGTAACAACTACTCACTATCCCGAGCTTAAGGCCTATGCGCTTGATGCCGACAGGGTAGAGAACGCAAGCTGTGAGTTTGATGTAGCGACTCTTAAACCTACTTATAATCTCACAATCGGTCAACCCGGTCGCTCAAACGCTTTTGCCATTTCAAAACGTTTAGGTCTTAGTGACAGCATTATTTCACTTGCAAGTGACCAGCTTACCGAAGATGACCTACGTTTTGAAAATGTTGTAGCAAGCCTTGAAAAGGCACGACAGGATGCCGAACGCGATCGCCGTGAAATGTCTAAAATGCGTGCTCAAATAAACGAAGCCAAAAAGCGTCGCGAACAAGCCGAGCACG
>JAZQJA010000056.1:0-5173 GCA_045541455.1 Eubacteriales bacterium
AAATTAAATATGATATAATTTATATCACATTTACGCAAAAGAGGATTTTATAATGAACAAATTCAAACTTGTATCACCCTTTAAGCCAACAGGTGACCAGCCTCAAGCTATAGATAGCCTTGTAAATGGAATAAAAAGCGGTAAAAAAGAACAAACTTTGCTAGGTGTTACAGGTAGTGGTAAAACATTCACAATGGCAAATGTTATTGAAAAAGTTCAAAAACCTACTCTTGTATTAGCGCATAATAAAACTCTTGCCGCGCAACTTTGCTCTGAACTTAAAGAATTTTTTCCTGAAAATGCGGTTGAATACTTTGTTTCCTACTATGATTATTATCAGCCGGAAGCATATATTGCCGCATCTGACACATATATCGAAAAAGACAGTTCTATAAATGATGAGATAGATAAACTTCGCCACAGTGCCACGTTTTCAATTCTCGAACGCCCTGATACAATTATCGTTTCATCTGTTTCCTGTATTTACAGTTTGGGCGACCCGGAGGAATACCAAGACCTTGTTATATCACTAAGGCCAGGTATGAAAAAAGACCGTGACGATGTGATAGCCGAACTTGTTGCAATACAATATGAACGTAACGACATCGACTTTTCGCGAAATAAATTCCGCGTAAGAGGGGATGTTCTTGAAATCTTTCCGGCAGCATCAAGCGATAATATTATCCGTGTTGAGTTTTTTGATGATGAGATAGAACGGATATGCGAACTCAACCACTTGACAGGCGAACTTGTTGCAGTGCTGTCCCACGTTGCAATTTATCCTGCTTCACACTATGTTACATCACGTGAGCGTGTGGATAGGGCTATCAAAGAAATTAAGGCAGAACTTGTCGAGCGGGTAAAATATTTTAACCAGAATAATATGCTAATAGAGGCACAACGTATCGAACAACGAACTTTGTATGATATGGAAATGCTTGAAGAACTTGGCTTTTGCTCAGGTATAGAAAACTATTCCCGCGTGTTAAGCGGTAGGGCGCCGGGTAGTACGCCGTTTACTCTGTTTGATTTCTTCCCCGATGACTTTTTACTGATTATCGATGAGTCTCACGTTACTGTGCCGCAGGTGCGCGGTATGTACGGCGGTGACCGCTCGCGTAAAGAAAGCCTTGTTCGTTACGGGTTTAGGCTTCCGTCTGCTTTTGATAACCGTCCGCTTAATTTTGATGAGTTTTTGACCAAACTGGATAAGGTTCTGTATGTCAGTGCAACTCCGGCAAAATTTGAACTTGAACGCAGTGAAAATGTTGCTGAGCAGGTGATACGTCCAACCGGTCTTTTAGACCCGCTTATTACTGTAAAACCGGTTGAGGGGCAAATGGATGACCTGCTTTCACAAATCAAACTGCGCGCAGAAAAAAACGAACGTGTTCTTGTAACAACTCTTACAAAACGTATGGCTGAAGATCTTACTGCCTACCTTGAGGGTATGGGTATAAAGGTTAGATATATGCATCACGATGTTGAAACTATTGAGCGTATGGAACTTGTACGTGACTTGCGTTTGGGTGAGTATGATGTGCTTGTAGGAATTAACTTGCTAAGAGAAGGTTTGGATATACCAGAAGTGTCGCTTGTTGCAATTCTTGATGCAGATAAAGAAGGCTTTTTGCGGTCCGAAACATCGCTTGTTCAGACAATAGGCAGGGCTGCGCGTAACGAACACGGTGAAGTAATAATGTATGCAGACAGCGTCACACCGTCAATGGAACGCGCGATTGACGAAACCAATCGGCGCCGTGCAATTCAGTCAAACTATAATAAACAAAACGGAATTATACCCAAATCAATCAAAAAAGATGTACGCTCTGTTCTTGAAATATCCAAGGCAGAGGACAACTTGTCAAAGGGTAAGTTGTCTAAAAAAGATAAAGAACGACTTATTAATGACTATACAAAACAAATGCGTGAGGCAGCACGCTTGCTCGAATTTGAGTATGCGGCACTTATGCGTGATAAGATAGCAAAACTAAAGGAAGAAAAATAAATGGCTAACCATATTAAAGTAAGAGGCGCTCGGGCGAATAATCTTAAAAATATAAATGTTACTATTCCGCGTGACAAACTTGTTGTTTTTACAGGTTTGTCCGGTAGCGGAAAGTCGTCACTTGCGTTTGATACTTTGTATGCCGAAGGGCAGCGTCGCTATGTCGAAAGCCTTTCGTCGTATGCAAGAATGTTTCTCGGTCAGATGGAAAAACCTGATGTAGATGAAATTGAGGGCCTTTCTCCTGCAATTTCTATTGATCAAAAAACTACATCAAAAAATCCACGCTCTACAGTCGGTACAGTCACAGAAATTTACGATTATCTGCGTCTGCTCTATGCACGTGTGGGTAAACCGCACTGCCCAATTTGCGGTAGGGAAATAACCCAACAAACAGTTGACCAGATTGTTGATAGAATTTTAGAAATGCCCGAGGGTACAAAACTTAACATTCTCGCACCAGTCGTGCGCAACCGCAAAGGCGAATACCAAAAACTTTTTGAAGACGCTTCAAAAAGCGGTTTTGTGCGAGTGCAAGTTGACGGAATTATGTACGATCTCTTAGAAAAAATTCCGCTTGAGAAGAATAAAAAACATAATATCGAAATTGTAGTTGACCGTCTTGTGATTCGTGACGGAATTCGTCAGCGGCTTTCCGACTCGGTCGAAACCGCTTTGCATAATGCAAAAGGCCTTGTTATTGCAAAACAAATTGATGGCGATGAAATTTTGTTTTCTCAAAATTACAGTTGTCCTGATCATGATTTTTCAATAGAAGAACTCAACCCGCGTATGTTTTCTTTTAACGCGCCGTTTGGTGCCTGCCCGGAGTGTGACGGTATTGGCTATAAATTAAAACTTGATGTTGACCTTGTAATGCCTGACCGTACAAAATCCATTAATGACGGTGCTTTTAAAGCTACAGGCTGGTCAAATCCATACCATGGTGACAGTATTACTCGTATGTATTTTGATGCAATATCAAAAAAATACGATATTCCGCTTGATGTTCCGGTAAAGGATATCCCTAAAGAAAAACTTGATATTGTGCTTTACGGTAACGGTGGTGAAAAAATTAAAATGCACCGCAAATCGTCGTTTGGCTCGGTCGAGTATGACAGTGCTTTTGAGGGCGTTATACCAAACCTTGAAAGACGTTTTAAGGAAACAACCAGCGATTATATGCGCCGTGAAATCGAAAGTTATATGAGAGAAAGCGATTGTACGGCGTGTAATGGTAAACGTTTGCGTCCCGAAGTGCTTGCCGTTACTGTGGGCGACAAAAATATAAGCGAGATTACCGATATGTCGGTAGTCAAGCTTATTGAGTTTTTTGATAAACTCAAACTGTCTGAAAAAGATACAATGATTGCAAGCCGTGTTGTTAAGGAAATTAAAAACAGGCTTGAGTTTTTGAGAAATGTTGGCCTTGAGTACCTCACTCTTTCTCGTAGTGCAGGCACGCTGTCGGGCGGTGAAAGCCAGCGTATAAGGCTTGCAACACAAATCGGTTCAAGCCTTATGGGTGTTGTGTATATTCTCGACGAGCCGTCGATTGGTTTGCATCAGCGCGACAATGATAAACTTATTGCGACTTTGAAAAAACTGCGTGACCTTGGTAATACTTTGATAGTTGTTGAGCACGATGAGGATACAATGCTCGCCGCAGACCATATTGTAGATATCGGTCCTGGCGCAGGTATACACGGCGGCTATGTCGTGGCAGAGGGCACACCTCAAAATATAATGTCAAAAAAAGAGTCTATTACCGGTCAGTATCTTTCAGGTGTTAAAAAAATTGAGGTTCCTTCACAACGTAGACAGGGAAACGGCAAGTTTTTAACAGTTAAAGGTGCAAGTGAGAATAATTTAAAGAATATCAATGTCAAAATACCGCTTGGTACAATGACCTGTGTTACAGGTGTGTCAGGAAGCGGTAAGTCGTCGCTTATTAATTCAATACTGTATAAAACACTCGCGCGTGACTTAAATCGTGCAGGTACTTTCCCCGGTAAATGTAAAACTATCGAGGGTATAGAAAATCTTGACAAGGTAATTAATATCGACCAATCGCCTATAGGCAGAACACCCCGTTCAAATCCTGCAACTTATACATCAGTTTTTAGCGATATAAGAGAACTGTTTGCTTCAACAAATTACGCTAAAGCACGTGGATATGGTGCTGGCAGATTTTCCTTTAATGTTCGTGGCGGTCGGTGTGAGGCATGTCAGGGCGACGGTATTGTTAAAATTGAAATGCACTTTTTACCCGATATTTATATAGCTTGTGACGTGTGTAAAGGAAAACGCTATAACCGTGACACACTTGAGGTTAAATATAAGGACAAATCCATTGCGGATGTGCTTGATATGACAGTAGAAGAAGGGCTTGAGTTTTTTGAAAATCATCAAAAGATATATCGCAAACTAAAAACTCTATATGATGTAGGATTGTCGTATATTAAAATAGGGCAGGCATCTACAACATTGTCCGGGGGAGAGGCACAGCGTGTCAAATTGGCTACCGAATTATCAAAACGACCAACCGGAAAAACTGTATATATTCTTGATGAGCCTACAACAGGATTGCATACTGCCGATGTTCATAAACTTATTGAGGTTTTACAAAAACTTGCAGACGGTGGTAACACGGTGATTATAATAGAGCATAATCTTGATGTTATAAAAACTGCAGATTATATTATTGATTTAGGACCGGAAGGCGGAGACGGTGGTGGAAATGTTGTAGCCACCGGTACTCCCGAACAGGTATCAGAGGTGCCAGATTCTTATACCGGTCAGTATCTTAAAAAAATGCTCAAAAAATAAAAAAAGATAGAAATACACGCATTAAAAGCCTTGAAATATTTTTTTCAAGGCTTTTAAATTTAAAATATGAGCGTGTAATTTCTTGTCAAAAACATTAAAATTTATAAAATAATAAATATATTTTATAAAACACTTGAGTTTTTAAAAGGTTTGTATTATAATATAAAATATTCTAAAAAATCAAGTTAAAAGAAAATTACTTTGTTTTTTAGAATATTGTTTAAATTGTAGCGGTTAAACTTGGTTTAGGTATAATTGAATATCTTATCGAGATGTGGCGCAGCTGGTAGCGCGCTTGCTTTGGGACTAAGAGAACGGTTCAAACCCCTACTCTTG
>JAZQJA010000057.1:0-12836 GCA_045541455.1 Eubacteriales bacterium
CACTTTTCAGCGTCATGGGCAGACAGCGGTTTGAAACTTAAAAATAGAATTAAAAAACTGTTAGGTCCTGCACTTACATCATTTGTAATCAGCATCAAACGGCTTTTTAAAAACGGAGAATAGATGAATTATTATATTGCAGAAAAAAACACAATAGCGGCGGCTCACCGCACGGCAGGTATTAAAGCACGGGACGATGCCGATGCAATTATGCAAAAAGCGGGGTTTTGCCCAATAACCGTTACCGCACCGCAAGACAGGGAAAACCTTTCGCGCATTAACAAACTGCTTGTGCATTTTAAGGTGGTTTGGTGCTGGAATAAGGCAGTTAAATCAGTAAAGGCAGGGGACTGTGTATTATTACAGTTTCCGGCAGTAAATCACAGCATATTTTTAGACAGCGTTATTAAAAAACTTAAAAACAAAAATGTTAAGGTTGCAGCACTTTTGCACGACCTTGAACTGCTTAGGCTGTCACTTGAGGGTGAGTCGGGTGCGGCACAAAGCTGGCGCCTTAAAAAAGAGGAATTGTCGGTTATGCGGCTGTTTGACAAAATAATTGTGCATAACGATAAAATGCTTGACTATATAAACAGAGAAATGGGCATTGAAAAAGACCGGCTTGTAAACCTTGAAATTTTTGATTATCTGTGTGAAATTCCGCCGCAAAAGACGGTTGAAAATTTCCGCTCGGTAATAATTGCGGGCAACTTAAACCCGCAAAAATGTAAGTATGTTTACAATCTGCCCGAAAATGTATGCTTTGAACTGTACGGGCCGAATTTTAAAGGCGAAAATGCCGGGAACATTACTTATCACGGCTCGTTTGACCCAAAAGAATTACCCTTTGTGCTGTCAGGTGGTTTTGGGCTTGTGTGGGACGGCGTGTCGGCTGATACTTGCACAGGTGTGTGGGGCGAGTATTTAAAATACAACAACCCTCATAAAACATCGCTGTATCTTGCAAGCGGAATACCTGTTGTTATATGGGACAAAGCGGCACTTGCCGATTTTGTAATAAAAAACGGTTGCGGAATTGCGGTGGGCTCGCTTTGTGAGTTAAAGGACAGGCTTGATAAAATAACACCGCAGATGTATGTAACAATGCGTCAAAACGCTATGGCGGTTTCAAAAAAACTTACAGACGGATATTTTCTTAACAAAGCGATAGGGGAGGTATGTTGATGCTTCAACTTATCATTTTACTTTTAGGACTTGCGGGCATAACATATATTTGTTACCGCTTAAACGACGGTGCTGTGTTATCACCGCAGTTTGCTTTTGCCGCTTGCTTTATACCTCAAACGGCGTATGCTTTCTTTTTTATAAATTACTGGAGCATTGATTTGTCGTATAAAACGGTGGGTATTGTACTGTTTGGCGCCGCGTGGTTTGCCGCTGTGTCATTTTTTATAGCGTGGCTGTTTAACAAGCGCGGTGTACTTATGCCTCCAACCCAGCCGATTGGAAAGACTGATAACAGTATTTGCTGTTCAAAATGGCATTTGTGGGCATTTTTGGCGCTTCAGGTTATAACGCTTGTGTGGACACTTGGCTTTTTGATAAATGTTTACGGAAAGTTTGATATTGTCAGCGCAATATCTCACTTTAACGATGTAAACAAGTTTTCAAGCGAAACGATTGAACTTCCATTTATACTGGGTAAACTTAAAATACTGTCAATTGCATCGGGTTATATTTTTTCATACCTTTTGTTCCACGGTATTATAAACAAGTATGCAACACATCGCATTTTGATAGTGCTGAATATTTTGTTTTGTTTTGTAAATTCACTTATCACGGGAAGTCGTACCGACTTGTTTCAAATGCTGTGCGCATTTGTTGTTCAGTTTTATTTTATTTACGGTAAAGCGTACGGCTGGAAAATTAAAATCAGCTTTAAAGCGGGCGCTTTGCTTGCGGGTGCGGCACTTTTACTTGTGTTCTCGTTTCAAGGGCTTGGAAATTTGCTCGGACGTGGCGACACACGTAATGTGTTTGAATATATAGGTATCTATTTGTCTGCCGAACTTAAAAACCTTGACACTTTTGTAAGAGAAGGTCAGTTTGGTGCACCGATTGAACGTTGGCAAACGCTTATTGCGGTTGTAAACCTTGTAGGACAGCGGTTTGGTATGCCGCATCTTGTGCACAAGTTTGACTTGCCGTTTAAAACGGTAAATGGCCGCGACCTTGGTAATGTTGCTACCACATTTTATGCGTTTTTATACGACGGCGGTTTTTGGGGCGTTGTAATTTTTGTCGCATTTATGGCTGTTATTTGTCAGGTGGTATATCGGTTTTGTACCAGAAAAACAAAAAATAACAGCGCACTGTCAGTATCAACTGTTATATATTCATATATATTCTTTACTATCGTATTTTCATTTTTCTCAAACAAGTTTTACGAGCATATTTTCTCGCCGTACTTTGTTTATCTAATAGTGTTCTGGTTGCTTTTAAAGGTATATTTTGAGTATTTTACCATTGACCGAGTAAAAGAGATTTTTAACAAAATCAAAAAATAAAAAAGAGCCATAGGCTCTTTTTTATTTTATTATATTATATTCTTGCAACGCCGGTTTCATTTAAAATAATATTTTGAATTTTCGTCTTCGTTTTGAACAATATCAACCATTTCTTCCAAAATAAAAAATGATTCTGATTTGTTTCTTAATATCACTATTACAAGCATATCGTTGTGCACTATCCTTTTGGTAATAAGAATAGGTTTTTCACCAATAATTGCTGTGTCGTTATCTATTTTTTTAAATAATTGCAGTGTTTGGGTTGATGGCTTATGCTGACTGTCTATCGAACAACTTGATATGACCGCATTTTCTTTAAAATCCAAAAAATATTGAACGCTGTTATTTTTTGAAAACTCAGCATAACCTTTTTCAAAATCATAGTCGGTTATTTCTATCCACTTGCACATACCATTGTTGTTTTCAAATCCAAATTCGTTTAAGTCAAACGCTTTTTCTTTATTACACCCAAATAATACGGTAACAGATAAAAATATTAGTAATATAATAGATGTCTTTTTCATATTATTTTCTCCTTAATTAAAAAAGCACACCCCGAAGAGTGTGCCGAAAAAGTGCTCTCTCGGTTTCGCTACCACACTACACCGACTTCCAACACGGAAATAAGAGAGACACCTTTTACCAAAGGATAGTCTCTCGTGTTAGAAGTCAATTATTTAAAAGTAGTGTGGTATATTATTATGCTATCATAATTTTTTAATTTATGCAACTGTTCTTGTAATAAAAATGGCACTTTCAAGTTGTGAAAGTGCCATTTTTCGTTTTTGTGTATTGTAAAAATTTTATATTCTTTTTAATTATATTCTTGCAACGCCGGTTTCTTTTGCAGTTTTAATAACAGCCTTTGCAACAACCTCTGCTACGCGTTTGTCAAGAGCAGGTGCGATTATGTTTTCTTCTGTAATTTCATCATCGGGAATAAGTGATGCAAGAGCAAACGATGTTGCAACCTTCATTTCCTCATTGATGCATGATGCCCTGCAGTCAAGCGCACCGCGGAAAATACCGGGGAATGCCAAAACGTTGTTTATCTGGTTGGGGAAGTCTGAACGGCCTGTACCTACAACGCGTGCACCTGCCTTTTTAGCAAGGTCCGGCATAATTTCGGGTGTTGGGTTTGCCATTGGGAACATAATGGCATCGCTGTTCATTGACTTAACCATCTCTTCTGTTACAACGCCGGGAGCCGAAACACCGATAAATACATCAGCGCCTGCCATAGCGTCTTTAAGAGTACCGGTTTTTTTGTCAAGGTTTGTAACCTTTGCAACCTCTGCCTGTGCTTCGTTAAGCTGCGGGTCACCCTCGCAGATAATACCAAAACGGTCGCAGAAAGTGAGGTTTTTAACACCCATATTCATAAGGTGTTTACCAATTGCAATACCGGCGCTGCCTGCACCGTTGATTACAACTTTAACGGTACCGATTTCTTTTTTAACGAGTTTGAGTGCGTTAATGAGGGCGGCGGCAACAACAATTGCAGTGCCGTGCTGGTCGTCGTGGAAAATCGGAATATCGCAAATTTCTTTAAGTCTTCTTTCAACTTCAAAGCAACGGGGAGCTGAGATATCCTCTAGGTTAATACCGCCGAAACTGCCTGAGATGAGGTAGATTGTGCGGACAAGTTCGTCAACATCTTTTGAACGGATACAAATCGGGAATGCGTCAACATCGGCAAACGCCTTAAAGAGTGCACATTTACCTTCCATAACCGGCATACCTGCCTCGGGGCCGATGTCACCAAGACCTAAAATCGCAGTACCGTCGGTGATAACTGCAACAAGGTTTGAACGGCGTGTAAGTTCAAACGATTTGTTATAATCCTTGTTGATTTCAAGACAAGGCTCTGCAACACCGGGGGTGTATGCAAGTGATAAGTCTTCTCTTGTATTGATGGGAGCGCGTGAGATAACCTCAATTTTGCCGCCCCACTCGTAATGCTTTTTAAGTGATTGCTGTCTTATATCCATTGTTGGCACTCCTTATATTAGTCTTCCCAAGGGAACTTGTAATCTAACTTTAATTCATCACGTACTGCGTTAAACTCAGCCTGTACTGACTCGTTTATCGGAACGCCGTCTTTACGTGCAAGGCGGATTTCGTATTCTTTTTCACCTGCGGTGTAGATTCTCTCAGCGCCGGGAACCTTTTGTGCGCCGCGTACCTGACGGATGATGTCGCCTGCTTTTTTACGGCAAACGTCTTCGCCGAGGAAGTGGTCTGTATCAATTGCTATAAAGAAGTGGCCGAGGTGGTAGGGAACCTTTTCGCCGTTTTCACCCTTGCCTGTAAGAGCCTTACCGTAGTTGCCGTCTTGAAGAACTGCCGAAAGAAGTTCAACAAACATAGCAAAGCCGTAGCCTTTGTAGCCTGCCTGCTCCTCTGTAGGTCCGCCGAGTGTGCAAAGAGCAGCTTCACCTTTAGCCATTGTCTTGAGTGCATCAGCAGAAGTGCCCTCGTATGCTTTACCGTCAACGCCGATAAGTGCGCCTTCAGGAGCATCTTTACCGATACGAGCGTAGTACTCAAGTTTACCGTTCTGGTAGGTTGAAGTAGCTGCGTCAAAGTTAAAGTCAAATGGCTCGTCTGTAGGAACGCCGAGAGTAAGTGGGTTTGTACCGAACATACCCTCAACACCGAAGGTAGGAGCAACTGTAGGACGAGCGTTTGTACCTGTCATACCAATACAACCCTCTGCCGCTGCCATTGATGTGTAGTAGCCTGCGATACCGTAATGGCAGGAGTTGCGGACAACAACCATACCCATGCCGTATTCTTTAGCCTTGTCTATAGCCATTCTCATAGCCTTGTAGCCGATAACCTGTCCCATGCCGTCGTGTCCGTCTACAACTGCGGTGGTGGGGGTTTCTTTGATAATTTCAAAGTTTGTTACGGGGTTTTGAATGCCGTCTTTAATTCTGTCAAGATAAACGGGTTTAAAGCGGTTAACACCGTGTGATTCAATACCTCTTTTATCTGACTCTAAAAGAACATCAGCACAAATTTCTGCATCTTCTCTGGGAATACCGTAACCGACAAACGAATCGATTACGAAATTGGTGATTGTTTTCCAATCTACAATGTTTGTTTTTGCCATTTTAAGTATCCTCCTAATATTTACGGACAAAAAAAGAGTGCACTTATCTTAGGTGATAAGTGCACTCTCAATTCTCTCCGTGCTTTTACAAGATAGATTATATAAAATTTATAACTAAATGTCAATACGGCAGCAGATAAATTGTTGCAATTTTGGCGATAATATTTTACAATATTAATATTATAATTTGTTGAGGAAATTTGTATGCGAAAAAGCGGAATACTTATGCCGGTGTTCTCACTGCCGTCCGATTACGGAATAGGCACATTGGGACATGAGGCATATCGGTTTATTGATTTTTTAAAACGTGCAGGGCAAAGCGTGTGGCAGCTTTTACCGATTGGGCAAACGGGTCTTGGCGACTCACCGTACCAGTCTTTTTCGTCGTATGCCGGAAACCCATACTTTATCGACCTTGACCTGCTTGCGCAGTGGGGCTATCTTGACCGCTTGGAATATAAAGATGTTGATTTTGGTGGCAAAGACGGTATTGATTACGGTGTGCTTTGGCAAAAGCGCTATTCGGTTTTAAAACTTGCATACAAGCGCTTTATCACCGCACCAAGCGAACAGTATGCCACTTTTTGCGCGCAAAATGCGTGGTGGCTTGACGATTATGCGCTGTTTTGTGCAATTAAGGACAAGCACGGCGGCGCTCCGTGGAACAAGTGGGAAAGTCCGCTTAAAAAACGTGATCCGTCACGGCTTGAACAGGTGAGAAAACAACTTTTCGATTCGGTTGAATTTTATAAAACTTTGCAGTATTTCTTTATTGTTCAGTGGCGCAACCTTAAGCAGTATGCAAACCAAAACGGCATTGAAATTATGGGTGATTTGCCAATTTACGTAGCCTATGACAGTGCAGATGTGTGGGCAAGCCCTGACCAGTTTGAACTTGATGAAAATTTAAATCCGATAGAGGTTGCAGGCTGTCCGCCCGACGCATTTTCGGCTGACGGTCAACTTTGGGGCAACCCGCTTTACAATTGGGAAAAGATGAAAAACGAGTGGCCGAAATTTAATTTTTGGCGCAGCCGTATAAGTTACAGTTTAAAACTGTATGACATTATACGAATAGACCATTTTCGCGGGTTTGAGTCGTATTATGCAATACCGTTTGGTGATAAAACAGCGCGGCAGGGCAGGTGGCGCAAAGGCCCCGATTATGAGTTGTTTTCCGATATTGAGAGGGATATGGGCAAACTGCCTATTGTTGCTGAGGACTTGGGTTATCTTACCGACGAGGTGCGCAACCTTTTATCGCTTTGCGGGTATCCCGGCATGAAGGTGTTGCAGTTTGCGTTTGACTCGCGCGAGGATAGTGATTATCTGCCTCACAATTATACCAAAAACTGCGTTGTCTACACAGGTACGCACGACAACGATACTATTGTCGGCTGGGAAAAGAGTGCGGCAAGTGATGATGTGAAAGAGGCAAAGCGGTATATCCGTTATAGTCAAAAAGAGGGGCTTGCGCTTGGAATGATTAAGACGGCTATGGCATCGGTTGCCGACACCGCCATTATTCCTATGCAGGACTACCTTGAACTGTCTTCGGTTGCCAGAATAAACACACCGTCTACCGCCAGCGGTAATTGGCGTTGGCGAATGAAAAAAGATGCGGCAACCGACGCACTTGCGGTGCTTATTTATGAACTTACAAAGACATACCGCCGTCTTCCTAAATAGAATAAATGCTGTAAAAACTTTCGTTTTTACAGCATTTTTTAATATTCAAATTCGCCGTTACCAATAAATTCGCGGATAAGCGATTGCTTTGGCACAATGTCAGTCGGTGCAGGCAGAGCGTTTTGCAATAATGATATAAGTTTTGGCATTTTTGAGTCAATACCCTCTTTGCACAGTCCGTCGTAAATGAGTTGTTTATAAACATTAATTTCGTACGGCAAAAAAGTGTCAATGTCGTAGTTTGCACGGGGTTTATACGGCATTATATAAAGATTTTCACCGCGCTGGACACTTTTGTAAATGGCGGCAGTTGACGCAAAACTGCGTGCGCGGTGGACGCGGTCGCGAAGCATTCGTCGCAGCAGACGGATATACTCAGGATGTATAAGGCCGTTTGCCTCGGTCTTAACGCGGGTGCGCACACTCACATAAATTCGGGTATCAAACTTGTCGGGAATTGTTATAACATCGGGGTTTAAGGCGTGTATACCTTCTAAAATTACAAGTTCGCCCTCTTTTAATTTTAGTGTTTTGCCTGATGCTTTTCGCACATTCTCTTTAAAATCAAAGCGCGGGAGGTTAACCTCTTTAAAATTGATTATATCGTCAAGTTGACTGTTAAGAAAGTCTATATCCACACGGTTTGGGCTTTCAAGGTCAATTTTATTTTGCGCAAACAACTGCTTTTCTTCGGCTGTCATTGTGTGAAAGTAGTTATCAAGTGACAGCGCGTGTGCCTTGTGTCCGAAACTTTCAAGGCTTTTTTGAAGAAGCATAGCGCTTGTTGTTTTGCCCGACCCTGACGGGCCTGAAATTAAAATCACTTTGTAGTTTTCGTTTGCTATAATATCTTTTGCAATACTGTCAATACGGGATTTTAATTCTTTATCCGATGCTGTTGCAAAGGCGCGCGCGTTGGTTGCTATTTCGCGGTTTATATCTTTTAAATCAAGAAACATATTATCTGTCCCATTTGTCTGAAAGTCGATTTATCTCATCAGCAAAACGGGCAAGGTCTTTGTTTGCGCCGCCACGATTATGCTCGATTACGCGCAAAAGGCGTTTGCCTGCTTCAAGCAGCCGCTGGAAAACGGCAGTTGCTTTGTGAGATGTTTTGGGTGCTTTTACAAGTCGGTTTTTGTTACCTTCGTTTAAGCAAACACCCGTTGTAATATCATATTCGGCAGCGTTGTAGGGTGCCACAGCGTCAAAGCCTAAAGTTTGTTTGATATGTTGTGCAAATTCGTCGCACACCTCGTCACCGCCATGGTTTACAAACACGCGCTGGGGTGTGTTTTCAAGCGCGCCAAGCCACGAAATCATCATATCGCGGTCAGCGTGTCCGCTAATTCCGTCCATTTGTTCAATGTGTGCGTTAACCCAAATTTCTTCGCCGAACAGTTTTACCGAGGTGTCACCGTCGATAAGTTTTCTGCCAAGTGTTCCTTCTGACTGATAGCCGACAAACAGTATGGTACATTCTTTACGCCAAAGGTTGTGCTTTAAGTGATGGCGTATTCTTCCTGCTTCACACATTCCCGATGCTGAGAGGATTACTTTTGGCAAAGTGTCGGCATTTATAAGTTTTGACTCGTCACTTGTTACAGAAAGGCAAAGCCCGTCAAAACGCAAGGGGTTTATGCCCTGTTTTAAAAGGTCAAGCGTTTCGTTGTCGTAAAAATTTTGCATCTCATCTGAGTGAGAGTATATATTTGTTGCTTCAACGGCGAGCGGGCTGTCTACCCATACGGGAAAACCGTCGTGCCCTTTTACAAGCCCTTTTTCTTTAATTTCGCGGATGAGGTAGAGAAGTTCTTGAGTTCTGCCTACCGCAAATGAAGGAATTACAACGTTACCGCCTCTGTCAAAGGTGTCTTGAATAATGCGTGTCAGTTGAGATACATAGTCAGGGCGTTCACCGTGCAGACGGGTGCCGTAGGTCGATTCGATAACAACAAAGTCAGCATGGGTTGGTTTTTGCGGGTCACGGATTAGCGGGCGCGCGGTGTTGCCAAGGTCACCCGAAAACAAAATTGTTTTGGTAATACCGTCTTCTGTAATTTTAAGTTCAACACTTGAAGAACCCAGCAGATGACCTGCGTCAATAAATTTTGCCGCAACAAAGTCAAGCGGACAAAATTCTTCGTTATAGTTATAAGGACAAAACAGTTCAAGTGTTTTAACGGCGTCTTTTGTTGTATAAGGCGGCGGGGTTGCTTCTGTACCGGCACGCTGAGCCTTACGGTTGCGCCATTCTGCTTCGCTTTCCTGAATGTGCGCTGAGTCGAGAAGCATAATGTCGCACAGTTTTTTTGTTGCATGGGTTGCAAATATTTTACCGCCGTAGCCGTTTGCCACAAGATATGGCAGTTTGCCCGAATGGTCAATGTGCGCGTGGGTTAAAAACACCGCGTCAATGTCATTGGGACCTATCGGCAGTTCACAGTTTTCATATATGTCGCGGCCCTGCTCCATACCGCAATCGACAAGTATTTTTTTACCTGCCGCCTCGATAAGAGTGCATGAGCCGGTAACTTCGTGTGCTGCACCTAAAAAAGTAAGTTTCACTTAAATCATTCCTTTTCTAAAATATCGGCAATTCGTTTAGAGGCAAAGCCGTCGCCGTATGGGTTACTTGCCTTTGCCATGGCATCATAAACCGATTTATCGGTAAGTAACAGTTTAAAGTTTTGATAAATTGTGTCTTCGTCTGTACCCACAAGGCGTAAAGTCCCTGCTTTAATGCCCTCGGGCCGCTCTGTTGTATCGCGCATAACAAGTACCGGTTTACCAAGCGAGGGTGCCTCTTCCTGAATACCGCCCGAGTCAGTTAAAATGAGGTGGCTTTTTGCAAGGAAATTATGAAAATCAACAACCTCAAGCGGTTCAATTATACGTATTCTGTCACAGCCGCCCAGTTCTTCGTTTGCAGCCTGACGGACAACGGGGTTCATATGAATGGGGTAAAGCGCCTTTATGTCGGGGTGTTCATCCATAACCCTGCGTATCGCACGGAACATATTGTGCATAGGTTCGCCCAGATTTTCGCGGCGGTGGGCGGTTATCATTATAAGTTTTGAGTCACCAACCCAGTCAAGTTCGGGGTGGGTGTAACTTTCACAAACTGTTGTTTTAAGCGCGTCGATTGCGGTGTTGCCGGTGACATAAATATCTTTTTCCGCCCTGCCCTCACGCAAAAGGTTTTGCTTTGAAAGTTCGGTTGGTGCAAAGTTGAACTTTGAAATAATAGAAACAGCCTGGCGGTTAAATTCCTCAGGGTATGGGCTGTAGATGTTATATGTGCGAAGACCTGCTTCGACATGTCCGACAGGGATTTGCAGATAAAAGCAGGCAAGCGCTGTCACAAATGTTGTAGATGTGTCGCCGTGGACCAGCACAACATCGGGCTTTACTTCTTCCAGCACCGATTTTATGCTGTTTAGAATGTTTGTTGTTATATCAAACAGAGTCTGTTTTTCTTTCATTATTGAAAGGTCATAGTCGGGTGTGACAGAAAATGTGTCAAGCACCTGATCGAGCATTTGTCTGTGCTGACCTGTTACACATACAACTGTTTTTATGTTATCTCTTGTTTTGAGTTCGTTTACAAGCGGGCACATTTTTATCGCCTCTGGGCGTGTTCCGAAAACAAGCATTACAGTTTTCATATTATTACCTCACTATTACAGTATTATTTTTATTATATATTAATGCAATTATTATGTCAAATTAAAAGTCTGTAATGCATTGCATTACAGACTTAATAAATTTTCTGCGTGGTTTATTGCTTCGGTTATGTTATTTTTAATGTTGTCGGCACCGACTTTTTTAATAAATCCCGACTTTTTCATAGCTTTTAAAGGCTGGTTGTTTACATGCGATAAAATAAGTGTGATGTTTGATTTTTTACAACGTGCATACAGTTCGTTAAGTGCATTCATAGCGGTTACATCAAGGGCGGGAACACTGCGCATACGCAGTATTAGACAGCGGGTGTCACTTTTGATTGCTATGTTTGCAACTTTGTCCGCCGCACCAAAAAACAGCGGGCCTGTGATTTCGTAAATACGTATTTGTTTTGAAACCTTTAACAGTCTATCGTGTTCGTCATTGTCGATTGATGTGGTTTTCCATTTTTTAAGGCCTGTTTCGTCGCTCATTCGCTTCATAAACAAAATGCATGCAAGCAACATTCCTGCTTCTATTGCAATTACAAGGTCAAACACAACGGTCAGCACAAAGGTGATAAGCAATACAAAAATGTCGCTTTTGGGTGCGGTTTTTAAAAGATTTACAAAGGTGCGCCATCCGCTCATATTATATGCCACCATAAACAGAATTGCCGCAATGGCAGGCATTGGGATAAGACTTGCATAAGGCATAAGGATTATGAGTACAAGCAGTAAAACAAGTGCATGGACCATACCTGCAACGGGAGTTTTGCCGCCGTTTTTGATGTTGGCGGCGGTGCGTGCAATAGCGCCGGTTGCAGGGATACCGCCAAACAGAGCCGATGCGATGTTGCCGATACCTTGTGCACACAATTCGGCGTTTGAACGGTGTTTATCGTGTATCATACCGTCTGCCACAACGCAAGAGAGCAGTGATTCAATAGCGGCGAGTATTGCGATTGTAAAAGCGTCGGGCAGTGCCGTTTTAACAGCGTCGAATGTTACGGTCGGAATATATAAAGAGGGGAGTTTATTGCTTATTGTATAAAGGTCGCCGATAGTGTCAACATTAAGCGGCAAAAACTTACACATAAGTATACCTGCAATTACAGCGATAAGGGAAGCGGGTATTTTTTCTGTCAGTTTGGGCATTAGTATAAGTATCGCAAGGCAAACTGCACCGACGATAAATGCGTGCAGGTTAAAGGTGGATATACCTGCAAAAAAGGCTTTTAACTTTTCAACCGTTTCAATTGTCGGCATTGAGTCGGGATAGCGCACACCGAAAAAGTCTTTAAACTGACCTATGACGATGGTTACGGCAATTCCTGCAGTAAAGCCGGTTGTAATAGTAAACGGAATGTATTTTATAAGCGAGCCCAGACGGAACACACCCATAAGCAAAAGCATAATTCCTGCCAGTACTGTTGCAATACACAGCCCGCTTAGTCCGTTTTTGGCAACAATGCCTGCAACGATTGTTGCAAACGCTGCTGTTGGCCCTGCAATCTGGACACGGCTTCCGCCAAACATTGAGATTAAAAAGCCTGCAATTATTGCGGTGTATATACCTTGTTCGGGGCTTACTCCCGATGCCAGTGCGAGCGCGATTGACAACGGTAGTGCAATTATTGCAACAATAACACCTGCTGTAAGGTCAGACAAGAGTTGTTTTGCACTGTAGCCTTTAAGCGTTGAAAAAAGCATTGGTTTCAGTTCATGCATTTTTAAAAATCCCCCATAACTTAAAATTAAATTACCAAAAAAAGATTTTAATACCTTTTTTATATTTTGTAAATAGCAAAACAAAAAGTATTCCCGTTTCCTTTA
>JAZQJA010000058.1:0-64199 GCA_045541455.1 Eubacteriales bacterium
GCATAACCAAGTAAGGTGATAGGAACAAGAAGAGATGTAGAAGATAAAGTCATAAAGAATTGTGTGTAGTTTTGAAGGTACACCGAACGTACCTTTAGATAATCCTCCTTAGCTCAGTCGGTAGAGCACTCGGCTGTTAACCGAGTTGTCGTTGGTTCGAGTCCAACAGGGGGAGCCAGAAAAAACTCTTGTTCGAAAGAACAAGAGTTTTTTAGTTATATTCGCCTTCGGCGAGTGATATTGCCTTTCGGGCAGTTAAGGGCGAATATAATATCACTTTTGCCAAAAACAAAAATATTACTATGCCGTAAGGCATAATATCACTCTGTGCCAAGCAGAGAATATCACTAATCCCTTGCACTCCGTCGCTTTTATGCTATAATACACTCAAGGTGGTGATAAAATGAAATATGTTGTTGATAATGATTTGCACATACATTCACATATTTCTTTGTGTTCACGAGATTCGAAACAAACAAACGACAGGATTTTGCAATATGCTAAAGGTAATGGCTTAAACACTATATGTTTAACTGATCATTTTTGGGATGAAACGGTTGATGGCGCATCGGAATGGTATTCTAAACAAGACTATGGACATATTGAGGCGGCAAAACCGTTGCCACAGAGCGAAGGAATACGGTTTCTGTTTGGTTGTGAAACCGAACTGAATTCTTCATTAACTTTGGGAATGTCTAAGGAAAAATATGATTTATTTGACTTTATAATTATTCCTACCACGCATTTTCATATGAAAGGTTATACCTTATCTGAAGAAGAAGCATCAAACGCAGAAAATAGAGCAAAAGCCTGGGTAAAACGTATTGCTGCGGTGCTTAATATGGAGTTGCCTTTTTCTAAAATTGGCATAGCACACTTAACTTGTGGTCTGATTGCGCCGACAAGAGAAGAATATCTTGAAGTTTTAAGGTTAATACCCGAAGATGAAACGAGAAAGCTTTTTATCCGAGCAGCAAAGCTTGGAGTGGGAATAGAACTTAATTCATCGGATATGAGTTTTGCAGACAGTGAAGCAGACATTGTTTTGAGAGTTTATAAGATTGCCAAGGAATGTGGATGCAAATTTTATTTAGGCAGTGATGCACATCATCCAAAAGAACTCGATAATGCAAAGGCGATATTTGAAAGAGCAGTAGCGATACTTGAATTAACTGAGGATGATAAGTTTATATTAAAATAGCTTTTGTCAACATATATAATAAAAAAACTGGTTTTTAGATTAGTTCTTTTTTGGTCGGTAGACCCAAAATAAAAGACACACCACAGGGTGTGTCTTTTATTTTTATCCAATCCGAAGGATTGGTGTTTCATCAGAACGTGAGCTTTGTATGCTTTTTCTTAAAATTGACTGAATATTTTTTCGTCAATAAAATTATTATAAATTAGTTTTAAAAAATAAATGCGTTATATTTAATGACTAGTTTTATATTTGCCGGCAACAGATTTGATTAAAATTATTTGTTGAAAGCTATTTTTGCCAATCCTGCTTCGGACGTTTCTTTATATAACGTTGATAAATCATAACCTGTTTCTTTCATTGTTTGTATAACGCTATCTAAAGATATTTTTCTAGTGCTCCACAAAAAGCTTGATAAATTCACGGCATTTATTGCACGCATTGCGGCTACAGCATTTCTCTCAATACAAGGAATTTGAACTAATCCGCAAATCGGATCGCAGGTTAGACCTAAATGATGTTCAATTGCAATTTCAGCTGCATACTCTATTTTATCAATGCTTAATTCAAATAGTTCAGCAAGCGCAGCTGCAGCCATGGCACATGCACTTCCTATTTCTGCTTGGCAACCACATTCTGCACCTGAAATTGAAGCATTAGTTTTAATAAGATTACCTATTAAACCGGCTGTCATAAGAGCATGTATGATTTGATTATCACTGAAATTATGCTTTTTTTGTTGATAATAGAGTACGGATGGCAATACGCCTGCAGCACCACATGTAGGCGCGGTAACTATTGTTTCACCGGAAGCATTTTGTTCGCTTACTGCAAAGGCATAAGAACATACAATCCTGTTTTCTTTGGTTTCTGGAGTTTCATCTATATGTTGGCTATTATATAAAGTTTTTGCCTTTTTTTGCAATTGCAGACCGCCTGGCAAGATTCCTTCATCATGTAATCCTTTTTCAATTGAATTCTGCATAGCTTTCCATATATTACTTAAATATGGGATTATTTCTTCATCTTCAACTTCTTTAACATATTCCCAAAGTCTTATTGATTTGCTTTTGCAATATTTTGCTATATCGCTAAATTTGTGGAGTTGATAAACATTTTTAGGTTTTTCATAAATAGAATTTTCAAAAACTATACTTCCTCCTCCTATACTAAAGATTCGCGCTTTGTCAATTTCAACATCATTTTTATAAGCAATCAACAGCATTGTATTAGGATGAGGAATGTTTTTCTCGTTAAATTCAAATTCAACGTTACATTCAATCGGTTGTAAAGTTTTCTTAATTACGGTATCAGTTCGGTGACCTTTTCCGGTTTTAGCTAAAGAACCATAAAGTATTGCTTTGAATTTATTGGCATCTTGATTTTTTTCTTTGAAAATTTTACAAGCTTTCTCAGGTCCAATAGTATGCGAACTGGATGGACCTCTGCCAATTTTATAAATTTCTATTATAGAGTTCATCCCATCTGGTTTAACCTTAGGAATATCATTGGTTTTATTGCTGTAAAATAGGTCAATTGGTACATTAAAAATTTTGGATAAAGCAAATATGTGCTTTGCCGAAGGATTCGATAGACCTTTTTCCCATTTTGATATAGCTCTATTGCTTATACCCAAATTTTGCCCTAGTTCTATTTGCGACATCCCATTTTTTGTTCGCAAATCTTTTATTATAGTAGAAAAATCGTTTACCATATTTTCAACCTCTTTTTATACTGTAATTTCATTTTAACAAAATATATTTCAACTATAAAGTGAAATATAAAAAAATCAAAAAAACATAAATCAACTATTAGTTGATTTATGTGCATGATATCAGTAATAGCAACATTTTTATCTGTGTTTTTTAAAGTTTGCTCTTGTTTGTTTAAGTTTGGTGTGATATGCTTTTAATGATAAAAATCATAATAATATTATTTGTGATTTTAATTATTAAATCTTATTACACTTTAATTCTCACATTAATCTGTTTAATAAATAAGTCAAAAGGGAAGTGTATAATATTTGGATTGGATTATAAGTGAAACAAAAAAACTAGAAGATAAACTCATTTTTTTGAGACGCGAATTACATAAATGTCCTGAAATAGGTGGTGCATTACCTAATACATTAGCAATTGTAAAAAAATATCTTGATGAAATTGGTATTTCTTATAAGATTAATAAAGACGACGATAGTTTGATAGCAGAAATTAAAGGTGTTAATAAAGGCAAAACAGTTGCTTTTAGAGCTGATATGGACGCATTACATATAACAGAAGATACTTTGTTACCTTTTTCATCTGAAATAGAAGGTCAGATGCACGGGTGCGGTCACGATGCACACACTGCTATTTTGTTAATTGCGGCTGAAATATTAAACAATCACAAAGACCTATTAAACGGTAGTGTTCGTTTACTTTTTCAATCCGGCGAAGAAACTGGTACCGGCGCTAAGCAAATGCTTAAGTATGGTGCTTTAGATGGAGTGGACGCTATTTGTGCTTTACATGTTGGAAATATAGTTGGTGATGATGCAAAAACAGGAGATGTTTTTGTTCTCTCTGGACCTGTCACTGCAGGAAAAGATAAATTTACTATAACTGTTAACGGAAAGGGAACGCACTCTGCATTTCCGGAAAAAGGTATAGATCCAATTTTAATAGCAGCACGAATTGTTAATGCTTGTGAAGAAATATCAGCACGAGAATTGCCTGCAGGAACAGCTGCGGTTTTGAGCTTTGGAAGTTTTAATGCAGGAATTGATCACAACACAATTCCCGATACTGCGATTATTAAAGGCAGTATACGTGTTCAAAATGAGTCTATACGAAATTTTATGGGTAAGCGGTTGCGCGATATTGCTGAAAACATTTCATCAGCTTTTAATGCCACTTGTACTGTAGAAATAAAAAAAGGCTCAGCTACAGTTGTTAATGATAAAGTTATGAGTGATTTAGTAAAGACATCTGTAGAGGAGGTTCTTGGACAGGACATGGTTAAATCGCAATTTAGTTCTGCACTTATGGGTTCTGACGATTTTGCTAATTACTCTTCTATAATCCCGGGTGTATATTTCTTTTTATATACTAATAACGAAGAAAAAGGTATTACCGCATCAAATCACAATTCTAAGTTTAATGTAGACGAAGATGTGTTATGGGAAGGTGTTGCGGCGTATACTGCTATTGCATTAAAATATTTATCATAGGAGAAAATAAAATGAATAATTTAAATGAAACAGCATCATTAGATACCTTATGTGGTGCATTATCATACGCTATGGATATAGATTCACCTGAAAAAAGCGCATCTGGTAATGTTGATTTGAAGAAGTATGTTGACGATGTTTTAAAAGGCGAAAAAGTAGATAAAATTTTTATGTATAATCCGGATGCAATTGCACAGTGGTTGTACGAAAAATATCCTTATCTTTTTGAAGATGCAGAACCATTTGCAGAATTTAAATTGCCTCTTGTTTCAGTTATGCCATCGGTTACACCTGTGTGTTTTGGAACAATGTATACCGGTGCTCAACCTTCGGTTCATGGCATACAAAAATATGAAAAGCCTGTTATACAAATTGACACTATCTTTGATGTACTTATCCGCGCAGGGAAAAAACCTGTGATAGTTTCTTATGGAAACAGCAGTCTTTCCAAAATTTACTTAGAAAGACAAATGGATTATTATTGTTTTGAAACATTGGATGAAGTTAACGCTAAGGCGGCTGAATTAATATTGCGCAATGAACACGATTTTTATGTAATTTATAACGGAAATTATGACACTAAAATGCATAAAAACGGACCGGAAAGTATTGCGGCTCTTTCTGAAATTCGTGCTAATTGCCGAACTTTTGCTATGTTTTCAAATATGATAAAAGAACATTGGAATAAATATAATACTTTAGTTGGATTTGCAATGGACCATGGATGCCATGAAATTGATGATGGTTCCGGTTCCCATGGACTTGATATGGAAGAAGATTTAAAAATAACACATTTATATAAACTTTATCCTAAAAATAAGTGAGTTAATTTTAGGATTTGGAGGTTTTTATGACAAAAAAAGAAATTATTGATTTAGTAAATAAAGTTCATTCGTTAAAAAAAGATGCAACTACAACATTGCCGGATAATTCTTATTTTTTGGATAAAGACACTATTTTATGTTATCCAAGACAGTACGGAGACTCACGCTATCCGTACTATTGTGGAGGTTTAATTATGTTTCCGCACTCAAGCGGTTATATTGACTGTAATATAGGTGCGATGAATGTATTTAAGAATTGCCAATTTACTGAGGATACCCCTGTGGCTTTTTTTGCGGGTGAGAAAACTGATGACGGTTATTTTCCGTATTCAATCACCGGTGCTGCAAGGCAACTTACTGAAAAAGGCGTTGAACGTTATTTGATATATACTTCTGTATGTGCTTATTATATAACTGAAACCGAAAATGCAATTTATGCACTTCGACTATATATGGATAGAGATGCGCACATGCGTTTTTCTGCATGTGTTATAAATCGAGGTGAATCCAGAACTGTTTATCTGTCTTCTATTTTTGAACCAATGCTCACCGATGCTCAGTTTGAGTCTTTTTTCTCACGTATGTCAAGATATGGATATCATTATGAAAATGGAAGCTATTTATTATGCAGAAGAGCAAAAGGCGGAATTTTTAATTGCTTGGCTTTTAACAAGAAGACAGAAGGAAAAGTTGTAGATGAGTATTTTACAACAAGTAAAAGTGATTTTCTGGGACTTAAGGGTGCCTGTATCACAAATGCTGTTTCACTTAAAAATGGTAAATTTGCAAAGCAACTTACTGCAACAAATACAACTGACCTTGCTATTGCATCTGATATTGTTTATTTTGAATTAGAAAAAGACGGTTATGTGTCGCTTAATTATGATGTATTGTTTACAGAGGATAGAAATCAAGCGGAAAAATTTATTGGTAACGATATTGATTTAGCTGCTGAAGACGAATCGCTTAAAGCATACATACCACAAGAAAAAGCTGCATTTGACAAAATGAAAATCACATTTAATGATTGGCATAATGATGGGCTTAATGCTGATGTGATTAATAAATTTTTAAGATGTGTTCAACGCCAGGTAAGTTTATGCGCACTTGGTGATAATTACGCAGGACGTATGCTTGGTATACGAGATGTATTTCAGCAACTTGAAGCTTCTCTTATGTGGCAAAAAGATGAATCGCGAGCTCAGATAGTCCGTGTAATGAACTTTATTTTAGAAGATGGACGCCCTCCAAGACAAATTACTTTCCCGACAAAAGCAATTCCTATTCCTGATATGGATCTGCGTCCGTTTATCGATCAAGGTTTTTGGATTATATCAACCATACATACTTATTTATCATATACTGATGATTTTTCAATTCTTGATGAAGAATGTGGCTATTATAAAGCTTTGGCAACCCGAGGCCCGCTTGAAAACAGTAATCAGCGGGATTCAATACTTGAGCATTTAATAAGAATTGCGGATTTTCTCGTTTCAAATGTTGATGAAAAGACAGGATGCATTCACGCTTTGTTTGGCGATTGGAATGATGCGCTTGATGCCCTTGGTAAAACAAGTGATCCAAATAAAGAATATGGAGACGGAGTAAGCGTTATGGCAACGCTTCAACTGTATCTTGCTTTAGAACATATATGCGACATTTTAAAACATACCGGTAAATACACCGAAAGAATTGCTGATTTCAAAGCAACAAGAGCTCGTGTTGAAAAAGGACTGCTTGAAAATGCCGTTCACACAAATGACAAAAACGTAAAACGCATAGTTCACGGTTGGGGTGAAAATCAATCGTATTTTGTTGGAAGTTACAACGACTTTGATGGGAAATCAAGACTTAGTCTTACAGCAAATTCGTTTTACGCTATTTCTAATCTGGTGAAAGCACACCCTGAATTTAAAGAAGATATTGTTAATAATTTGCTTTCTCTTGACTCGAAACACGGAATGATGACATTTTCACCTGAGTTTAAGTACTTCTCACCTGAGGTGGGCAGAATTTCAGGGATTACTAAAGGTACTGCAGAAAATGCATGTGCATATATTCATGCAAGTACATTTGCCATCATGGCACTGTTTCTTATGGGCCATTCAAAAGAGGCGTGGGAACAGTTACAAAAATCTATGGTAATAAGCCATGAAAACGTCACCCTCACAACATTTGTAATGCCTAACTCATATTGTTACAATGAAGAATTTTTCTTTGACGGTGATTCGATGGGAGACTGGTACACAGGAAGCGGTGCCGTACTAATTAAAGAATTAGTTAAAAACGGTTTTGGTATAATGCCCAATATGGACTCGGTGATTATTATGCCGCCGCGCTATATGCCGTGTAACAGTGCTAAGCTTTCTTTGGAAATTAAAGGTGCTGATGTTACCGTTGAGTATCATAACAAATTTATCGGAAAACGCGAAATTTACCTTAATGGAAAACCACTCGATTTATCGTTTGATGATATTACAGATACATTTTTTGCAGTGCTTACCAAAGAAATGTTAGGTTGCAATGCAGAAATATCTATTGTTGATTAATATAAAAAGGAAAGAACTTTTTGTTCTTTCCTTTTTATTTATCTACGGCTTTTAATAACTTCATTAATGTGATTTATAAATGAATCAACATCCATCGAGCCTAAATCACCGTCTTTTCTTGAACGGACTGAAACTGTTTGACTTTGGGCCTCTTTGTCACCAATTATTAGCATAAATGGAGTTTTTTGCAACTGAGCTTCACGTATTTTATAACCAATTTTTTCGTTTCTGTAATCTACATTTACTCTAAGTCCGGCTGCAAAAAGTTTGTCGCAAATCTCTTTTGCAAAATCTGCTTGTGCATCGCTTATAGGCATAATGGTAGCTTGTAACGGAGCAATCCAAGTGGGAAGGGCACCGGCGTATTTTTCAAGTATAAGTGCCAAGGTTCTTTCATAGCAACCAACAGCTGTTCTATGAATAATGCACGGTGTCTTTTTAATTCCGTCCTTATCAACAAATTCCATACCGAATTTTGCTGCTAACATTTGGTCAATTTGGATTGTGATCAGGGTATCCTCTTTTCCATAAACATTTCGAATTTGTATATCAAGCTTAGGTCCGTAATAAGCCGCCTCGTCAATACCAATTGTGTATTTAACTCCTAACTTATCAAGGATTCTGCCCATCATTCCTTGTGATTCATCCCATTGTTCTTTGGTACCGATATATTTTTCTGTGTTGTTAGGATCCCACTGTGAAAAACGATATGAAATGTCATCTGAAAGACCTACAGCATCAAGCATAAACTGTGCAAGTTCAAGCGCGTTTTTAAACTCATCTTCAAGTTGTTCAGGCGTGCATATTATATGACCCTCTGAAATGGTGAACTGACGCACTCTTATAAGTCCGTGCATTTCTCCTGATTCTTCATTTCTAAAAAGGGTAGATGTTTCACCAAGACGCATAGGTAAATCTCTGTATGAGCGCATTCTGTTAAGAAATACTTGGTATTGGAAAGGGCAAGTCATCGGGCGAAGAGCAAATACTTCTTTATCATTTTCGGGGTCGCCAAGTATGAACATACCATCGCGATAATGGTCCCAGTGGCCAGAAATTTTATAAAGGTCACTTTTTGCCATAAGCGGTGTTTTGGTTAATAGGTAACCGCGTTTGTATTCTTCGTCTTCGACAAATCTTTGTAGTAATTGTATTACTTTTGCACCTTTAGGCAATAGTACGGGCAAGCCTTGTCCGATAACATCTGACGTTGTGAAATACTCTAATTCTCTTCCTAGTTTGTTATGGTCTCTCTTTTTTGCTTCTTCAAGCATGTTCAAATGATCTTCAAGTTCTGATGCTTTTGGAAAAGCAATGCCGTAAATTCGTTGAAGTGATTTGTTTTTACTGTCACCACGCCAATATGCACCGGTAGATGATAAGAGAGCTATTGCTTTAATTTTTGATATATCAAAAAGATGGGGGCCTGCACAAAGGTCAATGAAATCACCTTGTTTGTAAAGTGATATTACTTCACCTTTTGAGGAATGTTCTTCAATGAGTTCTAATTTATAAGGCTCATCCTTCATGATTTCTTTTGCTTCATCAGCTGAAACTTCGATACGTTCCATTTTATATCTTTCTTTAACGAGACGTTTCATTTCAGCGGTGATTTTTTCAAGGTCAGATGAGTTGAAAGGGGTTTCAATGTCAAAATCATAATAGAAACCCGAATCAATTGCAGGACCTATTGCAAGTTTTGCATTAGGAAATAGATTTTTAACGGCTTGTGCAAGTACATGCGAAGCGGTATGCCAAAAAATCTTTTTTCCGTCTAAAGAATCTAAAGTGAGTGTTTCGATTACATCACCGTCGTTAAAACCATCAGTTAGAGAGGTGGTTTTGTTTACTATTTTACAACCAACACTTGCACGCGCAAGTGCCGGATCAATTTCAAAAATCGCGTCAAAAACCGTTTTTGCATCAGTTTGCAGTTCGGCTCCGTTAATAAATACCTTTTTCACATTTTACACCTTCTTAAACTTTATATTTAGTTATTATATATTTATTTTTAATTAATTTCAATAGTTAATATTGAAATTATGCTTTACAATCTTTTTTTTATATAATATAATTTATATGTAAAAATTCTAAGGAGTTAATATGAGAAGAGATAAATTTAATTATTATTTAGATATTGCAGAAACTGCTATTTCAAGAGGAACTTGCCTTCGCAGAAATTTTGGCGCCATAATTGTTAAAAACGACCAGATAATTTCAACCGGTTATACAGGTGCGCCAAGAGGTAGAAAAAACTGTTGTGATTGCGGAGAATGCATTAGGGAAAAACTCAATCTTCGCCGCGGTGAACGTTATGAACTATGTAGGTCAGTTCATGCTGAGGCAAATTGTATTATTTCTGCTGCTAGAAATGATATGATTGGTTCAACATTATTTTTGGTTGGTAAAGAGGCAGTAAGCGGTGATTATGTAAAAAACGCTAATTCCTGTGCAATGTGTCAGCGTATGATAATTAATGCTGGCATTGAAAAAGTTGTAGTTCGTGATGATATGGACAATTACCGTATTATTATGGTTAGTGATTGGATAGAAAATGATGATTCTTTGATGGGTCTTTCTGCCTATTCAGAGCAAAAATAATCAAAAAGGTGTATACACGATGTATACACCTTTTTGATTATTTGCAGTTTTTATAATCGGGTGGGAAAAACTCGTTTGTAGGGAAAGAAAGTCGCTCAAAATAATTACAGGGTTCTTCTTCATCAATAGGCTTGCATTCTTTGTCAGGAAGGTTAAATTTTGCAGAAGGGATTAAAAGTTGTACTTCTCTCACAATTCTTACAATGCTGAAGATACCAATTGTTACAATAAGGTTTCTTTCACTGTTTGATGTAAGTCCCTCGTTAAAGCAACAAAGTACACATTCCGGTAACGCTTGTAAATCGGTTTCACAACAACAAATCTTGCTATTTGCTGGCACTGTTTTGGCACTTAAAACTATTGGGTCAACAACATCTACTTGTGCTATTGGTAGGTTCTTGCTTGATTTTGTATGTCTTATTCCTTCATTTTCGTCATATTTGGACGAATATGTCACGCTGTTTCCTTCACTACCGAAAAGTATTACTGTTTTGTTACATGACGCAAGGCCTTGAACAATTATCGGTCTACCCATTCCTGTGTAAACTTCAAATTCTAATAAAAAGAAGAATATAATGTTTACAGAGTAAAAGCCTTTGTTAAATGGAACTGGATCAAGGTCAACTGAAGTCCAAATCAGTTCGGATTTATGTGTTCGAACATTGATTGCGTTATCAATCACTTTTTGGTCTTGAGGATTAAGATAAACTCTGAGATCCGCAAAACAGTCTTTATCTTTGCATGTGTCATAGATGCGTTGGACATTTACACAAACTTCGTCTTTGAATTTACAATCTACAATGTTTGTTGATTCAATATTTTCCATACTTTTCCTCCTAAAAATATTAGCTAAACAGCTTTCATAATTATTCTATGTTTTTTATATTTTTTGGTTAAAAAAACTTGAACTTATTTATTTTGTATGTTATAATACATAAAAACAATATATATTTAGCGTAAATTTTCTTTATGCAGACCGTAAAATATGTTTTTATTAAATTACGCCGCCATTCATGGCAGAACGGAGTTTATTATGAAATTTAGAAGAATTGTTTCAATTGCATTACTTTTATGTATGTGTTTCTCACTTGTTGCTTGTAAATCAGGCGCAGGGGAGGCAAAAAAAGTTGTTGAAGATTTTATGACAGCACTTACTACATACGACCTTGACGCGATGGCAAAATGTGTTGAAGATATTCCTGATAATACAGGCTCTATTTATAAACACGACATTTTTACTGAGGATTATTATAAAGATTTATATGCAGCAGCAAACGAAAAACTTACTTATAGTATAGTTTCTGCATCTTCAAAAGAAGTTAAATTAAAGGTTACAATGCCTGACGTTTACGGTTTATACCAAGAAAAATTTATGTCAGTTCTTTCTCAGGCAATTTCTGATGATAAAATGCAAGAATATGTACTTGATGAAAAAAATGACCCGCAGCTTTTGGTTATCGCTCTTATGATTACTGATATCGAGTCAAACGGCATTGATACTGTAGAAGAAGAAATTACATTATCTGTTGGTAAAATCAATGGCGAGTATAGAATTCTTACAGATGATAATTTAAAACTTTTAATGACAAGTAAACTTTCACTTTCTCAGCAAGAATCAGAAACAGAAACAACTGAAGAAAACACTGAGGCTTAATGCTTTAAAAACGGGAACGTATTGTTCCCGTTTTTTTATTGTCTTTTTGTCAATAATAGACTTAAAGGCGGTGTTAATATGTGGGTTAAGCGCAGTGGAATAACGTACATTGTATTTACTTTACTATTTTGCTCACTTATTTTAAGATTGTTTTATGTATCTTTTGGTGACATTAAAGAAAAAGCTATGACAGTAGCAGGTGGAAAAACTGCAACAGTTGATATTTATACGTCAAAAGGTATTATATATGATAGAGATTTGTGCGCATTAGCAGGAAACCAATTTGTTTATTATCTGGTTATCAATCCCCGTGAATTTGATAAAACTTGTATACAATACATTTCAGACCTTACAAATGTTGATGTTGAATTAATAAATGAAAAATTAAATAAAGAATCACTTTTTATTTTATCTAGTTATTATAAACCAGAAGTTGTAAAGGGAATGTATGTATGTGAAGGGACGGCTAGATATCCTAAAACAACTGTATGTGAGCATCTTATCGGTTATCTTGATTCCGACGGTGTTGTTGGTCTTTCGGGACTTGAAAAAGCATTTAATGATGAATTATCCAAATATATTTCAACCACTTCAATGACTTATGTAGCTGATGCAACGCGTGGTATGATACCTAGTTTGGAAACTACAACTAAAAAAGAAAGCGAAGATACACTTAACGGAATTATTACTACCATTGACAAAAAATTATCACTTTTCGTTAAACAGTCGATGTATGAATATATTGAAAAAGGCTGTGCAGTAGTTATGGATTGTGATTCGGGTGAAATTTTATCTATGTGTTCAACACCTTCGTTTAATGCAAATAATATTGATAGTTACATTGATTCTGATAATGGTGAACTTATAAACAATGCCATGGTAAACCAAACAGTAGGTTCTGTATTTAAAATGATTGTTGCAACGTGTGCATTACAAAACGGACTTGACGGATTTACCTACGAATGCAGTGGTGCAATTAATATTAGTGGAAGGACTTTTACCTGTCAAAATCAAAAAGCTCACTCAAATGTCGGATTAAAAGAAGCTTTTGCGCAGTCTTGCAATTGTTATTTTATAGCTATTGGTCAGTTACTTGGATTTGATAAAGTTGTTGAAACAGCTCAATTATTTGGTGTGGACAGTAATATTAAAATTACTAAAAATCTATACTCCTCTGCAGGAAAACTTCCAAAAGAAAGCGGATCGTTAGCTCTTGCTAATTTAAGCATAGGTCAGGGTGAGTTGATGGTAACTCCGCTTGAAGTTGCTCGCATTACTGCAGTTATGTGCAATGGCGGCTTTTTAGTAAATCCGTCGGTCTATTATGGTATTTATGATAACGGGACAATAACATCAAAGAGCGAGTACAGTTATAAAAGTCAGATTATAAGTAGTGCGATTTCAGAGAAACTAAAAGAAATGTGTAATCTTTGTGTTACCAATGGTACAGGTATAAAAGCCAAGCCAAAACTAAACAGCGCAGGAGGTAAAACCGCGAGTGCGCAGACGGGTCAATTTGATGGTGAAGGGAAAGAAATTTTAAACACATATTTTACAGGCTTCTATCCGGCAGATAATCCAAAATATGTTATAACCGTATTTGCTTTAAATGGAAAATCAGGCTCGGAAACATGCGCTCCGGTATTTGCTGAAATATGTGACTTTATAGCACAAAATTATTGACACATTAATTTATTGTGTTATAATAAATATTATACTGTTACATTGATGAAAATCTTTAATTAATTTATTACGATTTACAGAGAAAAAGCCGGCGCTGAGAGGCTTTTAACCGTATTTAATTAAAGGGCTGTTTTTTGAGTGACGGTCGCTTTACTGCGTTAAAAGTTACTAGAGTGGCACATTGTGCAATCAGGGTGGTACCGCGGTTTTTCGCCCCTGAGTTGTATTATGTGCTTATTTTTTTGGAGGTATTATTTATGAAATACACGGGATTAAATGAACTTAGAGAAATGTTTCTCTCATTTTTTGAAAGTAAAGCTCATTGTAGGCTTGATAGTTTTCCGCTATTGCCGATAAATGACGAAAGTCTATTACTAATAAATTCAGGTATGGCACCTATGAAAAAATATTTTCTTGGTAAGGAAACACCACCATCAAAACGTGTGACAACATGCCAAAAATGCATTAGAACGCCTGACATAGAAAATGTCGGTAAAACATCAAGACACGGTACATATTTTGAAATGCTTGGTAATTTCTCGTTTGGTGATTATTTCAAACATGAAGCTACCGCTTGGGCTTGGGAATTTATTACTGAGGTTTTGGAAATTCCGGTGGATAGACTTTATGTATCAGTATTTCATGATGATGATGAAGCCGTTGAAATTTGGACAAAAGAGGTTGGCGTTCCTGAGGATAGAATTGTAAGGCTCGGCAGGGAAGACAACTTTTGGGAAATTGGCAGCGGCCCTTGTGGTCCGTGTAGTGAAATTTATTTTGACCGTGGTGAGCAGTATGGCTGTGATAATCCAAACTGTGCACCCGGTTGTGACTGTGATAGATTTGTAGAGTTTTGGAATCTTGTTTTCTCTCAATTTGACAGCGACGGTGAGGGAACATATACACCTATGGAGCATCCTAATATTGATACAGGTATGGGCCTTGAAAGGCTTGCTTGTATCATGCAGGGTGTAGATAATCTGTTTGAGGTCGACACAGTACAGAATATTTTACAACACGCTTCAAAAATTGCCGGTGTTGAATATAAAAAAGATGAAAAGACTGATATATCCATTCGTGTTATAACAGACCATATAAGAAGCGTTACATTTATGCTTTGTGATGGCATACAACCTTCTAACGAAGGCAGAGGATATGTTCTTAAGAGACTTTTAAGAAGGGCAGCTCGTCACGGCCGTTTACTAGGCATTGAAAAACCGTTTTTATATGAACTTTGCTGCACAGTTATCGAAGAAAATAAAAACGCTTATCCTGAACTTGTTGCTAAAAAAGATTATATTGTTAAGAGCATAAAAAATGAAGAAGATGTTTTCTTAAAAACAATTGACAAGGGTATGGAAATGCTTTCAAACTTTATGAATAAAGCAGAAAGCACTATTATTCCGGGTGATGTGGCTTTTAAACTCTATGATACTTACGGTTTTCCTGTAGATCTTACTGCCGATATTGCTTCTGAGAAAAATATGACTGTTGATGAAGATGGCTTTAATAAACTAATGCAACAGCAAAAAGATAGGGCTAGAAAAGCGCGACTTGATAGTGATATTATCGGTTGGAAAGACGAGGTTTTAGATTATCTTAAAGATGATAATTCAAACTTTGTTGGCTATGACACTTATAGTTGTGAGGCACAAGTTGTTGCAATTGTTAAAAATGGCGAAATTACTGATACAGCCTCAAGCGGTGATGATGTAATAGTGGTTGTTGATAAAACACCTTTTTATGCCGAAAGCGGCGGTCAGGTAGCTGATATAGGTGAACTGCTATTTGATAGTGCCAGAGTTGAAATTTCTGATTGTAAAAAAGATTCACTTAAGCATTTTCTTCATATCGGTAATGTTAAAAGCGGAAAAATTTCTGTAGGAGATAAGTGTACCGCAGTTATTGATGCTAAAAGACGTGATTCTATTAAGCGTAATCATACAAGCGCTCATCTGTTGCAAGCTGCACTTCGTGAAGTGCTTGGCGACCATGTTCATCAAGCGGGTTCTTATGTTGATTCTCAAAGATGTAGATTTGACTTTACTCATTTTTCATCAGTGTCAGCAGATGAAATCAAAAAGATTGAATCGATTGTTAATGAGCAGATTTTAAATGATACCCCTGTAGAAAACTATGAAACTGATTTTGAAAATGCCAAAGGCGCTATGGCTCTGTTTGGTGAGAAGTACGGAGATAGAGTAAGAGTATGTAAAGTTGGGAATTTTTCATACGAACTTTGTGGTGGTACACATATCGAAAACAC
Organism: Eubacteriales bacterium; assembly: GCA_045541455.1. Lineage (GTDB taxonomy): Bacteria > Bacillota > Clostridia > Oscillospirales > QAKW01 > RGIG9041. The sequence goes on from JAZQJA010000058.1 coordinate 15,984, forward strand.
CGGAAAGATAGGTTTGTTTAAAATTATTTCAGAGGGCTCTGTATCTTCAGGTGTAAGAAGAATAGAGGCTGTTACAGGTTACGGAATACTGGACTTGATTGATGATTATAACACTAAATTATATAATGCGGCATCTGTATTAAAAATTACAAATGTTGCAGAACTGCCTAATAAATGTTTATCTCTGACAGAAGAACTTAAAAAGGTTAAATCTGAACTCGCAGCTGCAAACGAAAAGACTGCATTGGCTCAAAGCGGTGCAATTTTAGATAATGCTGATATAATTAAAGGCATAAAAGTTTCAAAAGCAATATTAAAAGATACAAATTCAAAAACTGCACGTACAATATGTGATGGATTGCGTGACAAGTATAATAACTTTACAGCTATAATTGCCGCTATAGATGGTGACAAGGCAACTTTGCATGTTGTATGTTCAAAAGAAGCTATAGAAAAAGGCGCTCATGCAGGTAAAATTGTTGGAGAAGTAGCTGCAGTCACAGGTGGTAAAGGCGGTGGCAAGCCGGAAAATGCTACTGCGGGTGTTGGAGATGTTTCAAAAATTGAACAAGCGCTCAATGCTGCAAGTTTAATAGTAGATAAATATCTATAATAGGAGAAGTATTATGTCTGATTGTCTTTTTTGTAAAATTATAAATGGCGAAATACCTTCTCAGAAGGTATATGAAGATGAAACTGTTTTTGCATTTAAAGATATAAATCCAATGGCACCTGTTCATATTCTTGTAATTCCTAAACAGCATATAACTAATTTATTGGAAATTGGTGAGGATAATAGCCAGATTGTTTCACATATTTTTGAGGTTATAGCAACTATTGCGAAAGAATTCAAACTTGAAAAAGGATTTAGAGTTGTTTCTAACTGTAATGAATATGCAGGACAAACAGTGTTTCATTTACATTTTCATGTTCTTGGTGGCAAGCAATTGTCAGACCAAATGGCTTAATAAAAGCCCCCGGTTAAGAATTATTCGGGGGCTTTTTTATTTGTTAAAATGTTGACATATCAATATTAATATGATATTATTTAAAAAATAAACCGATGATTAAGATTAGTAACTGGTAAAGAAAACTCTAAGAGAACTGCAGATGGTGTGATTGCAGTAGTGGATTTTCAGTGAATGGACTTATGAGGGCGGCCGAAAGCTTTTAGCAAGTAGTAACCGACGGGGTGCACACGTTAGTTGCAAAGCGTATGATAGTGCGCATAAGTGGATGTGTTTGCATCAATTTGGGTGGCACCGCGTATCTTATTGATTCGTCCCAAGTATCTGTGAGGATACTTGGGTTTTTTTATAATTAATATTATTTGGAGGATTTAGTGGTGTTTTTATTGTCTAAGCGATGGTGCGGTAATATTTTAAACCAATTTTGATATTAATAATTTAAGGAGAAAAATATGTTACTTAATAATGTTGATTTTAATACTTATTTTAAAAATTATCCTGACGAAAACGGATATTTTGGCAAATACGGTGGAGCTTATGTAGATGATAATTTGCGTAAAGCTTTAAATGAAATCACCGAGGCTTATCTTACAATCTGTAAATCCAGTAAATTTATCACTGAACTTCGCAGAATACGCAGAGAATTTCAAGGTAGACCAACACCTATCTCACATTTGGAAAGGTTGTCAAACAGTTTGGGCAATGTTCAGCTTTATGTTAAGCGTGAAGATTTAAACCATACCGGTGCTCATAAACTTAATCACTGTATGGGTGAGGCTCTGTTGGCAAAATATATGGGAAAAAAGAAAGTAATTGCTGAAACCGGCGCAGGTCAGCATGGCGTTGCTCTTGCTACAGCTGCTGCATACTTCGGTTTGGAATGCGATATTTATATGGGTTCGGTAGATATAAAAAAACAGGCTCCTAATGTCGCAAGAATGAAAATTCTCGGTGCTAATGTTATTGAAGTTACTCACGGGCTTGCAACATTAAAAGAAGCGGTAGACGCAGCGTTTGAAGCCTATAGTCATGATTATAAAAATGCAATTTATTGTATAGGATCTGTTTTAGGACCACATCCATTTCCACTGATGGTGCGTGATTTTCAAAGTGTTGTAGGAATTGAAGCTCGCGAACAATTTTTTAATATGACCGGAGAACTTCCTGATGCTATTGTCGCATGCGTTGGCGGTGGTTCAAATGCTGCTGGCTTTTTCTCGGGCTTTTTGAATGATAATGTTGATATTTATGGTATTGAACCGCTTGGTAAGGGGCCAAAACTTGGCGACCACGCAGCAAGTCTTTCTTATGGCACAGAAGGAATCATGCACGGATTCAACAGTATTATGTTAAAAGATGAAAATGGCGATCCTGCACCTGTTTACTCAGTAGCAAGCGGACTTGATTATCCTTCGTCAGGACCGGAACATGCATTTTTGCGTGATATAGGCAGAGTAAAGTATGATGTTGTTAATGATGATGATACTATTGATGCATTCTTTAAATTATCACGACTTGAGGGAATTATACCTGCTATTGAAAGTTCACATGCAGTAGCATACGGTATTAAACTGGCAAAAGAGTTAGGCAAAGGCTCTGTCCTTATTAATCTTTCAGGCAGAGGTGATAAAGATATGGACTATGTCATCGAAAAATACGGTATTAGATAATTTTAAGAGGTGTTATAAATGAGAGATGGTTTTATACGCGTTGCCTGTGCATACGGTGATGTAGTAGTTGCTGACCCTTTGTTTAATGCTGATTCTATAATTGAAATTATAGATAAAGCTGATAAGAGTAACGTTAATCTTCTTGTTTTTCCCGAACTTGCGATAAGCGGATGTAGCTCTGCTGATTTGTTTTTAAATGATACATTACAAAACCAATCAAAAAAACAGTTGTTGAGAATAACTGAATTTACACGTGGTTTATATCCGGTTGTAGTAATTGGTGTTCCGATTTTTTTCAAAAATAAAATCTTTGATTGTGCTGCTGTTATTTATAACGGTGAGATTTTAGGTGTAGTTCCCAAAACTGGTCCGTCAAAATTTGGTGGGTTTTCTACTGCATCAGAACTAGGCGGAGAGATTTTACATCTTTCTGTTGGAAATAAAACAGTACCGTTTGGCGCTAATATTATTTTTGAACATAATGAACTATCGCTATTTAAATTTGGTGTTGAAATTGGTGATGATTTAATGTTAATTGATAGCATTTCATCTTCTCTTTGCCGCAACGGTGCAAGTATTATTGTAAACACGGCAGCTTTCGGCGAAGATATTGGAGCTGACAAATATTTAACTCTTATGACTCAGTCTGCTTCATCTAAATGTATATCAGGCTATGTTTTGGCAAATGCACCTTATAGTGAGTCTACTCAGGAATGTGTATACTCTGGGCACCATATTATTTGTGAGAACGGTACGATTTTAAGAGAATCTAAACCTTTTTCAAATGATAACATATTAATTACCGAAATTGATGTTAACCGCTTAGCTCACGATAGAATTAAATCTTCTGAATTTTCGGCAGAATTTTATAATAGAAATTCAAAAACTATATTTTTTAACCAAAATGTGATTAAACATGAGCTTACACGTAAAATAAACAAAAATCCTTTTGTGCCAAACAATAAAGATGAACTAGACGAACGTTGCGAGAAAATTTTAAATATTCAATCCTACGGTCTTAAAAAAAGAATTGAGCACGCTCATGCAAACACCGTGGTAATTGGAATTTCGGGCGGTCTTGACAGTACTTTGGCACTTTTGGTTTGCGTTAGAGCTATGGATTTGTTAAAACGGTCCAGAAAAGATATTATTGCTGTAACTATGCCCGGATTTGGCACTACAAAACGAACGAAATCTAATGCGGTTTTGCTTTGTGAAGGACTTGGAATAAGTGTAAGAGAAATTTCTATAGAAAACGCTGTAAGACAACATTTTGTTGATATAGGTCACGAAGAAGCGGTTAAGAATGTGACTTATGAAAATGCTCAAGCTCGCGAAAGAACGCAGATTTTGATGGATATAGCTAACCAAACTAACGGGATTGTAGTAGGAACAGGAGATTTGTCAGAATTAGCATTAGGGTGGGCGACCTATAACGGAGATCATATGTCTATGTATGCTGTGAATGCATCTGTGCCTAAAACTCTTATTTACCATATCGTTAGGTATGAAGCTGAAAATTGTGATAAAAAATTAAATAAGGTTTTGCTTGATATATTAGATACTCCTGTATCTCCGGAACTACTACCGGCAGATGAAAAGGGAAATATATCTCAAAAAACCGAAGATTTGGTTGGACCTTATGAACTACATGATTTCTTTTTGTATTATTTTGTGAGATTTGGTTTCTCTCCAAAGAAAATTTTTAATTTGGCTTTGAATGCGTATAAGGGTTTGTATGATAGCCACACAATTTTAAAGTGGCTTAAAATATTTTTGCGCAGATTCTTTACACAGCAGTTTAAACGTTCGTGCATGCCCGATGGTGTAAAAGTAGGAACAGTTTCTCTTTCACCAAGAGGTGATTGGAATATGCCTTCTGACGCATCATATAATATTTGGATTAACGAACTGGAAGATATTAATTAATAGTTATTTTTATATATAAATTGTGTCGAAACTATTGACAAAAATTAAATAGTGTTTTAGACTATATAATTATATAGAATTTTTACGGCTTTTGCTGATAAAAAATATTTATGAAATGAGGAAGAAAAATGAAAAACTTCACAAGAATTGCTAGTGTTGTCGTAATTGCTGTTATGTTATTCTGTCTTACAGCTTGCGGTAGCACAGGCTACACTGCTAACAACACTGAGTATGTTATTGGCGTTTCCGGTCCTTTGACAGGTCCTGCTGCTGTGTATGGCGTTGCTGTTCAAAATTCAGCTCAGATGGCTGTTGATGAAATCAATGCCAACGGTGGTCTTAACGGCGTAAAATTCAAGTTCGTTGCAACTGATGATACTCACGATGCAACAAAGGTTTCAACAAACTATTCATCAATGCTTGAGCAGGGTATGCAGGTATCACTCGGTACTGTTACTACCGCTCCTGGTCTTGAATTTACAAACCTTTCAAAAGAGGATAACGTATTTTTCCTTACCCCTTCAGCTTCTGGAGATGATATTCCGAAAAATGATAACGGTTTCCAAATGTGCTTTGCAGACGGTAACCAGGGTAAAGTTGCTGCTGATTATGTAAATGGTGTTTACAAAAATCAAACTATTGGTATCTTCTATAAATCAGATGATGCTTATTCAAATGGTATTTACAAACAGTTTAAAGAGAATCTTGATGCTTCTATTAAAACTGTAGAAACAGTATTTACTGCTGCAAACGAAACTGATTTCTCAACACAAATTTCAAGCCTTAAAGATTGCAAATTTATCTTTATGCCTATCTATTATCAGCCCGCTTCAGTATTTATGACACAGGCTAAAGACATTATTGCTAAAGATGCAATTTACTATGGTTGTGATGGCTTTGATGGTCTTGCAGGTCAAATTGACCTTACAACTATTCCCCAGGAAATTTCAATGCTTTCGCATTTTGATTCAAATGCAACAACCGGTGCTGCTGCTGATTTCATCAAAAAATATACAGAAAAATATGATGCTGAAACTTTAAACCAGTTTGGTGCTTCTGCTTATGACTGTATTTATGCTATTTACAACGCTATGAAAGCTGCTATTGATGCAGGCAAAGAAATTCCTGTAACAATTTCTGCTTCTGATCTTTCAGATATTCTTAAAGAGCAGTTTGCTGGTGACTTTACATATTCAGGTGTAACAGGTGAAAGCATTAGCTGGGATGAGACCGGTTATGTAACAAAAGCTGCGGTTAAGTATGACCTTAAGAAAGCTGACGCTTAACTAATTTATAAATTATTAATTAAATCGATTTGCCGGTGTAGATTTTCTGCTCCGGCAAATTGTCATAAATAATTGGGAAAATTTTATGGAATTTATTGAAACATTATTAAACGGTTTAAGTGCTGGTGGTACTTATGCTATGATAGCGTTAGGCTATACAATGGTATATGGTATTGCTAAGATGCTTAACTTTGCCCATGGCGATATTATAATGGTAGGCGGATATGTTATTTTTGTAACTATGACCACCATAGGACATCCTCTTATTGGTCTACTTGCAGCTGTTGTTTTTTGTGTGCTTTTGGGTATTACAATTGAAAAAATTGCTTATAAACCGCTCCGCGGTGCTTCTCCTTTGGCTGTTCTTATTACTGCTATCGGTGTTAGTTATATGTTGCAAAGTACTGCACAAATCATTTTTGGATCGTCTCCTAAAATGGTGATAATTGCTGAACTTGGTAATATTATGATTGGTGAACTTAAGGTTCCTGTATATACAATTGTTACACTTGTTTGCTCTTTTGCTATTATGATAGTGCTTAGTCTTTTTGTTAAATATACAAGAATAGGTCGTGCTATGATTGCAGTATCAGAAGATAAAGGTGCTGCTCAACTTATGGGAATCAATGTAAATGGTATTATCATGATAACTTTTGCAATAGGTTCTGCTCTTGCGGCATTCGCAGGACTTTTTATGCTTTTAAAATCACCCAGTCTTTCGAATACACTTGGTGCCATGCCTGGTATTAAGGCATTTACTGCTGCAGTAATTGGCGGTATTGGTTCAATTCCGGGCGCTATGATTGGCGGAATTCTTATGGGTGTTGTTGAAGCTGTTTCATTTAAAATTTCTGCTATTGCGCCTTATACTGATGCGATAGAATTTTTAATTCTTATTATTATCCTTCTTGTAAGACCTTCGGGCATTTTAGGTAAAAAGAGAAGGGAGAAGGTATAATGGCTAACAAATTAAATAATTTCAAGTGGAAACACTATATTAATTATATTGGTGTTTTTGCTTTTTCTTTGATATTTATTTTAATGTCACTTACCGGTTCAATGTCTTCATCAACAATTTATCTAATTGAGAAAATTGCTATTTCTGTTATTTTAGCTGTTTCTTTAAGTATTGTTGTTGGATTTTTAGGTGAGCTTTCATTGGGCCATGCGGGATTTATGTGTATTGGCGCATATTTAGGTGGTAAAACATCTCTTATATTAGAGCCTTTGGTAGGTGATGGTTTTCTTTCACTTTTAATTTCATTAATTGTAGGAGGACTTATTGCTGCTCTTTGCGGTATTATTATCGGTTTACCGGCATTAAGACTTCGTGGTGACTATCTTGCAATTGTTACTTTAGCTTTTGGTGAGATTGTTCGCTCACTTTTTATGAATTCAAGTGATGAGTCGTTTGGTGGTTCTCTAGGCCTTTCTACACCAAGATATGATAAAAATGAACTTTTTATTTATGCTCTTATACTTGTTTTGGTATGTCTTGCAGTTTTACAAAACCTCATTCATTCAAAACATGGAAGGGCAATCACATCTATACGTGATAACGAGATTGCTGCACGTGCAACAGGAATTAATGTAACAAAGTACAAACTGATTGTATTTACTGTTTCTTCTTTCTTCGCAGGTATTGCAGGTGTTCTTTATAGTTTTAGTAACTTCACTGTCCAAAGTACAAAGTTTAGTTATAACTATTCGATAGAAATTCTGGTAATGGTTGTTCTTGGAGGAATGGGTAATATAAGCGGCTCGATAATTGCTGCTACTCTTATTACATTCCTTGATGTTAAACTTCAAACAATTCTTACCGGTAATCTTGCGGTATTACAAGATCTATTTTATGCCTTAATCCTTATTATTCTTGTAATATATAATAATGCACCTGGACTTAAAGGATTTAGAGAAACTTACAATCTCAAAAATCTTTTAGCTAAATTTAAGAAGAACTCAAAGCACGACCACTCTAAAGTGCGTGATGATGAAGCTAAATGGGACCGTGTACCTACTAAGATTGATATGGACGAGGTTTTATCGGTTGATCTTCAACCGAGTAATTATTACTCACCTGATAAACGTCAAAAGGGGGATAAATAACGATGAAAACTGTGCTTAAAACAGAAAACCTCGGCATCTCTTTTGGCGGTCTAAAAGCTGTGCAGAACTTAAATTTAGATATTAAAGAAAGACAGCTTTACGGTCTTGTTGGACCTAATGGCGCTGGTAAAACCACTGTTTTTAATATGATTACAGGTGTATATAAGCCTACAACTGGTAGTTTCTGGCTTGATGGTGAAAACCTTACCGGTAAAAGTCAAGAAACTGTAAATCACAAAGGTATTGCAAGAACGTTTCAGAACATTCGACTGTTTAATAATATGACGGTAATTCGTAATGTACTTGTTGGACTTCATAATCAACCTGAATTTAAGTGTGGATTAATATCTAGCATTTTCCGTTTGCCACGTCATTTTGAAACAGAAAAGAAAATGCGTGAAAAGGCAAAAGAAATACTCCGTATTGTTGGTCTTGAAGATGAAAGGAACAATCTTTCGTGTAATCTTCCTTATGGTAAACAAAGAAAATTGGAAATAGCTCGTGCGCTTGCAACAAATCCAAAACTATTGTGTCTGGATGAGCCAGCTGCAGGTATGAACCCTAATGAAACTGCAGATCTCATGAATATAATACGTCATATACGTGATGAATACAATATCACTATTTTGCTTATAGAGCACGATATGAAGTTTGTTTCAGGATTGTGTGATGAAATTACAGTACTTAATTTTGGTACTGTTCTCAGCCAAGGTGTTCCAGAGGTCGCCTTAAACGATCCTGAAGTTATTAAGGCTTATATAGGAGGTTAACGCTATGGCATTATTAGAAGTAAAAGATTTAGAAGTATACTATGGTGTTATTAAGGCGTTAAAAGGTATAAGCTTTGAAGTTAATGAAGGCGAAATTGTGACCCTTATAGGTGCTAATGGTGCTGGTAAGACAACAACAATGCAAAGCGTTATTGGCCTTATTCCTTCACGCCATGGTACTGTGATTTATGATGGAATTGATATTACAAAAATGCCATGTCATAAAATTGTCCAACATGGTATGTCACAGGTTCCGGAAGGTAGACGTATATTTCAGGAATTAACTGTATATGAAAATCTTTTAATGGGTGCTTATTCGCAAACAAAAAACACTAATTTTAAAGAAGATGTTGAGCGCATATATGAAAGATTTCCAAGGCTTTTTGAAAGAAAAAATCAAATTGCAGGTACTCTTTCAGGTGGTGAACAGCAAATGCTGGCTATGGGCCGCGCCCTTATGAGCCACCCAAAACTGTTGATGCTTGATGAACCTTCAATGGGTTTGTCCCCGCTGCTTGTTGATCAAGTTTTTGAAATTATTAAAGACATTAATAAAGATGGTACAACTATTTTACTTGTTGAGCAAAATGCTGGTAAATCTCTTGCAATTTCAGATAGAGCTTATGTGCTTGAAACTGGAAGTATTGTGTTATCCGGAACAGGTTCGCAACTTGCTGCAAGTGATAAGGTTAAAGAAGCCTATCTTGGTGGTTAATTAAAATTAAAATGAGGTACTCTCCAAAAGGAGAGTATCTCATTTTAATTTTAAAATCATATCAAAAAGTAACCTTTATTGACAATGACTAAGCAAGTTAATATTGTGTTACTTTTAAATTTTGTTAATAAAAATTGCATTTTTTGGATTAATATTTATATATTATTATTAAATCTACTATGATTGAAATAATCGTGCAACTATAGGTTGCAAGATTGTTTCAAAGTAAAGTTGGTAGATTGTTATATTGCGTCTTGTTATAATTACACTATAAAAGGAAAGTGAGCTAAAGTATGAAAATCGGTGATAAGATATTAAAGTTACGAACTGAATCGAATATTTCACAAGAACAGTTGGCAGAAAAAATTTCCGTTTCCAGACAGTCTGTTTCAAAATGGGAAATGAATCAGGCTCTTCCTCAAATAGATAAAATATTGCAAATTTGTGATCTGTTTGATATATCTATAGAAGAATTGTTATATGAAAAATACGACAATGCTGATAAAAAGATTAGCCAGTCAAATCAGAATAAGTATTTTGGAACTGATGGTTTTAGAGGAGAAGCAAATGTTGATCTTACACCAGAACATGCGTATAAAATCGGGAGATTTCTTGGTTGGTATTATTCATCTAAACTTTCGGGTTGCTCTAATGCTAATTATAAGCCAAAAATAGTTGTTGGTAAAGACACTAGAAGATCAAGCTATATGCTTGAATATTCAATAGTTGCAGGTATAACTGCATCTGGCGCGGACGCTTATATGCTTCACGTCACTACTACTCCCAGTGTATCTTATGTAACTAGATTAGATGGTTTTGATTGCGGGATTATGATTACTGCTTCTCATAACCCGTTTTATGATAATGGCATTAAAGTTATAAACCGATTTGGTGAAAAACTGGATGACGATGCAACTTTGCTTATAGAATGTTATATAGATGGCAACTTGAATGCTTTGGGTGTTAAGGGATCTGACTTGCCACTAGCATATAGAGAAAAACTTGGATGTATAGTTGACTATGTTGCGGGTAGAAACCGATATGTAGCATATCTTATTTCATTAGCATCTCATTCTTATAAAAATTTGCGAATTGGTCTTGATTGTGCAAATGGAGCATCATGGTCAATTGCTAGGGCTGTTTTTGGTGCGTTGGGTGCTCAAACATATTTAATTGGTGATGAGCCGGATGGAATTAATGTTAATTCGGATTGCGGCGCAACTAACTTAGAAAAACTATCTAAGCTTGTTAAAGAGCAGCATTTGGATATAGGTTTTGCATTTGACGGTGATGCAGACCGCTGTATTGCGGTGGATGAAAACGGGAATGTAGTAGATGGTGATGGTATACTTTATATTTTGGGAAAACGACTAAAATCAAGAGGTATGCTTAACGGAGATACGATAGTTTCTACTATTATGTCTAATAGCGGTCTTGGTACAAGTCTTGAAAAAATCGGTATTAAATGTGAGCAAACTACCGTTGGTGATAGATTTGTTTATGAATGTATGCAACAAAATGATTACGCTTTAGGTGGTGAGCACTCTGGACATATTATATTAAAAAAATATGCAACTACAGGAGATGGGCTTTTAACTGCTATAATGTTAACTGAGGAGTTGTGCGATACAAAACTTACATTGGGTGAACTGTCAGAACCTATAGTGTTGTACCCGCAAATTACAAAGAATATTAAGGTGAATGATAAAGAGTTGGTATTGAAAGACGATGAGGTTCTGAGATCTGTTGATAATGTCAAAAAATATATCAAAGGTAAGGGGAGAGTACTTTTGAGAAAAAGCGGCACAGAACCGGTTATTCGTGTAATGGTTGAAACAGAGAGTATACAAAAATGCAAAGAATATGCAGATACAATATTGGAAACGATTATTAAAAGAGGTTATAAGGTTGACTAATTATCTAAAATTGTAGTGGATTATGGTAATATTAAACTTTATAAATCTAAAAAGGGATACTATTGTAGTATCCCTTTTTAATTATAATATTAATTTTAATAGTTGTTCTGGCTTATCAATGATGATTTTAGCTCCATTGCTTTTTAGAAATTCTTTATCTTTAAATCCCCAAGATACAGAAATACAATCAAGTCCTGCATTTTCAGCTGTTTCTATATCAACTTCTGAATCACCTATAAAAACTGCGTTATCTGGAGATATACCTAGCAAATTTAATACTTCATTAACGCTATCAGGTGACGGCTTTTTGGCAATACCTTGTCGTTCTCCAACAGCAAAATCAAACATGCCATCGAAATATTGCTTGCACAGTGCTTTCACACCGTAGTCAATTTTATTTGAAATAACAGCCGTTTTAACACCTGCATTACGCAAAGTTTGAATGGTTTCAGGTATTTTATTATATGGTGCTGTTAAATCGTTATTATGTATTCTGTAGTGCTCATTAAAATCATCATATACTTTTTTTAATATTTCTTCATCGGCATTTTTGGGCAGTGCTCTTTTAATAAGCATCATAACACCGTTTCCTACATAACTTGTAATTTCATCGGTTGTATGAATTGGCATAGAGTTTAGTTGTAAAGCATAGTTTACGCTGTTAGCAATATCATCTATTGTATTTAAAATTGTTCCGTCTAGATCAAAAATTGCAAGATAATATTTCATAATTTATCTCCTTTATAATATATTGCTTATTTCATCAAAACTTTTAATTGAATAATTAGCACAATTGGTTTTTTCGTTTCCAACGTAAATTGTTTTAAAGCCAAACTGTTTTCCGCCTTTAATATCTGCACTGATGCTATCACCAATAACTGCGACCTTTTCTTTATTTTTTTGTTTGATGTTGTCATAAACAAAATCAAAAAAACGTTGATCCGGTTTTGCATAGCCTATTTCTTCTGAAAGAAAAATATTTTTAAAGCAATCTTTTATACCCATTTTTTCGAGTTTATAATATTGAACATCTGTTGAACCGTTTGAAATGATATGTAAATTGTATTTTTTAAAAAGTAACATAATTGTATATACAGCGTTTTTTGTTTCTATTACGGTTTTTGAATATAATTTAAAATATTCCTTTGCAAATTTAATGATGTTTAGTTTGTTCTCTATATCTTTGAATAATATTTCAAAACGCTTTATTCTAAGCACATCTTTCGTTATTTTTCCTTTTTCAAACTCAAGCCAAAGACTTTCGTTTATTTGACTGTATTTATTTATTAAATCGTTTGAAAATTTAATGTCATACAGTTCAAACAACTTCTTTAAAGCTTGTCTTTCAACTTCTTTTGTGTCCGTTAATGTTCCGTCAATATCTATTAATAAATCGGTAAAACTTTGCATAAATTATTCCTCCGAAAGTTCTAGCCACTTTTCAGTTAGAGTGTCTATCTGTTTTTTATTTTGTTCCAAACTATTGCATGCTTTTGATAATTCTTCATAATTAGTTGAGTTATGTAATATAAACTCCTCTAACTTACTGTTTTCCAGTTCTAATGCAGATATTTGCTTTTCGATACTTGAAATTTCATTTCTCTTTTTGGCTTGACTTGCTCTTTCCTCTTTACTTTTGTAGTTGTTTGGAACTTTAACAGCGTTTTTTTCTTTTGACTTTTCATCAGTTGTGATAACTGAATCAAATTCTTTTTGGAATTCATCAAATTTACCGTTGAAAATTATTACTCTGGATTTTGACAAATAAACAATTTTGTCAGGCACAGTATTTAAAAAGTACCTGTCGTGAGAAATAATAAGTTCTGTTCCTGAAAAATCAAGTAATGCTTTTTCAAGCTTTTCCTTGCTCATCATATCTAGATGGTTTGTAGGCTCGTCCATCATTAATACGTTATTAAACTGCATTGTTAATTTTGCAAGCTGTAGTCTTGCCGATTCGCCACCCGAAATATCGCCTACTTTTTTGTAAATGTCATCGGCGGTAAATAGGACGCTTGCAAGTGCAAAACGCACTTGGTTTTCGTTTAGGGAAGGGAAAGTGTCCCAAAACTCGTCTTTAACTGTTTTGCTTTGATCAGAGTATTTATGGTTTTGTTCATATACTCCAATTGAAACTTCTTTTCCCCAACGGAATTTGCCATCATACTCGATATGTTTACCCAGTAAAGTATTAAAAAGCGTTGTTTTTCCAATTCCGTTTTCGCCTATAAAAGCAATTTTTTCACCGTATTTAATATCTAAATTAATATCTGTGATTAGTTTACGACCATCAATACTTAGCGACAGATTAAAGGATTTAAGAACATCAAACCAACTTTTGTTTGCAATTTTAAAATTAATATTAATTTGTTTATTGTATTGCTGTGGTTTATTTATCTCTTCCATTTTTTCAAGTTCTTTTTGGCGGCTTTTTGCCATGGCAGAGGTTGATGCTCGTACTAAGTTTCTTGCAACATAATCTTTTAGTTTTTCTTGTCTTTCAATATATTCGTTATATTCTTTTTCTTTTTGTCTTAATACTTTTTTTTTTGTTTCTTTGAATTTAGTGTAGTTACCTTCATATTGAGTAATTTTACCAAATTCCATTTCCCAAATAGTATTACAAACTTTGTTGAGATAATATCTATCATGGGTTACACTTATAACTGCACCCTTGTATTCACTTAAGTATTTTTCAAGCCAAGCAGACGTTGTGAAATCCAAATGGTTTGTAGGTTCGTCAAGTAATAACACATTACAATCTGTCAGCAGCAATTTTGCAAGCGCAAGTCTTGTTCGTTCGCCTCCGCTAAGGGAACTGACCGTTTGCTCTCGTTGATGATATGTAAAGCCCATTCCGTTAAGAATGTAGTTGATTTTAAATTCAATATTATAGGCATCTTTGGAATTTATGTATGAAAGTAGTTTTTCGTATTCATATTTATTTGAATTGTTGCTAAGATCAATGCTTTCTAGTTTGTTGATAGCTTCTAGCTCTGCAGAAAACACTTTTTTCATTTCGTTATATACGGTTTCTTCACTTTCGACCAGGCTATTCTGTGTAAGGTATCCCACCTTTACAGATGGGTTTAAATATATTTCACCTGAATCGTATTGCTCAACACCTGAAATTATGTTGAGCAATGTTGTTTTACCTGCACCGTTAGCACCGATAATACCGATTCGTGAGTTGGACTTGATAATTCCGCTTGCCCCGTCTAGCACTAAATCTGAACCAAAATATTTTGTTATATCTTTAAAATTGATTATCATATTCTTTTCCTTGGTTACACATGGTTTTAAGTTCTGCTAATGCGTCTTTTAAACCACCAATTTTATCAATCAGGCCTTCATTTACGGCTTGTTTGCCATCAAGTGTAGAACCGACATCTGTTACAAGTTCTCCTATATTTGACAATAATTCATTAAATCGTTTTTCTTTTATATTAGAGTTTGAAACAATAAAATCGGTAATTCTTTTTTGCATACGTTCAAAATTGTTAAAACTTTGGGGAACACCAATTATAACACCGTTTGTTCTGACCGGATGTATTGTCATAGTTGCGCTGGGAACAATAAAAGAAATATCACTTGCTACAGCTAGCGGAACACCTATTGAATGTCCGCCACCCAAAACTATTGAAACAGTAGGTTTACTCATCGAAGCTATCATTTCTGCAATTGCAAGTCCTGCTTCAACATCACCTCCCACAGTGTTGATTAATATTAAAACTCCCTTAATATCAGTGCTTTCTTCAATTTCAACCAATGCCGGTAAAATATGTTCGTATTTAGTAGTTTTGCTTTGATCGTTTAAAATAAAATGTCCTTCTATTTGCCCAATTATTGAAATCACTTCAATTCCGCTTTCTGATTTTATTGAGCCGAACTCTTTAATATCATCTATGGGAAGGTTTGTTCTTTCCTTATTATCGTCTTTCATTAACATTTCCTCTCTTTCTTAATTTTAGTATGTTAATGAAAAAACTTTGTATTCTCAAATTTCTTTTTTAATCTGTTCAAAAACTTGTTTACAATCGCTGTATGTTGAAACTGTGCAACTGATTTGTTTATATTTTGATGCGTTTTTGACACCTTTCAAATACCATAAAATATGTTTTCTAAACTCTTTTACGGCTAAGAATTCTCCTTTATCATTAATTACATTTGAAAGATGCTCAAGAGCTATGTCAAATATTTCGAATGGAGTTATTTCAATCTTTTTAGTTAAATTGAAACCGGATTTTATTTGGTTAAAAACCAACGGATTTCCCATTGAAGCCCTTCCAACCATCAAACTGTGAGCACCTGTAAAATCAATGGTATCTTTTGCTGTTGTATAATCTATTATATCACCGTTTGCTATAACTGGTATTGTAACAGCTTCAACGACACTTTTAATTATGGACTTATCGGATTTGCCACTGTAAAATTGACTACGCGTTCTGCCATGAACAGTTAGATAGTCTGCACCGGCATTTTGACAAACTTTTGCGAATTCAACGGCGTTTAAATTATTTTCGTCAACTCCGGCACGGAATTTAATACTTACAGGTATATCAGTGTTATCTTTTACCGACTTAATTATTTTAAATGCAGTTTCAGGTTGTTTCATCAAAGCACAACCATCGCCGTTATTAAAAATTTTCGGCGCCGGACAACCCATATTGATATCAATAGACATAGGGGAATAATTATTGTTTATATATTCCGTTGCAACTTTAAAGCACTCCGGATCGTTACCGAAAATTTGCAAAGATATTGGTGTTTCATTATCAGTATATTTTAGTAGTTCATAAGATTTTTTATCTTTATAAAAAATACCTTTTGTACTAACCATTTCGGAATAAGTGATATCAGCACCGTATTTTTTGCATATTTTTCTAAAACCGCTGTCGGTAACTCCAGCCATTGGTGCCAGTATAATAGATTGTTTTTTGAATGGAATTGGCACAGCAATTACTCCTAAAATTCGTTTTGTATATTCTAACATAGAGATATAAAAAAGTAAATGAAAAAAATTTTAAAAAAGTGTTGACATTTCTAAATAATTGATGTATTATATAAATCGTTCACGAGAAAAGGCTAAAAAATGCCGCTAAGTTACACAGTGAACATATGGCGGCATAGCTCAGTTGGCTAGAGCATTCGGTTCATACCCGAAGTGTCGTTGGTTCAAATCCGACTGCCGCTACCAAAACGGCCTGTTGGTCAAGCGGTTAAGACACCGCCCTTTCACGGCGGTAACACGAGTTCGAATCTCGTACAGGTCACCATTTGGAAGTTTAGCTCAGCTGGGAGAGCATCTGCCTTACAAGCAGAGGGTCAGCGGTTCGAGCCCGTTAACTTCCACCATAAAAATAAAAACCCTAGCATTTGCTAGGGTTTTTATTTATTTTACAAAAACCATACGCTAAGTGTATGGCTTCAAAAAGCCTTTTGCCTATGATAAATCCTGCTGTAGCGATAGGATCCGCTTGTCAAGGGTACTGGCAAAGAAAAATTTAAGCTTATTTGAAAAAATAAAGCTTTATATTAATGATTTGCTAGCAAAACTAAAAGAGGCATATTATAATATAAAGCCTGATTCTGAAGCCGGAAAAAAAGTTCTTGAAATGAAAGACTGCGTAGAGAACCTTCACGATCTGTTGGATGAGGCTGCTCTTTCTGCAAGAGAAAATTTCCGAAACTTAAGTGGCATAAATAAAATAGAGGCTGACGGCAAAGTACCTCGTGCTAACCACACTTCTTCTTAATGATTGTTATGATTGTTTTTTTCGAAAACAAAAGTTGAAGCTTGTTGTATAAGCACTAACTTTCACTATAAAAGCTCCTTGAGTTTACTCAAGGAGCTTTTTCTTTTACATAATACTAATTAACTTTAAATAAGTGACGAATAAGCGTTTGATTTAATAGATACCTTTTAATTTTTTTATTGATATCTTATTTATATAATGATATAATAATTAATTATTAGTTATTATGGAGAATATATGTCGTATATAGATTGGACAATTAAATCACAAGATATTAATAAAGTTCATAATTTAGCCTCTTCACTTGGTTGCAGTGAAATAGTTGCGCGATTATTAATTAATCGAGGTTTGGCTGATTATGAAAGTGCTAGCAACTTTTTAAACTTAAGCGAACAAATGGTACATGATCCTTTTATGCTTAATGATATACAAATTGCTGTTGATAGAATTTTGTTTGCTATTAAGAATAACGAAAAAATATGTATATATGGTGATTATGATGTTGACGGTATTACATCTGTAAGTGTTTTATATTTATATTTAAAACATTTTACTGATTGCGTTGAGTATTTCATTCCGAATAGGTTTTCAGAAGGTTACGGTGTAAATGATAATGCTATTAAAACTGTTGCTGACAATGGCGTAAAACTGATAATCACGGTTGATACAGGAATTTCTGCATTTAGTGAAGTAGAATATGCAAGTTCTATAGGTGTCGATGTTGTAATAACCGACCATCATGAATGTCAAGATGATTTACCAAATGCGGTTGCTGTAGTTAATCCAAAACGTCATGATAGTACATATCCTTTTAAAAAACTTGCTGGTGTAGGAGTTGTTTATAAACTTATATCTGCTCTTGATTTATCTTTAAACGCAAACCACAGCGAAGAAAATATCGATTTAGTAGCAATTGGCACTATAGCTGATATTATGCCTCTTCTGGACGAAAATCGTTTTATTGTAAGAAAAGGCCTGGAAAAAATACAAAATAATGCAAATGTAGGCCTTAGGTTTTTAATAGATAAGTGCATTAACACATCTGAGGTAACTGCAAGTAATATCGGTTATGCAATTGCTCCGCGGATTAATGCTGCAGGCAGAATTGAAAATGCAGAGGTTGCCGTTAAATTGTTTGTAAGTGATAATTTCGATGATGCCGATATAATTGCTGAACATTTGTGTAAACTTAATGTTGAGCGTCAGAAAATCGAAAATTCGATTTTTGAACAAGCAATTGAAATAATTGAAGAACATGAATTGGATAAAAAATTTAATGCTTTAGTTTTATGGAAAGAAGACTGGCATAGTGGTGTTATAGGTGTTGTTGCATCACGATTGAAAGAAAAATATAATAAACCGGTTGTATTATTCTCAGTTAATGAGGTTGCAAAAGGTTCTGGCAGGAGCGTTATACCTTTTAATTTATACGAGGCTTTTGAAAGCTGTAAGGATATTTTAATTCAGTATGGTGGCCATAAATATGCTGCAGGTGTGTTAATAGAGAATAGTAAACTATGTGAGTTTCGTGACAGACTATCAAGTGCTGTTACAGTTTTTAATGAGCAGACTGATCTTTCGCCGAATATTGATATCGAGTGTGTTCTTGAACACAACGCGTTAAATCTTAGAACTTTTAGGGATATTTCTTTACTTCAGCCTTATGGTAAATCCAATGAAATTCCGTTGTTTTGTGTTAGAAATGTTAAAATTGTTGATATATTTCCAACTGCAAACAACAAGCATTTAAGAATTAAATTTGGAGTTAAAGATAAAGTTTTAACAGGTTTTTATTTTGGTGTTTCACCGCTTGAATTTGATTACCGAGTAGGTGATCTTGTTGATATAGTTTGCGAACTTAATAAAAACGAGTATAAGAATATTTCTTCTCTACAGTTAATTATACGCGATATGCGTTATGTCGAAAGTGTAATTGAAAATTATAATTGCAAACGGAAGTTTTGTGACAATTCGGATGTAATATTACCACTTATGCTGCCAACAAGAAACGATATTGGAGTTGTTTACAGATTTTTTGTTCAAAATTATAGAAAAGGCCGTAAACGTTATAATCTTGATACTTTATCAAATATGATAAATAAGGATTTGTTAGTTGATTTGAATTTTGAGAAAGTTTATTTTTCATTCGGTGTTTTGTTGGATTTGGGAATTATTTTAGGCGAATTTATTAAAAATGAATTTGTTTTGACTGATATTGCAGAAGGAAAGAAGTTTTCACTTTATAATTCAGCAAAACTGCTTTGTATTTATCAAAAAGCGGGGGTTAAATTTGGGGATTGAATTTGAAAAATATAATGAACTTTTAGAAGTAATAAATAGTTCTGATAAAGAATACAACGTTGAAATTATTGAAAAAGCATTTAATTATGCAAGAATAAATCATAATGGACAAAAAAGAAGTTCGGGAGAACCTTATGTTTGTCATCCTATAGAGGTTGCGAAAATTGTCACAGAACTTGGCTTTGATACTGATAGTGTAACAGCGTCTCTTTTGCACGATGTTGTAGAAGATACTGAAATTACGCTTGATCAGTTGCGCTCTGATTTTGGTGACGAGGTTGCGACTCTTGTAGATGGCGTTACAAAACTTGGTAAAATCGCATATATTTCCAAAGAAGAACAACAAATGGAATATATGCGCAAAATGTTCTTTGCTATGGCAAAAGATATTCGTGTTATTGTTATTAAACTTGCAGATAGATTGCATAATATGCGTACACTTGATGCGTGTCCTAGCGACAAACAGTTACGTATAGCACATGAAACAATTGAGATATTTGCCCCTCTGTCACACCGACTAGGTATGCAAAAGGTAAAAATTGAACTTGAAGATTTGTCGCTAAAATACCTAGACCCGATTGGTTATGATATGATACTCAAACAACTTGAGGATACAACTGATGATAAAAACAAGTTTATAAATGGTATATGCGATCAGATTACAAAGCGACTTAATGAGTATGAAATGAATTTCACTCTCGAGCATAGAATTAAACATATATTCAGTATTTATAAAAAAATATTTACGCAAAATAAAACTTTTCAAGAACTGTTTGATATATATGCGTTTCGTATAATTTGTAACACTACTAATGATTGTTATAATATATTAGGACTTGTTCATGACCTTTTTAACCCAATTCCCGGTCGTTTTAAGGATTATATTTCAACACCTAAACCTAATATGTATCAATCTTTGCATACAACGGTTATCGGTAAGGACGGTATACCATTTGAAATTCAAATTAGAACTCTTGAAATGCATGAAACTGCTGAGTTTGGTATCGCAGCCCACTGGAAATATAAAAATAATATTTCTAAAAGTAATGTTGAATTTGATTCAAAATTAACTTGGGTTAGAAATATTCTTGAAATGCAAGAAGATTTAACAGGAACTGAGGATATAATTAAGTCGCTTAAAGTAGATTTATTTAGTGATGAAGTATTTGTATTTACACCCAAGGGAGATGTTATAAATCTGCCTGCAGGTGCAAATATAATTGATTTTGCTTATGCAATACACAGTGCTGTAGGCAATAGAATGATGGGAGCAAAGGTCAACGGTAAAATTGTTAACCTTGATTATCAGTTATCTACCGGAGAAATAATTGAAATTATTACTACTTCATCGCAAAACCATGGACCATCTCGAAATTGGCTTTCAATGGTTAAAACCAATGAAGCGAGAACAAAAATCAGACAGTGGTTTAAGAAAGAACGTCGAGAAGAGAATATTTCTGTTGGTTCTTCAGCTCTTGAAGCAGAGATGAAGAGTCTTGGCTTATCGTTAGATGATATTCAAGTGTCAGAATTGCTTAAAACAGTAATGGTTAATATGCATTTTGACACTTTGGAGGATATGTACGCGGCAATTGGTTATGGCGGTGCATCTGCGCAAAAAATTGCAATTAAAGTCAGGGATTCTATTTTACGGCTGAAAAATGCAGATGATATTAAAATAGTTCCTCAGTCTAAAAAGAAGGTAACCGAAGGCGGCGTATGTATAGAGGGCATAGATAATTGTCTTGTCAAATTTGCAAAATGCTGCAATCCTTTGCCTGGGGACTTTATTATTGGATATATAACAAGGGGTTATGGTGTATCTGTTCATAACATCAATTGCCCTAATGTTAAACGCGGAATAGATGCCCAACCAGACAGATGGCTAAAGGCCAGTTGGGAAGATAATAAGGCAAAATTATTTACGACCACAATTGATATCATTACAAAAAATGTCACAGGTGTTATGGTAAAAATAACTTCTGTTTTCGCAGATATGAAAGTCACGGTTCGTAATTTTAATGCTAGAGAAAATGATGATGACACTGCAACAATAACTGTTGCAATGGATGTTAAAGATGTTGACCACCTTAATTTTATAATCAATAAACTTAAAAAGAATAAACTTGTTCTTGAAATTACGAGAACAAGTAATTAGAGGTAAGTTATGAGAGCAGTATGCCAAAGGGTCAGCAATGCCGAATTATTTGTTGACAATAAATCTATTTCTAAAATATCAAAAGGTTTTTTGGTATACATAGGATTTAGTGAAGATGATACCGAAAAATCAATAGAAAAATCGCTGAATAAAATATGCGGTTTAAGAATTTTTGAAGACGAAAATGATAAACTTAATCTTTCGCTTTCTGATGTTGACGGTGAAATTTTGCTTGTTTCAAATTTTACATTGTATGGTGATTGTTCTAAAGGCTTTAGACCCTCATTTATTAAAAGTGCAAAGTTTGATGTTGCAAATAAATTGTATGAGTACAGTTTAAACTATATTGAACAAAAAGGGATAAGTGTAAAACCTTGCGTATTTGGCGGTGATATGTTTATAGAATCTATTGCAGACGGTCCTATAAATATTATAGTTGACAGTGAGGCACTTTAATGTTAAAGGTTGAAAAACTCGTTGTAGGTGTTATGCAAAGCAATTGCTATATTCTTTATAATACCGAATCTAAAGCAGCGGTGGTTATTGATGCTGGTGATTGTGCTGGCACTATAATTAATAAAGTATTAGAACATAATTTGTTTGTTGAATCGATTATTCTAACTCATGGTCATTTTGATCATATTTTGGCAGTTGATGCTCTAAGTAAACGCTTTAATGCCAAAATTATAATAAACAGGAATGATGAAATTTTACTTAAAAATCCAAATTTTAATCTTTCTAGGTCATTTTTGGGTTATGACATTATAGTTGAAAGCGATAATTTACATCTAGTAGATGATAATAACACTATTAAATTAATTGGGTATAACTTTAAGTTTATTTCAACCCCTGGACACTCTCCGGGTTCAATGTGTATTGCAGTAGAGAATTTCTTGTTTACAGGCGATACGCTCTTTAAAGGTTCAATAGGTAATGAGTTTAAACCTTTTGGTGATTTAGCTGTTGAAATTGAATCAATTAAGACAAAATTATTAAAAATTGATAATGATTATATTTGTCTTACCGGCCATGGTGACAGTACAACATTAAATTATGAGAAGAAAAATAATATTTATATCAGGTGATACATGGATATAAAAGTAACCGGTCATGAATATTTTTATGACATTACCTCAATGTCAATGCTCTTTTTTCCGGGCGAAAAGACTAACTATGTAAAACGTAGTAATAATGAAACTCATATTATTTCTACTCTTAAAATTATTAATTCAAAATATTTAAGTTTGACCAGAATTAAATTTAAAGGTAATTGGTATTCAAGTCAAAAAACATGTTCTATAACTTGTGATTCTAAAAACCTCGTCAAACAAACTTTTTATAAAGCTTGTTCAAAAGCTACCGGTATTTCATCTCCGTGGGGAATTTTAACGGGAATACGCCCACTTAGCGTGTATAAGCGACATTTCTTGAATAGAGAAAATGTTGCAAATATAATGAAAAATGAATACTATTTACATGATGACAAAATTGAACTTTTAGATAACATTTTTAAAATTGAAAAGGATTTGCTTAATAGTAATAAAAGCGATGTGAGTATTTACATTTCAATTCCGTTTTGTCCCAGTAAATGTAGCTATTGTTCTTTTATAAGTGTTGCTGCAACTAAAACAGGTGACCTTGCAAACAAATATTTTGACTTGTTGATTAAAGAAATAAAACTTAAATCTCAATTAATAAAAATTCATAAACTTAATGTAAAATCGCTTTATGTTGGAGGGGGAACACCCGGAACTCTTGACGAAAATAAAATTGATTTATTGTTGTCCACATTGGATCAAGAGTTTAAATTAAAAACTATAGATGAGTTAACTTTTGAAATAGGCAGACCGGAAACTATAACGCATGATAAACTTAAAATTTTAAAGAAATACAATGTAAATCGTATTTGTATAAACACTCAAACAACAAATGATAAAATACTTGCCAGTGTAAATAGGAAACATAGTGCTAAAATGTATTTTAATGCAGTTAATTTGGCGAAATCAGTTGGCTTTGAAAGTATAAATACTGATTTAATTGCAGGATTACCAAATGAGGATGTCGACTCATTTATTAAAAGTGTTGATGATGTTATTTCAACAGGAGTTAATAATATTACTATACATACACTTTCAATAAAAAAGTCTGCTGTACTAAGTGATGAGGGAAAGTATTACAATCCAAGTGATGTAAGAGTTAGGCTTATGCTTGAATCGGCTTATCATAAACTTGCTGCTAACGGCTATGTCCCTTATTATATTTACAGGCAAAAAAATTGTGTGTCAAATGGTGAAAATATAGGTTTTTGTAAACCGAATAAATTATGTAAATATAATGTTTATATGATGGAAGATGTTCATTCTATCATTTCTTGCGGTGCAGGTGCGTCGAGTAAAATTATTAATGGTACTGAGGTGTCTAGGGTTATTAATGTAAAATATCCTATGGAGTATGTTAATGAATTTTACAAGATTAACAATAATAATATTAAGTTGGATAATATCTTGAAAGCGAAATCTTACAATGAACGAAATAGAAATTAAAAACAAAATTGCACAATTAACAGATAAGTTGAATTATCATTCAATTAAATATTATGTTGAAGATTCACCGGAAATTGATGACTATGAATACGATATGCTTATGAGGGAATTGAAGCAACTAGAAGATAGTTATCCGGAGTTTGTTCTTGAACATTCACCGACTCAAAGAGTAGGTGGTATTGCAGTTGAAGGTTTTAAAGAGGTAATTCACGATGTACCTCTTAAAAGTCTTCAAGATGTGTTTTCTTATGATGAATTAGAAGAGTTTGACGAGCGTGTTAGAAAAGTTGACGAAAGTCCTAAATATGCTGTCGAACTTAAAATTGACGGTTTATCAGTATCACTAGAGTACAAAAATGGTGTATTTGTTCGCGGTGCGACTCGTGGTAGTGGTGAGATAGGAGAGGATGTAACTCAAAATCTTAAAACGGTAAATTCAGTACCTTTGAAATTAAATAAAGAAATTGATATTACTGTTCGAGGAGAAGTTTATATGCCTCGATCAAGCTTTGAAGAACTGAATGATCAAAGAAAGCAAAATGGTGAACAACTTTTTGCCAATCCGAGAAATGCTGCGGCTGGCTCACTTAGACAACTTGACAGCACTGTTACTTCAAAACGAAAACTTGATATTTTTGTTTTTAATATTCAAAAATGCGAAGATAAATCTTTTGAAACTCATTCACAAAGCTTAGATTACTTAAAATCTCTTGGTTTTAAGGTAAGTCCTTTTTATACTATTTTTGATACTATAAGTAGTGCTTTTTCTGAAATTGAAAGATTTGATGATATAAGAGATACTCTTGGCTTTGATATCGACGGCGCTGTTGTAAAGGTGAATGACTTAACACTGCGTAAAAAACTTGGCGAAACATCAAAGTTTCCCAAATGGGCAGTGGCTTATAAATATCCGCCCGAACAAAAAACCACAATACTAAAGGATATAATTATCAAAGTTGGTAGAACAGGTGTTTTAACACCTAATGCAGTTCTTGAACCGGTAATTCTGTCGGGCACAACTGTTTCTAGGGCTACACTTCATAATAAAAACTTTATTAAAGACTTGGATATACGAATCGGTGACACAGTTATAGTTCAAAAAGCAGGTGAAATAATACCCGAGATTGTAAGAGTGGACAAAAAAGCACGATTGGGTAGTGAAAAAATATTTGAAATGCCTAAGTATTGCCCGGTGTGCAATACTTTAGTAGTTTCAGATATTAGTGATGCAATGGTTAGATGTCCAAATGTATTGTGCGAAGCTCAAATCTATCGTAAAATTGAACATTTTGCCTCGAAAGGTGCTATGGATATTGAAGGTATGGGTCCATCTGTTACGGTACAACTAATAGATTCCGGATTGATAAAAGATGTTGCTGATTTATATCTTCTTTCAGCAAAATCTCTTGAAAAATTAGATGGATTTGGTGAAATATCTTCTTTCAATTTGATAAATTCTATAGAAAAATCAAAGGCCAATGGTCTTGACCGACTTATTTTTGCATTAGGCATTCGCAATATAGGGCAAAAAGCTGCGAAATTATTAGCTTCACGCTTTAAAACTATAGATAATATAATAAATGCGTCTATTGATGATATTATAGAAATTGAAGATTTTGGTGATATTTCAGCTTCTGCTGTTGTTGAATTTTTTTCCAAAGAAAGTAATATTGAACTTATAAATAAACTACGTGATAATGGCGTAAATATGGAATATGACGAAATAGTTTTAGATCAAAGATTTTTTGGTAAAACCTTTGTTTTAAGCGGTGGACTTGATTCAATGTCAAGAAGTGAGGCTACTGAAATTATTGAGTCTTATGGTGGAAAAACTTCCTCATCAGTTTCATCTAAAACAAGTTATTTACTTTTAGGGGATAAGCCCGGAAGCAAACTTGAAAAAGCAAAAAACTTAGGTGTTGAAATACTTGATGAGCAAACTTTTTTACAAATGATTAAATAAAACTGCACATTTGTGCAGTTTTATTTTTTTGTTCTAAACATATAGGTTGTCTAATACTATTTAACATAGGACAACTATTGAAAGGAAAAATCAAATGAAAAATTTTAAGTGGAAAGATGATATATACCCTCATTTACAAACAGATATTAAATCTGCCATAAATAAATTACCTTGCGGTGTTTTAAGTAATTTAACTGAAATCAGAGTAAGAAGTAATGGGATTGTCAGCGTAAGTCAAGGAAATAAAAATGTGATTTTATGTGATGATAATAAAAGACCTATAAATACAACAAAAGAGGATTGCGAAAGTATATTCACATCTATTTGTGGTGGTACTGTTTACAAGTATGAAAATCAAATCAGATACGGATACATAACTATTAGCGGGGGTCATAGAGTGGGTTTTTGCGGCACTGCAGTTTATGATGGAAATAAATTAATATCAATTAAGGATATTTCATCTATTGCTTTTAGGATTTCAAGAGAAATTAAAAATGCTGCACGAGAAATAATAGGTAATCTTGTTTCTGATGATAAAATTTATTCAGCTTTGATTGTTAGTGAGCCTTGTGGTGGAAAAACAACTATATTAAGTGATTTAGCAAGACTGATGTCAAATATGGGTAAACGATGTGCTGTTGTTGATGAACGCGGTGAAATTTGTTCGGTTTTTAATGGGGTACCGCAAAAGGATATAGGAAACTTGACAGATGTACTAAGCGGATATAACAAAAGTGATGGTATGTTATCAGCTTTGAGATGCTTGTCTCCACAATTAATAATATGTGATGAAATTGGTTCACAACAAGATGCAGATGCAATGCTAGAAGCAATGAATGCCGGTGTGCCTGTTGTGGCAACTGCTCATGCTTCATGCGAAGATGAATTAATTTCGCGTCCACAAATCGAAAGATTAATTGATTACGGTGCTGTAGATAAAATTTTCTTTTTAAAGGGCAGCTCGGCACCTGGAATTGTTAGAAAGGTTATTAACGTTAATAGATATGATGAAGATAGTTGGGATAGCGATGATTGCGATTAGCACAATCGTTGTTGGTTTTATTTACTACGATAAGTATAAACGCCGAGTTGATTCGTTGCACAAATTTGTTAAACTGTTATCTTGTTATAAATTTGAACTAAAGTGGAGCAGAAAAGATATAAAAGATGTTTTGAAAATATTCAAAGACGATAAATATATTGATGAGGTAAAAACATTAATATATGAATGTGATCTATGTGAATCTTTTATAAAGAAAAATCAACTTTTTAAATATTTAGAATTGAACAAAGAAGATGAAAACATTATTGTTAATTTTTTAACCGATACAGGTAAAGGTAACTTTGAAACTGAATATGCTTTATGTTGTAAAACGCTTGAATGCTTGGAGAAAAGACAAGAGGAGGCAGCCGCACAGTTTAAAAAACTCGGACCGCTTTATTTAAAGTTAGGAATAGTATGTGCTGTAGGGCTTTTTATAATGCTGATATAAATGGAAACACAAATGATTTTTAAAATAGCTGGCATAGGTATACTTGTGACAGTGATTAATATGATACTTACTAAAGCAGGGCGTGACGAATATGCCATGCTTACTACTCTTACAGGAATAATTGTTGTTGTTTTAATGTTACTTGAAGATATAAAAAAACTATTTGTAGCATTAGAAAATCTATTTGGTATATAAAATGATTAAACTCTTATTAATTATTATTTGCACACTGTTTATTTGCGTGATTTTGAAATCAGTTAAGAGTAACATGTCTGTATTTGCGGTGATATCAGCAACAATAATTGCAGCTTTTTTTACTTGCACACAGCTTGAAAGTGTACTTGTGTTTATAAACAAACTTTCTGATATTGCAGGTGTTGAATCTGAATATATTAATGTTATTTTAAAAACAATCGGTATTTGTATACTTGGTGATTTTACATCCGGTTTATGTAAAGATTGCGGAGAAAATACACTTGCTTTTAATGCTGAGTTTATATGTAAATGCAGCATTATAGTCATTGCAATACCCTTATATTCCGATTTAATGGATATGATTATAAAACTATGGAAAAGTGCTTAAAAACAGTAATAATAACCGTTGTATTTATGTTACTCCCGTGCTTTTGTTATGCTGACACCGGAGAATTAATTAATGATTTTATTAATGATTTACCTGAACAAATTGATATTGACAATCAAGATCAAATAGATGATTTAATTAATATAGAAGAGATTTTTAGGTTTATAATTAAAACCGCTTCGTCTTTTGCGTCAGAGTGCGGAGAATTATTGTTGGGCCTTGTGTGTCTTGTTTTATTATTTTCACTTTTGGATTCTTTAGGAATTAAAAATGATAAACTCTTATCTGACATAGCAAATCCTGTAGTGTCAATTTGCGTGTTATCAATGGGGTTCACAATTTTGATGAGCCAATACAGTATCATTCAAAGCTCAATTGAATCGATGAAGGTTTTTTCATCATCATCAGTTGTAGCTATAACTGCTCTTTGCATTTCCAGCGGTCAGTCTTTTTCATCTGCAGTTTTTTCATCGGTGTTGTCTTTTGGAATATCAATTTTTGAAATGATTGCGGACAATTTTTTATTGCCGCTTATACTTATATTTACATCTTTCGGAGTAATATGCAATATAACAGATAAGTTCAATTTAATTGCGGTAAATGATTACATCAAAAAGTTCATAAAATGGTCTATAAGTTTTTTGATTGGTATATTTACACTGTCTATATCATTTCAATCCTTTCTTGCAAAAGCCTCCGATAATATAGCCAAGAAAACTATAAAGACTGCTGTAGGAAGTTTTATACCTATTGTTGGCTCAAGCCTTTCAGGAAGTATTGACAGTTTATTTGCTTTAGCAAACGGTACTAAAACAAGTATAGCAATTATTGGAGCGCTTTCAATAGTTGTTGTTTTTTTACCGTCGGTTATAGGATGTATCTGCTATGCAGCAGTATTTGTGATTTCAAAGGTCATAGCGACGTTTTTTAATCTTACATCTATCATTAAAATTTTTTCGGCTTTAAGTGATGCATTTTTTATTTTGGCAGCAGTTTGTAGCTTTGGTATTTTTATGGTAATTGCAGCTTATTTATTGATTTGTATAAATATTATTTGATATGAATGAATTTTTTGAGTTTACGATTAATATATATGTTTTGGCAGTCATATGTTGTATAGGTGTTTCGATTGTAAAAGGTAGTAATTTTGAAAAATACTTCAAAACACTTATTTCTGCATTTTTACTTATATCTGTAGTTACATTGATCTCAAAATTTAATTTTAAAAGCGTAAAATCTTACACATTTGAAAATTATAGTGTAAATTATAATGAAACCTGGGATATAGTTTTAAGCCAACTAGAATCCGAATTAAAACAAAAAATGTTACAGTTTTGTTTTGATAACGGAATAGAAATGGTTGATTTAGATATAAATCTTAAAACTGACTATTCAAGTATTGAAATTGATACAATAACAATTTATGGTCGTGATTGTTTAGCAGCCAAAAATTTGATTTCCGGATATTATAGAATAGGAAAGGATAGTATTGTTATAAGCGGAGAGTAAATTATGGAATTTATTTTGAAAAATAAGAAATTGGTGGCCGTTATAACAGCTTTAGTAGGTGTCGCTTTTATTGCGTTTTCATCTTTTGCTTCAAATTCTACTATTAAAAAATCAAAAGAATTTGATCAAGATGAGTATATTACACAATTGGAAAGCAGAATAACTGATTTGGTATCAACTATTGATGGTGCAGGTAAATGTAAAGTTATGATTAATATTATTTCGGGTACGGAATCAGTTTATGTTAAAGAGAGCAAAAAGTCGTATGACAGCAGTGATGAACGTAGTGAAGAACAAAGTGAAGACAGTGTTGTTACCATGGTTGATTCAAGTGGTAATGAGTATGCGGTAATAACTAAACAGTTAATGCCTGCAATTGGTGGAGTTACAGTAGCCTGTGATGGCGGCAATAATACATATGTCAAAAGTTTGGTCATTGATGCCGTTTCAACTGTATTGGGGATAGGTTCAAATAAGGTGTGCGTAATTGCAAAAGCAAATTAAATACTCAAGGAGAATAACTATGAAAATTAATAAAAAACAACTTGTGATGTTATCATTATCGTTGGTAGTATGTGTAGCCGTGTATCTAAATTGGCGCTTTTTACAGGATGGTGAATATAAAAGTGATACTGTTAGTGGTACATATGATACAGTAGATACAACAAAGGAAAATGAAAAGTTAGAAAATGGAGAAGACAATAAAATTCTCGGTGAAGCTCAATATGTTTCATCTGCAGGGTCAAGTGTAGATGAATATTTTACAAATTCAAGACTTACCAGAAAGCAATCAAAAGATGAAGCTATAGAATTACTTAATACTGTTGTTAGCAACGAGTCTTCGAGTGCTGAGTCGGTAGCAAAGGCAAATGCTGAAATATCGGCATTAGCAGCTGAAACAGAATTAGAAGGCACGGTGGAAAGTTTAATTAAAGCAAAAGGTTTTGAAGATTGCGTTGTTTTCATAAGTTCTGATTTAGTTAATGTGGTGGTAAAAACTGAAGGATTAACACCAGAACAAGCAGCGCAGATTAATGAAATTGTGGTTAGTCAAACAGATATATCTGTCTCAAATATAAAAATTGTTGAAGTAAAATAACAAAAAACTATTTATTTTTTGTTAATATATGATATAATAGCATTATAAGTACGAAAATATTAAAGGAGAATACTATTATGTCAGCTAATGATGTTTCCAATATTCAAATTTCAAATGATGTTGTATCAACTATAGCAGGTGTTGCAGCGATGGAAGTTGATGGTGTTTCTTCACTTGTTTCTTCTCTTTCGTCTAACATCAAAGAATTGATCTATAAAAAAAGTGCCGGTAAGGGCGTTGATGTTCAGGTTTTAGAGGATGGTGCAGTTTCTATCACTGTTAATATGATTGTTAAGTATAATTACAAAATTCAAGATGTTGCGCTTAATGTTCAAAACCAAATTATACGTGCTGTATCTGATATGACTAACTTTAATGTATCAGAAGTTAATATTAATGTTTTAGGTGTTAATATTCCTAAAGAAGAAAAGGAAAACAAATAAATATAAAAAGCATATTGCATTGCAATATGCTTTTTATATTTATTAAAAAAGACCGGTATTTCACCGGTCTTTTTTTAGTTTATTTTGCGTTTTTCTTATCTGCAATTTTTTGCCATGTTACCCAGAGGGTACCCGGAAGGGTGATTGATGAGTAACAACCTGAAATAATACCAACCATCATAGGAAGTGCAAAGTTTGCAACAGAAGTTAATCCGTTGATTAATGCAAATATAAATACAAGAGCAATAGCACAACCTGACATAAGTGAAGTGTTTATAGTTCTTTTTAAGCATTGATTAATGCTTGTATCTGCAATTTCAACTATTGACATTTTGTTTGAATATAACCGTTTGTTATATCTGATTTTATCATAAATAACTATTGTATCGTTTACCGAATAACCAAGAATGGTAAGGATTACTGCAACAAAACCATCGTTTATCGGAATGCCAAAAATTACAAATGTAAAGAAAACAAGCAGTAAGTCATGGAAAAGAGCTAATAATGCTGTAAGTGCAGCAGAAAAACCTGAGATAATTTTAAATCTGAATGTTACATACACAACAATCAATACCATTGCGATTGCCATAGCAAGCAAACCATTTTTGAAAAATCGTTTGCCTATGTATGGATCAACACTTATTGATTCTGCAAGTTCAATTTTGTTATCTGTAAATTTTTCTGAAAGTTTTGATGAGATAGACTCCAATTGATCAGTTGTGAGAGAAGATGTGCCGCCAATACTGATTACAACTGTTTTAAGGCTTGCATCATCGCTAACAGCTGTTTGCGATTGTGCGGTAGCTGTTTTTCCTAAAACTTCGGAAACACTTTTTTCAACTTCGGTAAGTGATATGTCACCTGTATAATTGTATGAGAGTTTTGTTCCGCCGCTGAATTGAATATCAAGTGTAACACCCTTAACTACCAGTGAAACAATACCTAATATCATAAGGCAAAGTGAAATGATGTAAAACCATTTTCTGTTTTTATAAAAGCTAAACATTATTGCACACCGCCTTTCGCTTTTTTAATACCGTAAAACCATGTGTTTGTATTGAAAATATTGAAATTTGTAAGCGACTTGAGCATAAGTTTCGAGCAGATGATGCCAAGGCCGAAATTCATAATTATACCGATAAGCAGGGTGTAACCGAATGAAAGCATTGAACCTGTGCCAAATATGAGCAAAAGAATTGCTACGATACCGGTAGTGATGTTGCAGTCCATAACAGCTTGGAACGCTCTGCTAAATCCACCGGCCACGGCGCCTTTAATTGTTTTATTATTCCTTAATTCATCTTTAATTGTTTCAGATATTATGATATTTGAATCAACACTCATACCAATTGCAAGAATGATACCGGCAATACCGGGAAGGGTCATTGTAAGGCCAAGGGTTGAGAAAATAAGGAGCTGTCCTGCAATTTGTAATACAAGGTTTATACATGCAACCAATCCAGGTAGTCTATAGTATAAGAACATAAATAGACATATGATAACAAAAGCAATTATTCCTGCGTTAACCATTACATTTAAAGCGCCTTCACCAAGATTTGCACTTATAGAACTAAAGTTTGTAGAAGTCAAACTGAAGGGGAGAGCACCTGCACTAATTTTTGAAGCAAGATCTCTAACCTCTGTAGCAGTGAAGTTTCCGGAAATCTGAGCTTTGCCATCTGTGATTTCTTCTTCAACAGTAGGATAGCTGATTAAGGTGTCATCCATATAGATACCAATCATTTCTCCGATGTGCGATTTTGTTGCAGCAGCAAAAAGTTTTGCGCCTTCTTCATCAAATTCAAGAGAAACAAGGTATGTACCGTTGTAATATCCAGCTTCAGCAGAGGCAATATTTGCACCTGTCAAGATTGCTTTGTCTTCAGCTTTAACAATTGTTTTACTCTCACTGTCTTCTTCAACCAGCCAAAACGAGAGTTCTGCAGTTTCGCCGAGTTCCTCAATAGCAGCAGCAGGATCAAAATCCTTTTCATTTGCAGCCCACGGAAATTCAACAAGAATATTACCGTTTTCATTATCCAGTGTAACATTTCTATCTAAAATGTTTTGACCGTCAAGACGTGTTTCAATAATTGTTCTTGCAGCTTCAAGTTGTTCTGCAGTAGGTTTTACATTTTCGTCCGCTGGTTTAAATGTAGCGCTGACACCGCCCTTGATGTCAATACCAAATCTGATATTCTTAACACTATTTATGTAGGTTTTGCCATTAATAGTGACACCAAAAGCAGCAAGTGCAGCAACTACAAAAATTAAAATCGCAACTACAAAAAACACGATTTTTTGTTTGTATGATGCTTTGCTTTTTCTCATCATAAACCTCCTTGAAATTGGGAATAACTCGTTAGAGTTATAAAAATTGTATATTTAAATATAAATATATTAGATATACCTAAATATTATATATTCACAGAGAGAAAATGTCAATTACTATGAAGATATTTATTGTAACTTTAAGTAGAAAATTAGTATTAATTAAACATATATTATTTGGGATATTAATCGGAATATCGGTTATAGTTCCAGGCTTAAGCGGTGGCACGACTGCACTTATGCTTGGAATATATTCTGATATAATAGATTTTGCTGATAATTTGTTGATTGATTTTAAAAAATCGTTTAAATTTTTCACTCCTTTGATAGCTGGCGCGGTTATAGGCATTGGCTTTATATCTTTTCCATTGCGATTTATTCTTGACAGATTTAGTCTTGAATTCAGCTTTTTTGTAATAGGTATTATTTTAGGGAGCATTTCGTTGTTTACAAATTCAATTTTTAAATCTCCAATTAAAAATTTTCTTTGTATATCAGCAGGAATTATAATATGTTTTTTACTTGATAGTTTCTATGAAAATTCTTATGTATATAACGATAGTACTATTGTGTTGCTTTTAATAGGATTGTTGAGTGCAATAGCATTGATTTTGCCTGGGATAAGCTTGTCTTATATTCTGATTGCATTTGATTATTATGAAAAAATCATTTTAGCAATAACTAATCTAGACATTTTGTTTTTACTTAAGTTCGGTGCTAGTATTTTACTCTCAACTGTTTTGATAATTAAAATTTTGAATAAACTTTATAAAAAATACCCAATATCAATTAATATGTTGATATTGGGTATGGTAATTGGTTCTATAAGGCAAGTGTTTATAAGATTTCCAAGCAGTAATGAACTTTTAGTTTGTATATTGGTTTTTAGCTTAGGTATAATAGTTTCATTTACGCTTTCCTTTGTTAAAGAATGAACAAACTGTGTTAAGTGAGCAACTATCACATTGAGGCGTACGAGCAGAGCATACGGCACGACCGTGATGGACAAAATTATGACATAGTTTTGTTTGATGTTGGGACGGTATAATTCTTTTAAGTGTTTTTTCAACCATTTCGGGATTTGTACTGTTTTTAACCAGTCCTAATCTGTTACTGAGTCTTATACAATGTGTATCAGCAATAATTGCGGGCTTGTTAAAGATATCTCCGCAAATTAAATTGGCAGTTTTTCGACCAACTCCCGAAAGTTTTGTAAGGTCCTCTATTGTGTCCGGGAGATTTCCGTTAAAGTCGTTTAAAATTTGATTTGACATTTCAATTATACTTTTAGCTTTGCCTCTATAAAAGCCGCACGATTTTACCAGTTTGCAAACATCTTCAAAATCTGCATTTGCAAATTCCTCTAAGCTTTTATATTTGTCAAACAAGGCAGGAGTAACCTTATTTACTCTCTCATCTGTACATTGAGCAGACAGCCTTGTTGCAATTAAAAGTTCATATGGTTTTGTGTAATTGAGTGAGCATTTAGCTTCTGGGTAAAGTGAATTTAATTCATTAATTATAAATTCAATTTTAGCTTTCTGAGTCATTTTTTATCTTTCTCCAGTATTCTTCAGTAGCTTTTTCAAATTTATTATTTCCATAATTATAGTAAATGTTATCCTTAATATCGTTTGGCAGATACTGTTGTTTGACATAATTGTTTTTATAATTATGAGGATATTTATAATCTATACCATGGCCTAGTTTTGAAGCGCCATTATAATGAGAATCACGCAATGTAGTGGGTATGTAAATACCTTTGCCATTTCTCACATCTTCGAGAGCAGCGTCTATACCACATATTGCACTGTTCGATTTTGGAGCTGTAGCAAGTAAAATAACGGCTTGAGCCAGCGGAATTCGTGCTTCGGGAAAACCCAGCATCATGGCACTGTCAATACATGATTTTACTATTGTAATTGCATTTGGATAGGCAAGACCGATGTCCTCACATGCAATTACAAGCAAGCGTCTGCAAATTGATGGTAAATCACCGGATTCAACAAGTTTTGCAAGATAATGTAGGGAGGCGTTTTCATCTGATCCTCTAATTGACTTTTGAAATGCTGAGAGAATGTCATAATGCACATCACCGTCTCGGTCATATTTCATAGAGCTTTTTTGTGCGCATTGCTTGACTATATCGGTTGTGATTTCAGTATTATCTATTGAATGAATTGCAAGCAACTCTACACAATTTATAGCTTTGCGTACATCTCCACCGCAACTTGAACATAGAAAATCTAAAGCTTCAGAAGTAATATTAATATCTATGTTATTTTCGCTTTTTACAATTTTTATAGCTCTGTTTACAGCTTTTTTGATTTCTTCTTTTGATACAGGCTTAAATTCAAATACTGTGCAACGAGATAAAATAGCGTTATATATGTAAAAATAAGGATTTTCTGTTGTAGAAGCAATAAGGGTAATTTTTCCGTTTTCGATAAATTCAAGCAATGACTGCTGTTGACGTTTGTTAAAGTATTGGATTTCATCAAGATATAAGAGTATTCCGTTGGGGGCTGTGAATTGATTGCAGTCATTAATAATGTCTTTAATATCACTTATTGATGCTGTTGTGGCATTCAATTTATATAATTTTCTATCACTTTGAGCAGCAATTATATTGGCTAGTGTCGTTTTTCCACAACCGCTGGGCCCGTAAAAGATCATATTCGGAATATTCTTACTTTTAACTATACTGTAAAGTATAGAACCTTTACACAAAAGATGGCGTTGACCGACGATATCTTCTAGCGATTTTGGACGTATTGAGTCTGATAGTGGGTTCATAATTTACTCCAAATTTAAAATTTATAAACATTATAACAATTATTAGCTTTTAATTCAATAGTTTTAATAGATTGAATATTGACAGTTTGTGCATTTGAATGTAAAATGTTATGTATATTAATCCGGAGGTTGTATTAATGAACGAAGTTGAAAAAAGAGAACTTCAAACTGTCGCAAATAAAATAAGAATCGACATTTTGGAAGAGGTACATAGTGCTAAATCCGGTCATCCCGGTGGTTCGTTATCTATAGCAGATATAATTACATATCTGTATTTTAAAGAGATGAACATTAACCCTGAAAAACCTGATATGTTTGATAGGGATAGATTTGTTCTTTCAAAGGGACACACTTGTCCTGCTCTTTATGCTGCTTTAGCTGAACGGGGATATTTTGATCGTTCTTTGCTTAAAACTTTTAGAAAAATAGATAGTATTTTACAAGGTCATCCCGATATGAAAAAAATCCCCGGCGTGGATATGTCGAGTGGTTCACTAGGACAGGGTATATCTGCCGCTTGTGGTATGGCACTTACTGCAAAACTTGAAAACAGAGATTTCAGAGTCTATTCAATTCTTGGAGACGGAGAAATTGAAGAAGGACAAGTTTGGGAGGCATTTATGTTTGCTTCTCATTATAATCTTTCTAATCTCTGTGTAATAATTGATAGAAATGGTTTGCAAATAGATGGAAAATGTGAGGATGTAATGTCCTCAGCTCCGTTAGAGTCTAAAATGCAAGCATTTGGATTTAATGTTATTACTATAGATGCGCATAATTTTGATGATATTGAAACAGCATTTTTGTCAGCACGTAATGAAAAAAACAAACCAACAGTCATTATTGCTGATTCAATCAAAGGCAAAGGTGTTTCTTTTATGGAAAACTGTGTTTCATGGCATGGTTCTGCTCCTAATGATGAGCAGTATGAAATTGCTTTAAAGGAACTCAAGGAGGTATAATTGTAATGGTTAAAGAGGCTACAAGAGAAAGTTATGGCAAAGCTCTTGCTGAGTTTGCTGAACAGTATGATTTATATGTTCTTGATGCTGATCTTTCTGAAGCAACAAAAACTAAGATTTTTGCAGATAAATATCCGGAAAGATTTATAGAATGTGGCATTGCCGAAGCTAATATGATGACTGTTGCTGCCGGAATGGCTGCTTGTGGTAAAACAGTATTTGCAAGTTCTTTTGCAATGTTTGCAGCAGGCAGGGCATTTGAACAGATTAGAAATTCAATCGGTTATCCTCATCTCAATGTTAAAATTGGTGCAACGCATGCTGGATTAAGTGTTGGTGAAGACGGCGCAACACATCAGTGTAATGAAGATATTGCACTTATGCGTACGATACCTGGTATGGTTATTATTAATCCTGCTGATCCTATCGAAGCAAGACTTGCAGTTAGAGCTGCAGCAGAACATAAAGGACCTGTTTATCTCCGCTTTGGAAGAATGCCGGTTGAACAAATTCTTTCGGATGATTACAAATTTGAGATAGGTAAGGGCGTTGTTCTTAAGTATGGTTGTGATGTTGCTATTATTGCAACGGGACTAATGGTTGGTGAGGCTCTTAAAGCAGCTGATGTTCTTTCCTCAAATGGTGTTGATGCTGCTGTTATTAATATGTCATCAATCAAGCCTATTGATAAGGATATGATTTTAGAATATGCTAATAAATGCGGTGCAATCGTTACGACTGAAGAACATTCTGTGATTGGCGGACTGGGTTCTGCTGTTTGTGAAGTTGTTTGTGAGAACATTTGCTGTCCTGTTGTAAGACATGGCGTTGATGACAAGTTTGGTAAGAGTGCAGCCGCTTTGAAAGTATTAGAGCATTACGGACTTAATGCAGAAGGCATTGTAGATAAAGTTAATTTTGCTTTGTCGCTCAAAAAGTGATTTTTGCAGCCCTATAGGCTGCAATATGGGCTTATAGCTCAGTTGGTAGAGCGATGCGTTCGCAACGCATAGGTCAGGGGTTCAAATCCCCTTAAGTCCACCAGCGGCAAACTGCCACACCCAATCCGTCCGAGTTTGTGCAAATCTAAATTTTGTACCTTAAGACATAAGTTTGGCGCTGTGTGGCGTGCCCATCATTTTAGGTGATAAAAACCGAAAATTGACCAAACCCGTAAGGATACTACCTTATGGGTTTGTATTTTGATAATTAAGGAGAAAAATAATGAAGCTTGGTATTGTAGGTCTTCCAAACGTGGGAAAGAGTACTTTGTTTAATGCAATAACTAATTCAGAGGCGCAGTCAGAAAATTATCCTTTTTGCACAATTGAACCCAATGTTGGTGTCGTTTGTGTACCTGATAAAAGACTTGATGTATTGACTAAAATGAGCAATTCTAAAAAAACAGTTCCTGCAGTAATTGAATTTGTTGATATTGCAGGACTTGTAAAGGGCGCATCAAAAGGAGAGGGACTTGGTAATAAGTTTCTATCAAACATTCGCGAAGTTGATGCGATTGTCCATGTTGTTAGATGTTTTGAAGATGAAAACATTGTTCACGTTGATGGTTCTATTAATCCTTTGCGAGATATTGAGACTATTAATCTTGAATTGATATTTGCAGACCTTGAAACAATAGATAAGCACATTGACAGAGCAAGAAAATTATTAAAAGGTGATAAAAAGTATCAAACAGATGTAAATCTATTTGAAAAAATAAAATTGGCTTTGGAAGATGGAAAGTTTGCAAATTCAGTGGATTTTTCTGATGATGAACATGAAATTATGAAAACAGTTCAACTTTTAACTAATAAGCCTGTTATTTATGCATGCAATGTTAGTGAAAGCGATTTTGAAGACGGTGTTTCTATCAACAAAAATGTTGGTGTTGTTGAGCAAAAGGCGAAAACTGAAAAAGCAGAAGTATTGACAATCTGTGCTCAAATTGAGCAAGAAATCAGCGAACTAGATGATGAAGAAAAAGCAATGTTTCTTGAAGAACTTGGTTTTGAAAGTAGCGGTTTGGATAGACTTATAGCTAAATGTTATTCTTTGTTAAATTTAATTAGTTATATAACAACAGGCGAAATGGAAACAAAGGCTTGGACAATTACAAAGGGAACTAAAGCTCCTCAGGCGGCTGGTAAAATTCATACCGATTTTGAACGAGGTTTTATAAGAGCAGAGGTGGTTTCGTATGATGCTCTTGTTGATTGCGGATCTATGGTAGCAGCCAAAGAGAAAGGCTTAGTTCGTAGTGAAGGCAAAGAATATGTAATGCAAGACGGTGACGTTGTTTTATTTAGATTTAATGTTTAAAAAATAAAAGCTGTACTTAAGTACAGCTTTTATTTTTTAAGAAATTAATCGTTGCAGCAGAGAAGGATAAGAATAGCGATAACTATAATCCAGCAGCAGTTGTCTTCACCAAACAAATTCTTGATACACATTTTGTTTCACCTCACACATTGGATTCAATATATCCTATGTGATCAATCGACATTGTGTTACATAACAAAGTTTATAAGTATTAAATAAGTTATTACTAAAAATATAGCACTTGCTGTTATAATCGAAATAGTTTTAATAGTGTTTCTTTTAGGTCTATTGTTATGTCTATTTGTGTTTTTTATAATTCTTTTACATTCATTAAGCAAATCAGGTTCGTGAACTTTTGCTCCATCTTTTAAAATGAAAATTGCTTCTTCAAAAATTTTACTATCCGGATTTTTAATTATGACTATCTGTTTTCCTACACCCTTTATCATATCTTTATCCTTAAAATGTATTTTAGATTATTTTAACTATGCCGTGGAATATTATACATTATTTCTTTGTTTTATTCGTGCAATCATAATACTTATGTCGTCATCTAATTCCAAAGGTGTCTCTTTTACTGCACAATCCATTAATTGTTTTGTGAGTAATTCTATATCTGTTCGATCGTTAATTAATAATCGTGCTTGAATTTTATCAATAACATTTGCTATTCCATCTGAAAACATTGCTATTAAATCGTTATCTTCAAGTTGAATTGTTGTTTGTTCAAAGGATATGTTGTTAGTTAGACCTGGAGGGTACCCGCCTGAGTTAATAGTTATTAATTGATTTCCTCGCACAATATAACTCAAGTAAGCTCCGCATTTTATAAATTGTGCCGTTGCTGTGTCAAGGGATATACAACATAAATCAACTGTAGAAAATCCAATCTCGTCTTTTATTAGAGAAATTGATGAATTAGCAATCTTAATTGATTGCTTTGGACTGATACCTGATTTTAGGAGTTTTTTTATTATATTTATAGTATCATTGCTTTTGCAAAATGCTTGTTTTCCGCTACCCATTCCGTCTGTAAGTATT
This sequence comes from Eubacteriales bacterium, assembly GCA_045541455.1. Lineage (GTDB taxonomy): Bacteria > Bacillota > Clostridia > Oscillospirales > QAKW01 > RGIG9041. The sequence continues at coordinate 56,641 of JAZQJA010000058.1, forward strand.
AAATTGTATTCTGATTGAGGTGATTTAAATGCCGTTACACAATCACCGCATATGTTTTCTCCTTTTTTAGCTTTGAATAATGCGAAGCATTCTACTTTATATATTTCACTTTGCTCAAATTTTATTTTATATGTATCATTATTATTGATGTTTTCACTTACAATAAAATTTTTATCAGTAATAGATATTAGTTTTCTTTGTATGCTAATAATGGGTAAATTTTTTTCGGTTTTATATTCTAAAGCAATAATTTGTTTGTTATTACCATTATAGAAGTTAGAAATTTGTATATCTCTGCAACCGTTTGAAAACAGATATTTTTTAAATTTGCTTTCGATTTCTATATTAAATACAGGTCTTAGAGTTGTGTCTTCAATTTTATTTAATAATTCAAAAGCATGTTTTAAGTATGTTTCGCAAATTTCATTGTTATTTTGATGTGTTTTTTTACTGTTTACATTTTGTATTACAACAAATTTTGATAAGAAATTTGAGAACTTTTGTTTTGGAACAAAATAATAAAATATAGCAGAAATCAATGGTGATAGCGCCATTGATAAATTCGTAAGTGTCAAACCATTAAGACTAAATAATGTTATGTATGGAATGTAAAAAGAAGGAACCAAGTATTTCTTTTCAAACTTAGAAATAATAGTTGATATTAATATCGGTACATACAGTATTAACATAAAATATTCTAAATTAGAACGCATAAGTGATAGTGCTATACATAAGGGCAAAGTAAATAATGCAGTTGTTTTTTGTTCTAAATAGTGTATGGAAATGAAAAAGATAGTAAATACCAAAATCATTGATACAGAAAAGCTGTAAATATAGTATTGATCAACGGCATATAAAATAACTAATAATGTAATATAAAATGAAATTATATCCTGTGAATTAAGTTTTGATTTTCTTAAAAAAGCATCTGTAAAGTATTTACCAAAAAAAGTAATACAAGTACAAAAAACAGCTTCACATAGAACTAGTAAAGAGTTGGTTATGCTCAGGTCGTTAGCAAATAAAAAAAGTATACCTACAGAAAACGATATAAATCCGGTCAATAATGGAGAGTAAATTTTGTTTTTATAGTTTTTTGATCCAACAATAAGTGTTATGGTTAGCATAATTGTATTTGCACATATATATTTGAAATTATGTATAGAAAACACCTTTGTTAAAAATCCCAAAAATGAGCCGAGATATACAAATATTACCGAAAGATTAATAAAAGGTGTAAAAGATAAAAGAGACAATGAAAATGGAGAAAACTCTCCATTAAAATCAGCCTTTGAAATAATAAATCCAATTGTAAATGAAAATATATGATTTAATAGTTTATAACCAATATTTTCTATTGCGTATAGTTTTTTTGTAAGTTGTAATTTTTCCATATCTTCCTCCGTTGAGTTTTAATTCTAACATCGAAATAATATAGAAAATGTCATAAAATGAATTCATAATAAAAAACACCTTGCAATTTGCAAGGTGTTTTAAAATTATATTATATTTTTCATATCATATAGGCCGGGAACTTGATTTTTTAACCATGTTGAAGCATTTATTGCACCTATTGCAAAAACTTTTTTAGAAAAGGCTGTGTGTTTGATTTCAACAACTTCGTCAGTTCCTGCAAAAATTACGCTGTGTTCGCCGACTATTGTTCCGCCTCGTAATGAGCTAATTCCGATTTCGTTTTTTTCTCGTGCTTTTCTTATAGAATGTCTATCAAAAACAAGATCGTATTCTCCGCAATCGTTAAGTGCGTTTGCAAGCATAATTGCCGTTCCGCTTGGAGCATCAATTTTTTTGTTATGGTGTTTTTCTATAATTTCAATGTCGAATTGATTTCCTAAAATCGTCTTAGCTTTAATTGCTAGCTCAGTAATAAGGTTAATTCCAAGCGACATATTATAAGTGAAAAAAACGGGGACGGATTTTGCAGTTTGCTCGATTTTTGTAATATCTGCATTTGTGTTACCGGTTGTTGCAATTACAACAGCGGTTTTAGTAGATTTTGCATATTGCAGTATACTATCGAGTAGGGAAGGATGAGAAAAATCAATTATCACATCTGCTTTTTCCTTGACATCACTTATAGCTGAGTAAATAGGATAGTCAGTTGTAAGGTCGTTTCTCAAATCCACACCTGCAATGATTTTTATGTCATCTCTTTCTTTGGCTAGCTGAGTTATGGTTTTTCCCATATTACCTTGACAGCCGCATAGAATAATTTCCGTCATTTTAATACATCCTTTTTGTTATATAAGTCCTATATTTTCTAAATCATTTTTCAAACGTTCAAAGTTTGCAGGTTCCATTTCACATAAAGGTAAGCGGATTGCGCCACCAATTTTGCCCATTAAATTCAACGCTGTTTTGACAGGTATTGGGTTAACTTCACAAAACAGAGAATTTATAAGTGGTAAATACTTTAGTTGCAAATCTTTTGCACTTTTATAATCGCCATTTAGCATATACTGACACATATTATGTGTATCAAGAGGTGCAACATTTGATAAAACTGAAATTACACCGATGCCTCCTAACGACATTATAGGAATAATTTGATCGTCGTTGCCTGAATATATATCAAGGTCACATTCAGCGGCAATTTGCGCAATTTGAGAAATGTTTCCCGAGGCTTCTTTTACTGCAACAATATTTTCAGTAAGTGATAGTTTTTTGTAGGTGTCGATTGATATGTTGACACCCGTTCTTGATGGAACATTGTAAAGAATACAAGGTAAATTAACACTGTTTGCAATGGCATTGAAATGCATTACAAGTCCTTTTTGCGTCGCCTTGTTATAATAAGGTGTTACGAGTAACAGACCGTCTACACCGATACTTTCTGCATATTTGGATAACTGTATTGAATATGCAGTGTCGTTGCTTCCGGTACCGGCAATTACGGGAACTCTCCCGTTAACAGCATTAACTGTATATTTAATTACTTCCTTATGCTCATTATCGTTTAGGGTTTTTGCTTCTCCGGTTGTTCCACAAACAATGATAGCGTCGGTTTTATTATTGATATTAAATTCAATGAGTTCGCCGAGTTTATCATAGTTTACGGAAAAATCGTCATTCATTGGTGTTACGATTGCAACACCTGCACCTTTAAAAACGGTCTTCTTCATAAAGACAACTCCTTAATTCATATAACCTTTTGCGTAAAGAAGTTCTGCAAGAAGAACGGCGCCTCCTGCAGCACCTCTTAAAGTGTTGTGTGATAAGCAAACAAATTTATAATCAAAAATTCTGTCCTCACGTAATCTTCCTATCGAAACCGCCATGCCGTGTTCATTGTCACGGTCAAGCTTTGTTTGGGGGCGATTATCCTCCTCAAAATAATGTAGGAACTGTTTGGGAGCGCTGGGGAGATTGAGCTTTTGCGGTTCGCCAGAAAAATCAGCCCAAAGTTTAAGTATTTCTTCTTTGCTGGGCTTTTCACCTTTGAATTTCATAAACACTGCCGCCATATGACCGTTTGATGCAGCAACACGCAGACATTGTGCAGTGATTACAGGAGATGTTGCGTTTTTTATAACGTCACCGTCCACGCTTCCCCAAATCTTCATAGGTTCTTGTTCACTTTTTTCTTCTTCACCACCGATAAAGGGAATAACATTATCAACCATTTCAGGCCATCTTTCAAAAGTTTTACCTGCTCCACTAATAGCTTGATAAGTGCAAGCCAAAGCGGTGTCTATTTCATATTTTTCCATCAGTGGATGCATTGCAGGGACATAGCTTTGAAGTGAACAATTTGATTTAACTGCGATAAAGCCTTTTTTTGTTCCAAGTCTTTTACGCTGAGCGTCAATAATTTTTGCATGTTCGGGATTTATTTCAGGTATAATCATAGGTACATCAGGTGTGCCTCTATGTGCAGAGTTATTTGAAATAACAGGGCATTCAAGCTTTGCGTAAGCCTCTTCAAGAGCTTTAATTTCATCTTTGGGCATATCTACAGCACAAAAAACAAATTTTACTTGCGATGCGATTTTTTCTTTGTCTGCAAGAGCATCATAAACATACATATCAGCGATTACATTTGATAGTTCTGTATCCATACACCAACGACCACCAAGAGCTTCGCTATATTTTTTACCAGCACTGCGCGGTGAAGCTGCAAGTACCTTAATATTAAACCATGGATGGTTTTCTAAGAGCGTTATAAAACGCTGTCCAACCATACCTGTAGCGCCAATAATACCAACATCACATTTTTCCATTTTTTGTGTCTCCTTGAAATAAACTATTGAAAATATAGAAAAACCAATATATAATCATTAATGTTATGTATTGATTTATTATAATAATATATCATTATACTTTTTTTATGTCAATAAAAAGGAAAAAATTATATGAATATTAAAGATTTTGATTATATACTTCCCGAACATTTAATTGCACAAACGCCTATAGATAAGCGTGATAATTCACGTCTTATGGTTCTTGATAGGTCGAGTGGCAATATTAAGCACGAACATTTTTTTGATGTTCTAAACCACTTAAATAAAGGTGACGTACTGGTACTTAATAATTCCAAAGTTATTCCTGCACGTATTTTTGGTAAACGAAAGGGAACTGGGGGAGTTATTGAAACATTACTGTTGAAACCTTTAGCTGATAGTTCTTGGGAGGTTTTGGTAAAGCCTGGGCGTAAGGCTTTGCCGGGACAAGTTATTGAATATGGAGACTCGTTAGTGGGAACTGTTACTAAAATAACAGAAGATGGTAATAGGATTATAGATTTTGAATATTCATCTAATAATTTTTATGAAATTTTGGATAAAATCGGAAATATGCCGTTACCACCATATATTAAAGAACGATTAAAAGATAAAGATAGATATCAAACTGTTTATGCTAAAGACTTGGGATCTGCGGCTGCGCCTACTGCAGGGCTTCATTTTACTGGTGAATTGCTAGAAAAATTAAAGAAAAAAGGCGTAATAGTAAAATTTGTTACACTTCATGTTGGTTTAGGCACTTTTAGGCCTGTAAAGGTAGAAAACATTACAGATCACAAGATGCATTCGGAGTATTTTTATGTACCTGATGATACTGCTAAAGCAATATATGCTGCAAAAAAAGAAAATAGACGTGTTGTGTGCGTTGGAACCACATCTGTTAGAACGGTTGAAAGTGCATTTGACTGTGACTTTAATTTAATTAAAGGTAGTGGAGATACAAATATATTTATTTATCCCGGTTATAAATTTAAAATCGTTGACGCAATAATTACTAATTTTCATCTTCCTCAAAGTACTTTGGTTATGTTGATAAGCGCTTTCGCCGGAAGAAATAATGTACTTTCTGCTTATCAAAAAGCAATTGATAACGAATACCGCTTTTTTAGTTTTGGAGATGCGATGCTTATAGAATGATTTGGAGGAATAAATATTGTTTAAGATTATTAAAAAAGAAAATAAAGCGAGAAGGGGTACGTTTGTAACTCCGCACGGGATAATAGAAACTCCGGTGTTTATGAATGTTGCTACCGCAGCTGCCATAAAGGGTGCTGTGTCATCTTTTGATTTAAAGGATTTAAAGTGTCAGGTTATGCTTTCTAATACATATCATCTGCATTTGCGCCCCGGTGATGATATAGTCAAACAACTTGGCGGAGTCAGAGAGATGTCACGCTGGAATGGTCCTGTACTTACTGATAGTGGTGGATTCCAAGTTTTCTCATTGTCAAAGCTTAGAAATATTAAAGAAGAAGGTGTGTATTTTTCGTCGCATATTGATGGTAGAAAAATTTTTATGGGACCTGAGGAAAGTATGCAGATTCAGTCAAATTTAGGTTCGACTATCGCTATGGCATTTGACGAATGTATTGAAAACCCGGCAAAGTACGATTATACAAAACAATCTATAGAGAGAACAACCAGATGGCTTAAACGTTGTAAAGCCGAATTACAAAGACTAAATTCTCTGGAAGATACTGTCAATAAAAAGCAAATGCTTTTTGGAATTAATCAAGGAAGTACTTATGCGGATTTAAGAATTGAACATATGAAGGAAATTGCAAAACTTGATTTAGATGGTTATGCAATAGGCGGATTAGCAGTTGGTGAAACAGCGGAAGAAATGTATGATATAATTGATGCTGTTGAGCCATATATGCCTGAAAATAAGCCTAGATATCTTATGGGGGTTGGCACTCCTGTTAATATTCTTGAAGCAGTTGACAGAGGCGTTGATTTTTTTGACTGTGTAATGCCTGCAAGAAACGCTAGACATTCGCACCTTTTTACTGAAAATGGAATTATTAATTTATTAAATAAAAAATATGAATTGGACAAGCAACCGATTGACCCTAAATGCGATTGTCCTGTGTGCCGAAATTTTTCACGGGCGTATATAAGGCATTTATTTAAAGCGGGCGAAATGTTGGGAATGAGACTTGCTGTTATGCATAATTTATATTTTTATAATAATCTTATGGAAAAGATAAGAATGAACCTAGATAACGGAACTTTTTCGTCGTTTAAGGCGGAAATGATAGAAAAACTGGGCAAACGAATATAAACACTTGATTTTTAAAGTGAAATATTTTATAATGCTAAATAATATATTGATTGGAGGATTTTTATCTAATGGATGCTAATACAATGAGCGTAGTTGTTATGATAGCCATTATGGTTGTTATGTATCTTGTAATGTTTTTACCGCAAAAAAAGAAAGAAAAGGCTGTTAAACAGCTTAGAAACAATCTCGAGGTTGGAGATGTTGTTATAATGGATTGCGGTATCGTAGGACGAGTTATATCAGTTAAAGATATCGAAACTGTTACAATTGAAACAGGCGCCGATAAGACAAAATTAAAATTTAAAAGATGGGCTGTAGTTGCTAAAGAAGAGCAATAATTAGAATAAAGTTACCCCCGGTTGAATACTATTATAGTGTTCAATGGGGGTATTTTTTTATGCAAAATTATAAAAATTCAAGTGTTTTCGATAAATGGTATATTAAAATGGCGGTATCAATTCTGATATCTATATTAGTTATGTTTTTACTAACTATATTATCAAGTTATATTATTTACAAAACAAATGTTTCAGAGACATTTGAAGGGCTATTTATGATAATAATAACTGCTGTTATATCTATTTTACTCACTACATTATTGATATTTTCTATTCAAACAAAAGGCATAAATTGTTCACTGATGGCTATGGCGGTTATCACAATACTTAAGATTTCACTTTCACTAGTTATAAATAATAAAGTGAGTTTTTCAGTAAAAGGAATTGTGAATCTATTATTTATAATGCTGTTTTGTTTTTTTGGGGGAATGCTTGGATCGTACATTAAAAATAGCAAATTGCATAAAAATATTAAAATTTAAATGTTTTTTTAAAAATCTATTGACTTTCAAAAAACAGAACATTTTGAACCTGATTTCATTATTACAACTATATATTGATATATCGATAAAAAGGTTTACATAATATTTCTATGCTGGTTTACATAATTTTTTATCAAGAATAAACAAAAAAATAAAATATCAACTTTGGTACTTGATTTCGGTATGAATTAAG